>JARRJQ010000343.1:0-4112 GCA_037388985.1 Desulfobacterales bacterium | reverse complement strand
TATTGGTTCGGGCTCGTCCGGGTTAGGAATTTGATCATGGAAACAAAAAGATTAATAATCGTCGCAGTGTTTCTGAAGGCTCGAATCCGAGCAGCACATCGGCCTCGCCATCCGAAATGATTGTGCTCTCCGCATCGCCAAAGACAACTGCAGATTCTACGACGCCGCCCCTTTGAGCCATGCCATGAATTTCACTCATTCGTACCGGTACTTCTGCCCGTAAAGCCGCTTCGCCCAGCACTTTGGACGCGAGCAGGTTTCCCTGTCCCCCGACTGCGACGATTATTAATCTTTTTGTTTCCATGATCAAATTCCTAACCCGGACGAGCCCGAACCAATATAGATTAATGAATCACTAAAGCACGAAAGGGCAAAAGCACGAAAAAGAAATAATATAAATTTCGTGCCTTTTAGATCTCGTGTTTTCGTGGTGAAAAAAAGTTTTTTCATAAAATGCAAAGAAATTACATTGAAGACCGTAAAGGATAATATGGTCTAATTATTGGTTAACAGCGGTTGTTATTTTGCCTGTACTTTTTCTTTTGATTTTATCGGCACAATTGCCTTTTCCGGGCAAATCTGCGCGCAAACAGCGCATCCAGTGCACAGGTCCGCATTAATGAAAACCTTTTGGCCTTCGATGTAGAAAGCCGGACAGGCAAGTTCATTAACGCACTCCCGGTGGTCTTTGCATTTTTCGTTAATATAGAAGGGCTTGCCCCTGGCTTTCTTCAAACTCTGGGCATAAAGTGTACAAGCCTCTTGGGAAATAATTACAGATACGCCCTTGTAATTGATGGCTTCTTTTAATGCCTCGATGCTTTTATTCACCCGATAGGGTCTGATGACCGCTACATGGGGGACGCCGATTGCCCGGACCACCTGCTCAATGGATACCCGGCCGTAGCCTTCCAGATTGAAATCTTTCATATCAACGCCCGGGTGGGGCTGATGCCCGGTCATGGCTGTCGTGTTATTGTCGAGAATGACCAGGGTAAAATTATGGTTGTTAAACACGGCGTTGATCAGACCGGGGATTCCCGAGTGAAAAAAAGTGGAATCGCCGATAAAAGAAATAACTTTTTTATCGGTGGCAGTTGAAAAACCGCATCCGGTGCCGACCGAAGAGCCCATACACAGCAGAAAGTCAGCTGTTGAAAGCGGCGGCAGCACCCCCAGCGTATAACACCCGATGTCGGTGGGAAATATCGTACCGAGACCTTCCGCGGCTTTTTTAACTGCATAATATGTCGCACGATGGGAGCAACCAGCGCACAAATTGGGTGGCCGCTGGGGGATTTCCGGAATATCTGACAGATCCGATTTTTCCACAGGAGTGTATGGAAGTTCAAAGAATTTAGCAATATTTTCTCGCACCTGGGCCGGATTGAACTCATAAAGACGGGTGAACAGGTCTTTGGTTTTTCCCCTGATGGTCAGGGTCAAGCCTTCTTCTTGGGCAAAGGCTTTGACCTTTTCCTCCATATAAGGCTCGCCTTCTTCAATCAACAGGACTTTTTCACATTTTTTCAGAAAGGATTTGATTGTCTTTTCGGGCATCGGATGTGAAAATCCGATCCGCAGCAGCCTTATTTTATCAGCGATGTTCAATTCTTTGATGGCATCCGCTGCATAATTGTAACTGACACCGTTGCAAACGATTCCCCATTTACCATTGCCGGTAATAAAATTATACGGAGAAACCTCAGATAGTTCCTGAGCCTTTTCAATGTTGGCCAATAACTTAACGTGTAACTTCCTGGATACAGCCGGTACAGTGACCAGATTGAATGGGTCTTTGATGAAATCGCCTTTGGTTTTCGGCAGATTTATTTTTCCCAGGGTCACGATTCCGGTGGAGTGGTTGATCCTGGTGGTCGTGCGGAAAAGCACCGGCTCCTGCAGTTTTTCAGAAATCTCAAAAGCATAGCTCACCATCTCTTTGGCTTCTGCCACCGACGACGGTTCCACCAAGGGCAATCCCGAAAGCTTGGCATAGAAACGGTTGTCCTGCTCGTTTTGGCTGGAAAACATATAGGGATCATCAGCGGTCAGCACGATCATGCCGCCTTTGACCCCGACATAGGCCAATGTCATCAGGGCGTCCGCGGCGACGTTTACACCCACGTGTTTCATCACACACATGCTGCGAACACCGCTGTTGGCTGCTGCAGCCGCTACCTCCATGGCCACCTTTTCATTGGTGCTGTATTCAAAATAAAGCTTGCTTTGCTGGGAAACCTGGAAAAATTGTAAAGAAATTTCAGAAGACGGTGTGCCCGGGTATGTGCTGGCAACCGCAACGCCTGCTTCAATCGCCCCTCTGGCAATCGCTTCATTGCCCAGAAGCAGCATTTTTTGACCCGGGTTGTCGGTAAGTAATTTGTGCATATCAACATCCTTTGCTAATTGATTTAAATCCGGTTACCGGATTTTTCTATTTCGATTGAAACACTTAAAAAAATATTGGAATTCATTTTGAGTTTTAGCTAGTTTTTAAAAATGTGTCAAATAGGACATGGCACGCCTTTTTTTGTTGAATCTCTTTTTCAGCTACATTAAAGCTACATTGTAATTTCTGTCAAGATAAAATTAGGAAGGAAAATGAATATGATCGTGAGGAATTTAAAAGACGAAGCGGTGCTGGAGACCACCTACATTGCCCATGGGGGTGCAATTGCTCAGATGATTTTGGATCGTCGCATACTGAAGGAAATCGGCTTCCTGGCCATTGCGAATCTGGCGCCTGGGAAGGAAATCGAAGCGCACGTGGATCCCATGGAAGAAATCTATTTTGTGTTGAACGGTTTCGGTAAAATACACGTGGATAAAGACAGCCGCCAGGTCGGCCCGGGGGATGCCACCTGGATACCGGCGGGCTCATCTCATCGTCTGCTAAATAATGGGGATGAAGATCTGGTGATTCTTGTGGTGGCGTCGCCGAATTGGTAAGCATTACCGCTCGCGGACCGTTTATTGGTTTCAGGTGTCAGGTGTCAGGTGTCAGTATTCAGCATCTGATCCAGAGAATTTCATCCCCCTCAATGCGGACACCTGAACACTGACACCTGAAACCCAATTATTGCTGACACCCGACAGGGTAACGCTTTCAGAAAATTTAAGGAGCTGCTTAAACAGGCTTCTTGCGCGTATAGATGGTTTTATACCGTTCCGGCATCGCTGCGATGCAATCGGTGCAACCGGGTTCTTCATCGGGATGAAATGGTTCCAGATGAACTTCCAGGCCGATTTCCTTATACATGTCAACTATTTCCGACAGGCGGGGCTCGTCATAGGTGGCCTGTCTTTGCCACCCCTGAAGCGATAGAACCTCCTGCCGTGTCATGCACCTCATTTTCCTTGATATGTTGGTTTCTTTTTCTTGCTAAAACTCGAAAGCCCTTCAAGGGCATCGGCTGCGCTAAAACTTTCATGCAGGCGGCCGAGCTCAACTTCCACGGCTTCAGGAATGGATTTTCCCATCTGCGCATCAATAATTTCATTGGCCAATTTGAGCGCCAGCGGTGCTTTGTGACTGATGATTTTTGTTGTTTTCGCAGCGAGGTCTTCAGGTACCCCTTCGGGAAATTTTCCGGCCAGCAGGCGGGCAACATTGTCAGAACTGCACATCTTCGCCAGTGGCTTAAATTTATCCGGCAGCTCACGTTTCCGGTATTTATCCGGTTTTCCTTCTGATACCAGCTGGTTGATGGTGGAATCAACCTCGCTCGGTTCCACAAGGTAGGTAAAGATTCCCAGTGCCTGCGCATCTTTAGCGCTGATGGGGCTTCCGGTGAAGACATAATATTTGGCCAGCTCGGGTCCGACATGACGCGCCATGCGCAGCATCCCGCCCTGCCCTGGAAAGATACCGATGGCTGTTTCAGGGAACCCCATGGAGCCGGCCGGAGTGGCAACAATGGCCTGGCACGCCAGGGCCAGCTCGCTGCCGCCACCTAAAGACAGGCCGTCTAACAGCGCAATGGTTAGCTTATCTGAGTTTTCGATCTTAAGTAGCAGATCTTGCCCCTTGCGGGTAAATTCATAGATATCGTCGATTTTATCTGCTTTTATTTTATCCACAAACCACTTGATATCCGCTCCGGCCACAA
>JARRJQ010000342.1:0-4116 GCA_037388985.1 Desulfobacterales bacterium | reverse complement strand
TTTGCCGTTCTACAAGATAACGAAATTGAGGTTCAATAGCGAGCAGGGCTTTTGGAAGGCCTTTGCGAGGGGTTACGCAGTCCACGGCCAGATTTATCGCGGCCACGCCTGCCTGACCCACCTCGTCTATGAAGTTATTGTCCATGAGATATCCATTCGTGGGCAGATACATGAAAAAACCGTTTTCTGTGCCGTAGCGAATAACCTCCAAGATGAAATCCTTTCGCAACAATGGCTCCCCTCCCATGAGAGGGATGACCCGACACCCTACAGACTTGAGCCAGTCAACAGCACTCTTGGCCGTATCCAGGTCCATACCCGGTCTGTCGTTGTCGTACTGGAAACAGTAGTGGCAATCGATGTTGCACCGATACTCGGTATAGAGATAGCAGATGATTGGCCTGAACTCGTCTGGATGAATTCGAGAAGCGAGGTAGGGGATCACCCAGCGCCGAAAGGCCCGAACACCATTAAAGCTCTTATAATGCATGGTATCAAACATGATTTCCCTCCTAAATCTCATCTTTTAAGGTGATTACGTGGTCATTTACGATGATTCCCTCCTGTCACTGGTAAAGACTGGTGATTTCAGCTCGCAGATACTCTCTTCGGCAAATGCTTCCTTCGGGGCGTTGATGATTCTTATTTTGGGTTTCCTTTTCGAGCTTATCAATCAATTCGTTAAACGTTTTAGTTAGATCTAAAGGTAAATATTTTGTTTGTCAAGAAAATTCTTAACTTTTTTGTTAAACGAATTGGTTAAGTCAGGTTCAATCGTTACGGAGTTCAACGCGAGTTGTGCAAGGATAGCAATATTTTCAGAATAAATGGGGCTCAAGATTGAGCCCTTTTTTATTTTAAAAAGTGAGGGAGGTGAACCGAAGTTGACAACAACCGCCCTTGCGAAAAACGTGGACTTCCAGGCCCACAAGGAACTATGAAATGGTACTCTTTGAAGACCTAACACTCAAGGAACTTTTTGAAAAATAGTTGGATTTCCAATGGAAAAAGCAATTTTCCATCATCTCGACGTGTTAAGCAATTTTTTTGCCAGCTGTAGGACCAGGCTTAAGCGAATGAATTTCTGTTATATTAATTACTACAACCCCCTTAGGTTTTGGCATCCCCATTTTTACTGACATTGCGGCCGCCTGTTCATATAAATCACCACTTTCGTGTAATACAGCACTTCCAACAAATCTGTACCCATCTAAAATATCTCGGTTAACTACAGCAATCGAAACTTTTGAGCCTCTTTTAACATTTGCATAAGTAGCTCCACCAGTCCCTTCAGCAAAAATAAGAGAATTGTCGGATAATACACGGGTTGATCGTTTTGGTGCCACATTTGGAGTACCGTCAGCATTGACCGTCCCAACAAAACATTGTTGTGTTGCAATCATGTCTTTCATTTCTTGTGTCATTGTCACCATTAGCTTGGCTCCTTTTTTAAGTTTAAATAGTAAAACCTCTGTTAAATTATGCCTTAAGTACACATACAGTTTTCAATGGGCTGGAGTCAACCTTGATTAGCGCACTATGGAGGGGGTCAAAGTTTGGTTAGTGCTTTTAAATTGATATATTTTACCGCCCCTGATGAGTAAATTTCCATGGCACGGCAATGGAGAATGGACTATCTAGGTGCGCTGTATCAGGTATTTTTCCGGGGTAACGGGCGTCGCATATTTTTGACTCTTTCCAGATCACATTGCAATACCCTGGATGCCTTTTTTAACAACTGCACCGGATCCGTATCTTTTAAATGCTCTTTTGTTGAGGCATGGTCGGAACCAGTTCCAGGGCGGTAGAGTTTAAAATAGAAGACAAGTCTCCCGCTGCCGCCGACGGAACGCAGGTTTTCTTGGGCCGGATTTCCCCCGCCAAACTGACCGGTCAGCCCGATGTTGTCGTAAAAGCCAATCAATACAGAATGGCGGCAGTTGCAAACTATCTGAAAAAAACCAGCCAGCACTCTCATCTCAGGCTTCGATTATAGATTACAGCAATCAAAAGCACAAAATATTGCAGATTTGTCAATACTAAATATATGCTTTTTGACAGTAGCCATTTTTGTCGGACTTCGTGCCTGAATCGAATCTGAGAAAATCCTCCAAAATCATTATTTAAATCATCCACTAACCCTATATTAGCGGTTTCATCGAGTTAGCCGAAGATCGCTCTAAAAAGGGCCGTCCAAAGCTCAGCGGATGGGGTTTCCGTCTGTCTTAGCGGTCAAATCGTTTTTCGGTTAATTTAGGCCGAGCATCAATAACACAATCCGGTTTTTTCCAGATTAAATTGGTCTCGGAAGAAGAAAACATTGACTGAGATTTGATTAAAAAATTTTGCTTGACACCACGGCATTTAATCATCATATTATTATTGACCGACGTGTCGGTCAATAATAAATGTAGGAGAAGATGCATGCCCAAAATAGTTGATAAGAAAAAGAAGGTTGAAGCGATTTCGGATGCCGCACTAAAAGTTTTCCGGGAGCATGGTTACCACAAAGCAAGAATGAAGGACATTGCTCAGATGGCTGAAATGGGCAAAGGTACGCTTTATGAATACTTCAAAGATAAAGCGGATATTCTTCGGTTTGCTTTTGATCAGTATTTTAGCGTCTTTTCCGAGGGTATCTTAAAGGCCATGAAGGAAAAGACAAAACCATCTGAGAAGATTTTATCTCTAATAGACTTTGCGCTTCAGCATGCAGCCGAGTGGGAGAATCACTGCGCGGTATACGTAGATTACTTTGGTGCAGCTAGAACCGAAGAACAGAAACAATTTTCGCTTACCCGTATCTATTCAGAAATGAAGGATATTTTAGAAAACTTAATAAAAGAAGCCCAGTCAGCAGGTGAGATCGATGAACACTTCGATCCTGTAGCAGTCGCAGAGCTGCTGCTTTCGATATATGATGGTATTATTTTGCATAAAATATTTGCCGGCCAAGGAGTTAACATGGATTTGATGCGCAAAACATCCATGTCGCTTATTACCCAAGGACTGCTTATCGGCAAATCCGGATAACGAATTTTTCTACCAAGAGCTCTTAAAATGTTCAGCTACATTTTTATGAAAATTCTGGAATCTCGCCCATGGCGCTACGATAAAGGCATCAACATCCTTTCCGGTGGACACGCGAAAAAAATCAAAAACGAAATCGTGCTGAACTGGATTAGGCCCGGAACTAAGATGCTCGATGTGGGTTGCGGGACCGGTGAGCTATTGGCAGATGCGGCCAGAGCCGGGGCACATGTTACCGGAATCGATATTTCCGAAGGGATGCTCCAGGTGGCTCGAAAACGGTTCGAAGCTCCAGCTTTGAAAGGCAAAGAAACCCTCTATAATGCCGGTGTGACAGAACTGGATGAGTTGTTTGCCGATAACGCTTTTGATCTGATTACCTCCACGCTCGTTTTTTCTGAGCTGTATCCTGCAGAACGGATCTGGGCAATGAATGAATTTTATCGGATTTTGAAGCCCTCCGGTGTGCTCGTGCTTGCTGATGAAGTGCGGCCGCGTGCGTTCATTAAACGTTTGGTGCATGCGATGATGCGTGTTCCTCTTGCAATCGTTACGTATTTTATCGCGCAGATTGGTACAAAGGCAATACCGGATATAATTAAAGACGTGTCTCAGGCCGGCTTTAGCTTATTGAGCGAGAAAAGATCGTATTTAGACAGCTTTGCTTTAATATGCGCGCAAAAAGCCGAGCAAAAAGAAACAAGAAAGAGCACCGATGTTCCAATCTTAAGACCGGAGAAAGATATTTCCATCGTAAAATCTATCTGGGATTATATCGGGCGATGGTTTCCAAATCCGGTTGAGCCTGGCTTGAGAAGACTTGGAAGTCCGGATCACAATTCTCCGGTGCTGGTTACAAGCAATTTTCATCTGACGGTTCGCCGTATAGAGAAAGCGCTGTCGGCAACCGATGCATGGCTTTTGGTGGCACCCACCAATGGAATTAATGTGTGGTGTTCGTCCGCCGGTGGGGAAATGACGGTTCATAGTTTACTGACCGTCATGAAAACCAGCAGAATTCAGGAGCGGGTCACACACCGTAAACTTATCCTTCCCCAGCTATCTGCGCCTGGCATCGATCGAAAG
>JARRJQ010000341.1:0-5101 GCA_037388985.1 Desulfobacterales bacterium | reverse complement strand
TTTTTTCTTTTTCGGACAATACAATTTTAAGGCGGCTCTTTGCTGCTTTTCTTTTAAAGGAATTGAGCATGAGAAAACATGATAGGGTTCCGACAGTTCATGCTTGTGAATAGCCCGAGTTTGCTGATTGACAATATCGGTTAACAACATCTCCCATGTATTTTTCAAGCTTGAAAGGGTTTTGGTGTCAAGCAATTTAGCGTTTGAATTTGGGGCTTCTATATAGTCTTTGAGCATTAAAAGCATTGGCTTCATATCTTTGGCGAAAATCTGTTTGATTTCCGGGGCACCTGCCAGAGCTTTGGTCAATTGAGACTTTTGATGCTCATCAAATTTGTGGATGATGTTTTTAAGTTTTGTTTCAAAAAGAAATCCCGCATTTTCTACATAGGATTTGAGCAAAGGAAACCATTTGGTCACGGCTTTGTTCAAATCGATGGATGCAAAGTGACTCGCCAAAACCGCTAGGGCTTTGCGAATAGACTCCGGAGGAAGTTGACTTTCGGGAAGGTCGAAAATTTGACGCGCGGCCTGCTTGATATCAGACTCAATTTTGTCAAATACATCGGAAGATAGAATTTCCAGGTTTTTGATCTCATGTGTGCTGCTGGAAAACGCTTTTGAATCTGGATCAATCAGTCGAAACCGAAGTTGCCCGTCGGTGTCAGTGGCTTTGACGAGTAGTTCGGCACCAATTTGAACTGGAAATTTAATTTCAGCTATTGCGCGAAATTTCCCGAAATCAACCAGGGCGCGCTGGTTATCTTTAATATCGATTATTTTAAGGCCGAACACATCACCCGGTTTGACAATTTCCTGCATCCAGGCGGACCTGTTCAGCTGAGAGTCAAAAATTACTTTGATGAGTGAAGAGATGTCCATGTGTCGGTCCAACTACTTGTGAAGTTGATTTCAAAGCGCCTGGCAATTCCTCAATCCATCAACTCCACACTATGTTGTAAAATTCGAAATCCGAATGTCGAAGCACGAAACAAATTCGAATTTTCAAATGACAAAAATCGAAAACAGTTTAAAACATTTAAATTTATGATTTCGATATTGTTTCGAATTTCGAATTTCGTGCTTCGGATTTATTAATAATCTTGATACCTAATAGTGAAGGAACAGACCATAATTATAAAAATGCCTTATTCCTCTTCTTCGGTATAATACACTCCCGGTATCCAGCTTTTACGGATCTTGGCGGTTTTGTTCGGGTTATCTTCTGTTTCGTCGATAAATTTAAAACTATTCCAACCGACCCGGATCAGATCATTGTGTTTCAATTTATAACGGGTGACCTTTTCTTCATTTACAAATGTGCTGTTGGTGCTTTTCAAGTCTTCGATATAGTACTCGGGCTTACCGCCGGGCTTGGGATTTTCCTTTACTTCGATAATCGCATGTTCAACGCTGACTATGGAATTATCGATATAAATGTCACTGGCCGGGTCGCGGCCGATTCGTAACAGAGGTTTGTCTAATTTGAACTTGTTGATCGCAACCCCCTCGTGCAACTGAACGACCATTGCCATTGTCTTCTCCTTTTCTCTTATATTTAATGGAATTTTCAGCCAACCAATAGCGTAGACCGAATTACACAAACTCTCCGATCCCCCGTTTAATTGTTTTGTATTTGGCTTCCATGCGTCAACAGGGGTTCAAACACAGTCTGAGAAACCTCCGCAAAAGATTCATCGAGGGGATCGATTGTTTTAAAACAAACATCATAGTATGGGTTATCGGATTCTCCTCTGGAAAAGTCACTGCTGATCCATTTTCTACGAGCCAATGCTAACGCTTCGATTTCTGATTTGCCTTTGATCTGTTTCTGCCGAACATATTCCAGCGATGTATTCGGAAAGAAATGTAAAGGGCTTTGCAATCCCTGTTTAAAGACATATAGCAGGTCGGCAAGGTATGTCCGATTTTCGGCAACCGGACTGAATTTCCAGGTAGCGTTTTTAAACGCCAGTATGCTGGTCAGCGGCCAATTTTTCGGTGCCAACGCGCAGAGCGCCAAGTGGTAAATCCAGCATTTCAGCAAATCCTGAGCCCGCTGATTGGCATAGCGTATCTGGATCAAGCCCTGGCGATAAATTTCCGGGAAATGCACCTGTAGACAAAATTCGTTGATTTTGATCTGGGTTTCCAATGGATCTGCGATTTTTTCATCCAGAAAGGATTCAATTTTGCGAACAAACCGTTCGGCGTCAATACTCATTTCGTTGAAGTAAAAAGCACCGACCGTTCCGTGTGGCAGCTGTCCCATGGCCATCTGCACAGGCCGGTAATCGTCAAGTGCTTTGCCGGCCAATCTGGCTCGCACCATGTTCTGGCCCACCAGATACTTGTCCAGTGAGGTTAATTCAAAATCTTCGCTTTTGTCGCTCAACACTGATGTCTCTTCCAGATAAAGGCCCAGACGCTGCTGTAATAAAAATCTGGCTGGGCTGCCGAAAAACCGGCACAGTGCTTCTATTTGCGGCTGATGCATCTGCTCTTTTTCCGGTGGTGTCAATGGTATAGCCTCATCGATCAAGGGCACGGGCTGATTGCGTTTGTTTAAACCGACAGCCGCATCCCGGTTTTCTTTGGAATAACTGAATAGTTTGGCGTCTTTTTTAAAATACTGTGGAGAAAATGCCTGCAGGCGATGGATACTGACCACGTGTTCCAGGATGTTTTTATCGGGCAGGTAAAAACCTTGGTCAATAGCGTCCAGCAGTTCACTGACCAGGACCGACGGCGGTCGGTGACTGTTGTCTAAAATGCTTTGTCCGACGTAACTGATAACCAGTTTTTGCCGGGCAGAAATGATGGATTCAAGAAATAGGTATTTATCATCTTTTCGGCGAGACCGGTCGCCGGGCCGCGGTTGGTTGGCAATTAAGTCAAAGGTTAAAAACTGGTCGTCCCTCGGGAACGTATCGGAATTCATACCGACCAGACAAATGACTTTAAAGGGGATACTGCGCATCGGGAGCATAGCGCAAAAGCTTACACCGCCGCTCAAAAAATCAGAGCTGCGACGCAATTTTGCCAAGCGCTGAACCAGATAAAATTGCACGGGCTCGAATTCTAGAATTTCATCGAAATCAACATCAGTTTGCCGCTTGCCCAGGTCCTCTAAGATCATCTTTAGCGTCCGCATTTCCCTTTCGGTTTGTTCATCGGTCAGAAAAAAATCATCGAGCAGACGATTTAATTCAGTGCACCAGTGCTTCAGCCGTTTCGGCTGCTCCAGTAATTTTGCGCACTGAAATACACTATTGATAAAATGCAGAAATTTACCAAAACTATGAACTTCATTTCCTTCGATATTATCGTAGGGCAGGATTCCGTCAAACATCAGTTGATTGTTTCCTGAAATAGCATAGCCCAATAACAGCCGGTCAATTCCAGCCTGCCACGTATTATCCGTGGTTGCGGGCAGCCCGAGCTGTTGACGGCATTTGTCGTTGATACCCCATCGAATTCTGGTGTCGCGGATCCAGCGCTCGACGGTTTCGATATCGGTATCGTCCAATCCAAACTTTTCTTTAACACCTGGAAATTCCAGCAGCCGCATCACTTGGGCGGCATTGAGTCTGGATCCTTTTAAGTCCAACAGGGCTAAAAAGCCATCGATGACGCGGTTTTGCCCTCTGACGCTTTGATCGGCAATCCGAAATGGAATTCGCTGGCTTTCAGCTGTCTGGGTTTCAAATACCGCCTGAATGTAAGGCGCATACATTTCGATATCGGGTGTCATAACAATAATATCTTTGGGCATTAATTGAGGGTCTTGATCGAACATTGCCAGCAGGTTGTCATGCAATACTTCAATTTCGCGCATCGGACTATGGCAGCAGTGAACCTGAATCGAAGTATCCGAATCCTCTATGCGGATCGGTAGCGGTCGCGAAGGTCCGCTAAGATGATTGGTCTGATTTGTGGCATCTGCGGGTGTCTCTCTGCGTTCCCGCAGATTTAATATGTCGGATTGAATACAGCAAAGCATATTGGCACAACCCGAATCTTTATAAATTTCATGCACTTGAAAATTAAAGTTGTTGATCAGCGTAAAGAAGTCCTTTCCGTGAGCACCCATAGATGCCAGCAGTCGATTTCCTTCCTCCAGGNNTCGGTCAGCTGCGAAAGCGCAACAAAAGCTTCCAGATGAAAAAGCGGCAAATAAGATATGCCGAAAATAAATACCCGAGCCGGTAGATGCGCGAATTGCCGGGGCTCGCTTGTTATTTTGTCAATCAAATCGCGTTGCAGTCTGGCGCGGTGAAGATTTTGTTGGCCGTTAACCAGTTTGCGCCAGATCTGAGCTTGCCACTGCTCCGGACCATGATCCCCTTTTGGGTCCTGCTCCCATTGAAATATCATTTGCGGACGAAATACTTGATACTGGTCCAATATATCGGCTAATTTACTGGAGAGCTGCAGTCGTTTGAGCTGATTGGCATCATCAGCAAGATAGGTTTTTAAGGGTTCAAAACCGGCCAGATGTGTGCAACCCGGGAGAATTTTCATAATTTTAAACATTAGAATTTCCGGTTCAAATGGCGATGGTTCCGGAAATTCAGGCAAAACCTGTTTGGCAATTTCTTGCAAAAACGAATTGGGAAAAGGAAATCGGACATTAGCGCAAATGCCGTTGTGTCGGGCAATTTCTAAAGATACCCATCGTTCCATGCCTTTGCTCTGAACCACAATAATTTCCGCAGCCAGCGCTGCTGACAAAGGCGTTTTCACCATTTGAGATAGCCGTTCTGCAAGAATCTCGAGTCGGTTGCTGGTATAAATGTTCAGGCCGGGCATCTGCTCAATTCCCTTTATTCATCACGTTCAGGTGAAAGCGGCTTGCGCATGTATCTCGTTTGATTTAGCCCGGACGGCCGCAATCATCTGATTAACCGCGGGATTTTTGATCCTGGTAAAATCCGGTTTCTGTTGATTAACGCTCAGCGAATGAACTGATTCAAAAATCGGAAAAAGCGCGGATGGGCCATCACCGCATTGGATTTTAAAAGAATTCGGCGAAGGGAATAACACCCGGTTCCTCCATACCTTCTTTGATAATGCCGGCAATTCGGTCGGGATGGCTTGT
>JARRJQ010000340.1:0-4126 GCA_037388985.1 Desulfobacterales bacterium | reverse complement strand
GTAGACGATATGATTACCGCGCGTCTTCCGCTGCAAGATGTTGCCAAAGGTTTTCAGATGGTCATGGAGGGCAAGGAGTCCCTGAAAGTCATTATCAAGCCCCATCTTTGATTTGGGATTAAGGAGAGGTCAATGAACCTGCGCCATGTGGCATTAACCTGCAGTTCCGAAATGAATTCGGATCGATTTTTTAGGAACCTGCTGGGCCTGGAAATATCAGAACCGAAAATCTTACCGGAATCCCTCGCTAAAGCCATTTTCAACATTGAAGCCGAACCGTTGATGATCAACTACCGGAGCCAACAGGTCCATTTCGAGATTTTCATTACCGGAGATTCAAAGAGCGGCGTTAAACAAATTGCACATGTCTGTCTCGAAGTCGACGACCTGGAAACATTTTTAAAAAAATGCCGTGATCTGGATGTGAAAGTGTCCCGAATCCCTAAAGAGGATCGCACCCTCACCTTCATCCGGGATTATGACGGAAATTTATTTGAGATAAAATAATCTCTGCGCGCTCTGTATCTCTGCGATAAGCCTATTTTTTCTGGTTTTTCGGCCTGATCGTCCTGGTGGTATTTGGCGGAAACGGCTTGAGGCTGGTTTTCGGCAGGGGCTCCATATCGGTAATCGGAATGCAGGTTTCATACTCATCTTCATTTTTGATGATGCAGCACAACCAGCGGTATTTGCTTAAATCCCACACAATCTCCGCATCCTGCCGCCGGGCGCATTCGTTTTCGGTAATTGCTTCAACGTCACGGCCTGCAACGACTGAAAAACTCCAAAACACGGAGGCTGCAATTAGAAAAATAGTCGTAGATATTTTTAAAAAGCCCATGATGTGAATAATATCAGTCTGCAATTCTTTTGTATCAATAATCTATCAGAAAGCAATGAAGAAAAAAATGAAATTAAAGTCGGTTGTTGCGGGTTTGCCGTCTCTCAGCAAAAGTATTTTCAATCCTTATTAGAAGTTGATCTCAAATTTTGTGATAGATTCTAGAAAGTTGGGCGGTGAAGCCAGATGTTTTGGCAGCTGTCTGCAAATTGTTTTTTGCCCAATGTGTGATGGAAAAATTGATTAAGCTTCCGGATAAAGTGGGGTGTCATTCCTCCGATGGTGTATTTGTGTATAAAATGCTTCAAATGATTCTTTTGACTGGGCATCAGGTTCAGGAATTTGACACCATAAAACTGATTCTGAAGAGAGGTAGCCATGCGCAGATTTAGATTTCTTGGCTCATCAAGGAGTTCATAAGACAGGCTGTCGAGATAAAAACTGCCGTCAGCCACCATTATTTCTATAAACGCGCATTTATTTAACAGCTGTGCAATTTCACTTTTGCCGTTAACGCCAAGGCCGCCGAGACTGATATCGACAATGGGAACCAGCTTAACGGGTTCGGCTTTAAAGACCGCAAAAGCTGAATCTTTAATACAATATCGCTTGAATTGCCGTCGCTCGACTCTCATTTTTTACCTCCCCTCCCAGTCGAGCGAATTCGCTTTAATTTGCGGAATAGATTACGCAGAAAACCGTCTACGAATTGCTCAAATTTTGATGCTGGTTGGCAGAATTCCGTTACTTTTTAGAGGTTAATACCACAAAGTGGTATGTCAATCAAGTATAGGGACTTTTTTGATTGGAATTCCAAGGAAGATGCCATTTTGGCATGATAATGGCATAATAATCGGCTTGACTAATGAGCAATATTTTGCAGGAATTTGCTTTTTTGCAATCCGGATCGTTATCTTTCCATTATCTGTTGTTTTTTTAATAGGTTGGGACTTTGGTGAAATGCAAATTAATATTGAAATTTGCAAAAAAAGACTAAAGTATGTAAAGTTTTTACCGATAATATAATTAAATCGTAATAAATTTGACACGCAGAAGCTGGTGGATTAAACTTATTGTAAACAATGACTGTTGCGCGATCAGCAAGATTGTGAACCAGCCGAATTCAGAGGAGACTGCTCGAAAATGGAAATTACCCCCAAGGACTCAATAAATATTGAAGCATATGTGAATCAGGTTCAGGATAAAGACAAAGCTCAGGCCACATCCGAGAAAGCGGAAAAGCAACAGGCAAAAACAGATACCGTGGTGCTTTCAGATGCGGCCCAACGAATCCAGGAGGCCAAAAAACAATTGGATTCGATACCGGATATTCGTGAAGATAAGGTTGCGCAGCTCAAAGAGCAAATCGAAAACGGAACCTATGAAATAGATGAAGAAAAAATAGCGGATAAAATGCTGAAAGATTCGCTGCTCAATAATCTGACTTAACCCTAAAATATTGACAAGCTAAATCGCAAACAAAGGCGACTTAGGAAGTTTCCTAAGTCGCCTTTTCTTTTTTCCAAAGTATGTTAGTCCCGCCAGCGGCGGGAAGGCGGGCTGCAACACATCCATGGCCGCTTAGATGCATTTTTGAGATGAGTTTTATTGGATGCTGCAGTTCAGACAGTACGCATACTGGCCTACCGGATCATCGGCACGCAAAATCTGATCAAACTTCGTATCGACAAAACGATCATACAGCCGGCTTAGCGGATGATCAGCCGCATTCAAAGCACCAAAAATGCCGACAATGAATCGTTTGATCCGTTGAATCAGTTGTTCGCGGGTGGTTAAAGGCTGGGTGATATAAGTGGTTTCGTAATCTTTTAAACCCACCGTTTCCGCCACCGCTCGGATGGCATCCTGCAGGCTGCCGATTTCATCGACCAGACCCAGCTCTTTGGCGGTTGTTCCGGCCCACACACGACCCTCGGCAATTTTTTCAACCGCTTCAGGCGACATATTCCGGCCTTCAGCAACCCGTCGAATAAAACGCCGATAGCCCTGCTCGATAATCTGTTGCATTGATTGGGCAACCAGCTCATTCAGCGGCCGGCTGGGATCAAACGCATCTGAAAGTTTGGTAGTCCCCACGCCGTCGCTGGTGATGCCCAGCGATTTTAAACTCTTTTCAAAGGTCGGGAAGGCCCCGAAAATACCGATCGAGCCGGTAATCGTTGTGGGCGTCGCCCAGATTTTATCTGCCGGTGCAGCAATCCAGTATCCGCCGGAGGCGGCCACCGATCCCATGGACACGTAAACAGGCTTGCCGGCCTCGCGGGTCAGCTCGATCTCGCGGCTGATGACCTCTGATGCCGTGGCGCTGCCGCCGCCGCTGTCGATTCGCACCACCACGGCCTTTACCTTATCATCTTCACGCGCACGCACAAGCAAATCCGCCATAGAATCACCACCGATTCTGCCGGCCGGTT
This sequence comes from Desulfobacterales bacterium, assembly GCA_037388985.1. Taxonomy (GTDB): domain Bacteria; phylum Desulfobacterota; class Desulfobacteria; order Desulfobacterales; family JAHEIW01; genus JAHEIW01. Next base: position 850 of record JARRJQ010000340.1, on the reverse strand, counting down.
GCTCACCGTCCATAATAATCCCGCTGGCCACAATAATGCCGACTTTGTCTTTAGCCGGATGACTTTTCATCAGCTTGGGCCGGATGTGCTTTAAATATTCGTCAAATGCAATCTGCTTAAAGGTCGGCTCGTCGGGGTCTTCACCAAGCTGTTCAATCAGTTCCTGCCTGACCTCATCACGGGTTTTCAATTCATCCACCAGCCCCAGGTTTAAAGCCATAACAGCGGTATCCCCGTCGGCCTGTGCCAGGTATTCTGAAATGTTATTGATATAATCATCCAAGCTTTGGGGATTAAATTGCCTGCCTTGAGCCACATCAGACTTGTAAGCATCCCATAAGACGCTGAGCCAGCCAAAATTGGCTTCTTTGGCGTATTCGGACATGCTGTCACGAGTAACAGGCTCAAGTGCCGATTTATAGGTGCCGACTTTAAACACATGAAACTGTATTTTTAATTTATCCAGAGCCGTTTTGTAATACAAGCGATAAAGTCCAAAACCGTTAAGCAAAACTGCTCCCATTGGACTCAAATAAAGCCGATCCGCATGCGCGGCCAGATAATATTGATTTTGATTGAAGTAATCACCATAAGCATAGATTGGCTTGCCGCTGGCGCTAAACCGCTCAAGCGCCGCCCCGATAGACTGAAGCTTGCTGATGCCGGCATTTCCCATTTTTCTGAGGTCAAGCACCATCAATTCGATGCGCTTATCATCTTTGGCATAATCGATCACATCAATAATATCTTTTAAAAGCGTCTCTTCTCGGGCGGCATCCCCGAATATATCGCTGGATAGCACGGTTTCGGTTTTTTGCTCCACGATATTGCCTTCCGGTGATAGAAACAG
>JARRJQ010000339.1:0-8287 GCA_037388985.1 Desulfobacterales bacterium | reverse complement strand
TTTCTGAAACCTCTCCACGAATGGTCAGCACGGGACAGGCGATTTTATTCGCATATTTCCAGACATCCAGTGGAATGGATTCAAAGATCTGAGCTTCCAGTTCCGGATCGCATTTTAAAACGGCTGTCTTGGAATCCTTTTCCAGAAGTCCGCATTCCAGGTAAGCATCGATAAATTCCTTTGACCACGTCTTGAAAATACCTCTGCCTGCCGCAAAAAGTTTCAATGCTTCTTTTTTGCCTTGAAAGTTTCTTCTCCGCCGCCGTGCAGCCCGGGCCCATGGGATCTTGCCCATCAAACCCAGCATCTTCAATCCGGTAATCAGCCAGAGAAGTTTTTTGGGCAGGATGACCGGATCAATCAGGACGATTCCGGAAAAAAGCTGCGGGTATTGAGCAGCCGCCATATAAGTAGTCACCGCTCCCAACGAATGACCCATGCCGAGTATCGGCGGGGTCATGACCTGTTCAATGACGGTTTTTAAGTCTTTGACAAAAACATGCCAGTTACGGATGCGACGATGATTCAGGTTGAGCGAATCTCCGTGACCGCGAACGTCGCTGGCAAAAATATGAAGCCCATCTGAAAGATTGGAAATAAAGGGCGTATAGGTGCCGGCACAAAATCCATTGCCGTGTAGAAAGTGAACCTGCAAGCCGGTGCCTCCCCAGTCCAGATAATGCAGCAGACCGTCTGATGAATGGATAAAGCCTTCAGCGGGTTCTCTCCTGGAATCTGCCTGGCCGGACACTTTCTTTTCAATTGTCGGATTCATGATTTGATCGCGTCTTGTTCGACCGCACCTAAATTTTTGAACACCTCGCTGACGGCATCCGGAATCTGTCCGCCGCCGGATATATCTGCAGCGATCCGCCGAGAGACATTCACGTGCGTCATAATGACCCGCGACCAGGTGCGTGCGCAGATCGACGGCCTGCACCCCAAACATCAGTGCAATCGCCATATATTCCTGAAAAGCGGCAATCGATTGGCGGGCCAGATTGGCGGATCCGAGCCCCTGGCTGTTAATGTTCTGATTGAACTGCTCCGCATGGGTCGGAAAACGATCTGCCAGCGAGTTGCCCAGAAAGGTGAGCATCGGCATAATCGAATTTCCGCTGATTTGTAATCCCTTGAGCCCCATATTGACTTTACGTTCCCGGTTGCCGATTAAAGAGGGCGGCAATCCATTGTTAAATTCGGGCGCTACCAGCAGTGCAATCTGGGCGTCCAGATGTTTAGCCATCAGGCCGATAAAATAGCGCATCTGATCCATGGCCACCCCGATGTACTGCCCTAAGAAATTGCCCCCGTGAAAGTCCCGGCTTTTGGTCGGATCGATAAGCGGATTGTCGGTGGCTGAATTGATCTCAATGGTTACCTGCTTTGTAATCTGATTGAGCCCATCCACAATGGGCCCCATATACTGGGGCAAACAGCGCAATGAATAGCGATCCTGAATCAACTCCCCCCTGGAACGTTCCCGGCGAGCCTCCAGTTCGTCACGAATCAACTTTGAACCCGACAGCAGCTCAAGCATCTGCGCTGCCGACCACTTTTGCCCGCTGTGGGGCTTATGCTCGTGGATAAAGGGATGGAAAGACTGATTGGATCCCAGCAAACCCTGTACGGCAAGCGCATGCGCGCCCATGCTTAAAGCGAGCAATTGCTGGGCATCGTATATGCAATTTGCGGCAATGGCGCTCATGACGGCCGTGCCGTTGATCATCGCCAATCCTTCTTTGGGATCCAGTTTCAACGGGGCTAAGTCTAAACGTTTGAGGGCGCCGGGTGCATCCATTTCTTGCCCATCGAAATCCACCTTAAAACATGGATCCAGCCCGATAAGTGCACCGGTTATGCAAGTCAGTGGTGCAAGATCACCGCTGGCGCCGATGGATCCGAACTCCCGCAGATGCGGGGTGACATTGGTATTCAGAAAAATTACCATGCGCCGAATGAGCTCGAGACGCAAACCGGAAAAACCCAGCAAATGAGAATTTGCGCGGATGACCATTGCCGCCCGGACATCTTCGCGGGCCAGGCGTTTGCCGGCTTCGGATTTCATGAACCAGATCAAATTTTCCTGTAAATCACCGGCTTCCTCAGGTGAAATAAGGGTATGGGCCATACCGCCAAAACCGGTGGTCACCCCATAAATCAATTTGCCTTTTTTAACGGCCTTGATGATATATTCATGAGCAGCTTCAACTCGCTGAATGATTGTTTCATCATCGGTCAATTTTACCTGCGCGCCAAAGCGCGCCACCCGAACAACATCGGCAATGGTCAGATCATGACCCTGCAACATAACCTCGGCATCTGGCGATCGGGCTGCAGATAGGGTCGTATCTCCCTTAATATCAAGCAATTTAAATTCCTTTCTAAAACCATAGTAATGACGGAAGTTGAATTTTCAAGAGCAGGTAATGTTCCGCGGATGGGTCTGTTGCTACTAAGAGAAGTGATTTATTGAGAGGCCGGGCAGTTTTTCCATTTGCACTTCTAGAAAAGCCCGCCAGGGATTCCGCCGCTGCCAGCCGCAGCAATATTCACGGAGTTCCAGGCAACGGCAGCAAGCTGCAGGCAATCTTCCCCGTAATGAATTTTAATCGATCGATAATTCGCTCGCTAACCCCGCAGCAAACTGCGGGGATTGCGCTCGCTATTGCAGACCAAGAGAAACTCCCCGTCCCCTCGATCAATTAGAAGATACGGAGGCCGAGAACGTCCGTGCAGGCTCAGGCAGCGAATCTCTGAGCATCGTTTCATATTCGTTTACAACCGCTGACGCGACATTCGACCAGCCGTACTTAATAACCGAGGCGCGAATGGCATGCGCGGGAAACAGCGTGCTTTCCGAGTTTAAGATGATCTTTTCTATGTCGTCTGCCAACCTGCGGGGAGTTGCATCGGCTACTGCGAGTCCAGTTTTACCTTGCTTAAGAATACGGGCCATGGCACCTACCCGGGTAGCGACAACCGGTGTGCCGCAGGCCAAAGATTCGAGCCCCACCAGTCCAAAGCTTTCATAATAGGAAGGAATAACGAGAGCATCCGCAGCGCTGTAATAAGGAGGCAAATTTTTCTGCTCGATGCGGCCAACAAAACGCACGGATTTTTCAACACCGAATTCGGCGCTCAACCGCTGCAGATTCTGATATTCGGGTGTGTCGGGGCCGTCGCCGCCGACGATGATCAGTTGCATCCGTTTAAAATGCTTTAGATACGCCATGGCCCCAAGCAGCCTGTCAATCCCTTTGATCGGATCAAATCTGCCGACATACAGCACGATTGGCCCATCAGCGCTAACGCCCAGACGCTGTCTGGCGGCAGCTTTATCCATGGGCCGGAAAAGATCCAAATTTACACCGCAGGGAACCACACCGATTTTTTCCACAGGTGTATGACAGTATTTTAAAAGGTTTTCTTTTTCCCTGTCGGTGGGAGCCAGAATTCGATCACAGGTTCGCGTCAACTTCTTTTCGGTGGCAATCCGCAGATCCGGCTCGGGGTCTGCCACTGCCGCAATGTTTTTTACGGTTCCCAGAGTGTGAAACATGACGATATGCGGGATATCCCAGCGGTCCTGAACCCAGCTTCCAAGGCGTCCGGACAGCCAGTAATGGCTGTGAATCAGATCGTAACGCAGGTCTTGTTGATTTTTAAATCCTTCCAGCGCCCTTAAAAAATCAGACAGATAATAATAGAGCGCCAGCTTTTGAACATAACCGTTGCTGCCGGCACTCAAATGAATTAAACGCACATTATCATATAAATCGATAATTTGATTATGTGGGGTGCCATTTAACCGGGTGTAAATATCGACACGGTGGCCAAAAGTTCCAAGGTGCCGGGCAAGTTCGCGGATATACACGCTCATGCCCCCTGTATTTTTGGTTCCCAACTCACCAATCGGGCTCGAATGGATGCTCAACATGGCAATCCGCAAATGATCTGAATTCAAATAGTCAGCCTCCCTTTGCGCGTGTCTCAGAAATCAAAAGTTCAAATTGTCCGTTAGCCGATGTGAATTCGGCACCTGTACAATTGAACCGGTTTGCCTCCAAGTCTTCGTTTATAAGATTCAGTGCCCTTGAGAAAATCTTCGGTCATTTCTTCGGCCAAGGCGCGAAAAAATGATGCCCGCTGATCGGTCATAAAATTCGCTTTATCCGACCGATTCAGCTTAAAAAGGGCCAAAAACGTATCGATCCCTTTGCCGACTTCAGCCGGATTTTCGATCACCCGAAAATTGGTGCGGGCAGCTTCCTTGAGCCTCCTCAGCTTGCGTCTGAGTTCATGTCGTTCCTTTCCCGTCAATTGATATAAAAAATCGTGCCACGTCGCGGGCAGCTCCAATTCCATGCTGGCCGCTTCCGCCTCACAGGCGACTTCACAATTCAGATCCTCCGCAATGGGAACCAGATAACGCATGACGTTCGAATCGCCGCGCAAGGCTCCCATATCCAGACGGGTGATGGCGTTTTGTTTTAAATGCGGAATCAGATTTTGAAAAAATACCTCTTCGCTTCCCGGAGCAATAATCACATCAAGACAATCGCAAACATCCGGATCACCCATAAGCCTGGCTGTTTTCCCCTGAATAACAAACGGTGCAATCCCAATTAATTCATCTTTATCCCTTACGCCACACAGATATGCAGTTTGGTCGCTGCCGAATACATCCCACCACACTTTCAGCCACCCGGGCAAAACAAACAAACAATCCCACTTCAGCCGCTGCTGCGGGTCCAGCCAGAAGGATTTGATCGAATCAAATGTCTCCTCGGTCACAGTGTATTTCGAATTTACGGGCATTAACATCTCTGGTATTTTCTAGATAACGGGTTTCAGGTTTCAGTGTTCAGGTGTCAGCTGCGGCCCTTCTTCACCTGACACCTGACACCTGAAACCCCCTATAACTTGATTGTTTCCCCCGAGCGGGCGGCCTGTGCCAGGGCATCCAGCACCCGCATATTACAAATACTATCGTTCGGCGGAACTATTAAGTGGCTTTTTCCCAATACGGCATTCGTAAAATGCTCTATCATAATCTGATACTCGTCTGCACCCGTGACAATATGTTGCTGCCCCTCTTCCTGGTCCCGGCCCCTGATTGAAAAAACGGCATCTTTTTCCCAGGGGATAAAGGCATTGTGGGGCAATTCAATTGCACCGTCAAAACCGACAACGCTAAAAGTTTGTTGCAGCGCAGAAATGAAACTGGCCTCAAAAGTCGCCAGTCCGCTGCCGGCAAAACTCAGGGTACCGGCTGTATGCACATCAACTCCACCCGGATGATAAACAGCTTGAGCTTGTACTTGTATCGGTTCAGCCTCAAAAAACCAGCGCGCTGCGCTGACACTGTAACATCCAACGTCCAGCAGGGCACCGCCACCTGTTTCCGGCTTAAGACGCGCGTTATCCTTGTTCTGCCAGTCTTCTTCACTCATTCGGTAACAAAAAGCCGATCTGAAAAACCGGAGCGCACCGATGCGGCCTTCAGCAATCATCTGTTTGATGCGAAGGCTGCGAGGATGGAAACGATACATAAATGCTTCCATTAACAGTCGCCCGGCATCCTCAGCAGCGGAAAGCATCTCCTCGGCCTGTCTTGTGCTGCAGGCCAGAGGTTTTTCGCACAGTACGTGTTTGCCGGCGTTGAGCGCCTTTATGGTCCAGGAATGATGAAGGTGGTTGGGAAGCGGAATATAAATGACTTCAATTCCCGGATTCTCCAGCAAGGCATCATAACTGTCATAGATCTTTTCAATGTGATTGTCTCCGGCTACTTTTTCAGCCTGCGCCGGTAACCGCGTTGCCAGAGCATGCACGGTTGCATTGGATGAGTTCTGAATCGCGGGAATGACACACATGCGTGCAATGGTGGCGTTTCCCATTATGCCCCATTTGACCCGCTCAACCATCCAGCACCTCCGTGCGGCCGCCATTGGCTGCAGATTTAGCGGCAGCCTCTAAAATAGCCACCACCCGAACAGAGTCTTCCAGGGGTGCAACAATGGGCTCACCGGTTAACAGATGATCGGCTATGTTTTGATGAAAAAGATAATGCTTGCGTTGGGGAACGGCAAGTTTTTGGGTGACAATTTGACCCGAGCGGTGCCGGCAGTGCAAGGTTAAATCAGCCGGCATTTCAGTTGCGGGAATCTCGTGTTGTTCAAAATAGACGACCGGATCGATCTCGTATTGGACCACATCTTTCCAGTCGCCGATAATCGCCCCCGAGGTTCCCAGCAAATACCATTTGGGTTTGCGCACAGCGGCAATATCGGAATGAATATATTCCGCCTCCTGCTCGCCGGAAAAACAGATCTGGATACGCTCCTGGTCCGCATTGGTCACATCATGCCATACCCGCTTGTGGCGAGTGCAGGTTACCGTTTGGATGCGCTGCGGGATCAGGCTGACGATCCAATCCAGGTAGTGCGCTCCCCAATCATATGACAGACCACCGGATATCTCAGCATGCGAATGCCAGTAACCGCAGGGATGGTTAAAACCGCCGACGAAGGTTTCCAGATAAAACAGATCTCCGATCATGCCTTCCAGCAAAGCCTGTTTAATTGCCAGGTAATCGACATCCCATCGCCGGTTTTGATGACAGCTCAAATGGACCCGCTGCTTGTCTGCCATCTTCATCATCGACTCGGTTTCTTTTTGGGAGATCGCCAGCGGCTTCTCACAAACCACATGCTTGCCGGCGGCCATCATTTCAGTGGCCAGGACGGCATGCGAATTTGGCGGAGTAGCGATAATGACAAGGCCGATTTCAGGATCCGCAGCCATTTCATCGGCCGACTCCCAGATCCTGATATCCGGAAAATCCCTGCTCGCCTGGGCTATCCGTTGCGGACTTAAGTCACAGGCAGCCAGCAATTCCAGGCCGGGGGTGTTCTGGACGCCCAAACCATGAATTTTGCCAACAGATGGAGCATAGCCCAAAATGCCGACACCCAGAATTTGATGGGTATCATTGAAGCCCGCCAGGTAGCGCAGCAGGCGATAGAGAATCCGCTGGAAGCCCGGTTCGCCATAAGCTTGAAGCGTTGTGCAGGCAACTTTTCCTTCGCCAACCGAACGGACAAACATCATCGGACTATGGTTATAGTGCCAATCGGCATGCAAAATAAGCTCGGCGTCATCCGCCTGATGTACCAAAGGATGGTAAACGCCTTTCAGATAAAGGGCCTCGGGCAGCCGGGTCGCCAAAGTATGCTTGGGATTATCAAACATCACACGCAATTCAGCTGCCGGACCGATTGGACCCGTTTGAGCACCAAAAAGTTCGGGCAACGGTTTGTTGGATAAATGCGTCAGCATCAGCCAGCCACCACCGGCGTTCGCAAATCGCTTTAAATGCTGGAAGCCTTCAGCGCAATCCTGTGTGTTGACGGTAATCACAACGTCATAAGGACTGAGATCCGCCGGAACCTTGCAATGAATGCTCAGTTCGAGGTGCGCAATGGATTTCAGATATGAAAAAAATGAACGCAGCTCGGCAGCATATTCCCCAACTGCAGCAAGAATCGATATTGAAGGATGAGTAAACATCTTCGTAATTTCCTTGGGTTACGCTGTTGCGCAAATCCGTTTCAATTGACCAGGTGTCCGGATCTTTTAATCTTAAACCTCAGTCCTCAGCACTCAGTCCTCAGTCCTATTTTTCTAGATTTGAAACCTTATTCATGACCCCAGCCGCCAGCGCGACCCTTTTTGGGTATCTTCGATGATGATATTTGCCCGCTGCAGGCCGTCACGAATGGCATCTGCTGCATCGAATTGTCTTTGCTGCCTGAATCGCTCTCGTACATTCATTAGTTGTTCAACCAGCGGGGTCAAACAGTCGATTTCGCTGCGCGGGGCGGCAGCCAATCGCGTTCCTACGATAGCAATGAGCTCCCGCAATGTATCTCGCGCCTGGGTGATAAACTCTTCATTTTCCAAGTCCCGCTGCGCTTTCCAAATGATCCGATCGAGTTCAAGCAGGGCATTGGTGGTTTTTTTAACCTCATGGGTCTCAAGTCCATTATGAAAATCAGTTTCAAGCCGATGAATTTGGTCCCAGAAAGTGTTGCTTTCCGTCACCGGCTCCGATTTTGCATGATGCGTTGCAGGCGGTGCCGGTTTCCATTGCTTAAGGCCATCTCCACCGCGAAGCACCTCAAGGGAAAAGCGTTCTCCCGTATCAAAAACCATTTCGCCGCCCAAACGCTGAAGGGTAACCGTACCGATCCCCTTGATGACGGCCTCATCGTTTTCAAAA
>JARRJQ010000338.1:0-16980 GCA_037388985.1 Desulfobacterales bacterium | reverse complement strand
CTTAAGCGCGCGTATGTCTCAACGGCACCGTCATCTTCTCGTGTATAGCGGATGACGCCAAGCTGTCCAAGGGCCGAACCCGAAACACCCCAGGAATTATGATCATGAATCGGGGTGTAATCTGCAGATCCATAAAGAAACATCCGTAGCGAAAAAAGGCGCTTCGGGTTTAAATATAGCAAAATCTCATTATCGATCATCTGAGCCTGACGCAAATCCGGGTAAGGGCTCCCGTCCTTTATGTTGGTTAGCAGTTTTTCAAATATCGATCGGTCCCGAAGAAAACCCGGCAGCTCGTTTTTAAAAAATTCAATGCGGGCGGCATCTCCGGAAATATTTTCGATGGAATCCGACCAGCGCTTGCATATCTTAAGCAATTCATCAGGCGGCTTGGGCGGTCGCGGCATGATTCCTCTCTCCCCTTTTTTCAAATACTTTCATCTTCTGGCTGTTGGCTTAGGACTGAGGACTGGGTGCTGAGGACTGAGGTTGGCCAGGCGTAGAGGAGGTTTTTTTGCTCAGTCCTCAGTCCTCAGCACTCATCGCTTATTTATTGACCCTTACACCTGAAACCTTATTTGAGGCCAAACGCCAGCCGCCACGTTAAACGTTTTCCAGCCGAACATACTGGTCATAATAGGCCGCACCGGAACCCATATCGGTCAAACGGGCGGCAATCAATTGATTGACTCCTCCGCCCCGGCTGATCCAATCTCCCCGACGATAGATGACCGCATCGGGATGAAGTCCCGGCAGGGTTTGCACCGTAACCGTCAAGCGCCCCAGCGGTGAAACCAGCTCAACCGGCTTTTCAAGGTTTAGATCATTCAGGCATGAACTGTCAGGCGCCGCCCACACCACCGGCGGTGATTTTTGATCTTCGGGCAGAATCTGGGAATGAATGGCTTTACGGCGTACCAGCGTCAGCAGTCGCAACGGATAGTCCGGTGGTGGTTTCGGTTCGGAATGCAGCGAATAGGGAAATCGGTATTTTCCGTCTTGATGCGCAAAGCACAGATCCGCATAGGCAATTTTAGGTCGATTTGAACGGACACAGCCACAATGGCGGATTTCTTCAAGGGAAGTGGACAGATACGGCGAATCCAAAGATGCCCGCAGGCAATCTTCTGCAGATGGCAGATTTACCGGTGGATCCAGACGCTTGCCGATTTGTCTGAGAATCCAATAATCGTTTTTGGCCTCGCCGGGAGCCGCAAGTGCCGGACATACATATTGAACCTGCTCATGCAGGTAAGACCCGATAATGTCTTCCTGCTCCAGAATGAGCGTGCTGGGCAGCACCAGATCGGCTTGCTGGGCGGTATCATTCATGAAGGCGTCTACCACAACTGTAAAATCAACGCCGGCAAATGCTCTGACGACTTGCCGTGAGTCCGGTGCCTGGTTGACAACATTGGCACCATTGACCCAGATCATTTCAATCGGAGGGTTTTCAGCCGCCAGGATCTCCTGTCCGATTACCGGAAATTGGAAGGAGCGGCGCGGCAACCTTTCGGATTCCCTGAGCCATTTCAAATTCAGGTTGCGGTAAGAATGCAGCTGAAAATAGTTGCCGCCTCCCGAGCGCCCGATATTGCCTGAAAGCAAAGCCAGTGCATTGATAAATCTCACATTTTCACCACCGTATCGGTAACGCTGCAATCCGGCAGCAATCAAGGTAGCCACCGGCTTTTCATCGGCATACCACTCGTAAATTTGCCGGAAATCGCTGCGGGATACACTGCAGGCCTCCAGCAACGCATTGATTGGCTCATTGAGGATCAACGAAAAGAATTTTTCGGAATCCCGCGTGCGGTCTAAAACCTTTTTGGAAATCAAATCGTTTTCAATCAGTAGTCGCAAAACAGCCGCGGCCAAGAACCGATCCGCCCCGGGCCGTATTCGAACAAAAGCGTCTGAAAAGGATTGATTTCCATCTCCGCCCGGTGAGATCGTTAACACGCGGGTGCCGTTCTTGCGTGCCTTTTTTATTAGAGCCGCCGTATGAACCGAACTGCGGGATAAATCTTTGCCCCAGTTGACGATACGGGAGGCAACCAACAGATCGTTGATGTCGTTGTTTTCGCGTGAACCAAAATCATGTAGGCAGGCAATATACCCTGCCGCATCACAAAGGGATCCTCGCACCCGGCTGGTTCCCAATCTGGCGAACAGAAGTTTGCTGGCTTCTTTTAAAGCGCCCTTGGCGCCTTCGTTGTGAATGTGAAGAATAGCCGTTGGGCGGAAACGCAGATTTTGTATCTTTTCAGCACATAGATCGAGTGCTTCCTCCCAGTTGATGGTTTTCCAGCCGCTTTTCGTTTTCAACTGAGGGCGGATAATCCGAAGAGAACTTTGAACCCTTCGGACATGATCGGCAATTTTTGCGCAGGTAAAGCCGGATGTAAACGGATTGGCGGAATTGCCCTTGACCTTTACACTGCCATCTTCAGATTGCATGACAACAAGCGAACAGGCATCCGGGCAATCCATCGTACAGGCCGTCAGCTTACGTATAACTTTTGTCATAGCAAGTAAATTAATTAGCGGGGACAATTAGTCAAGAATGGAGCTTATCAGTAAAGGACTGCGGGGCGGCCCACCTGAGCTCTTTATTCATTTTAGCATAAAAAATGGGGCCCGGGTTGGGGCCCCATTTTTTCTTGAGCTGCGGCTGATTGGTTTAAGCCGCATCCATTTCGCGACGATCGGCCATATCCATCAGGACACGCTCGCGGGCTTTGTCGATACCCAGCGCTTTGCGTTTTTTATCGATATGGGCAATCATCATCCGTGCCATTTCAAAAGGATCGGTGGCAAATCCCCACTTGCCGATGCCCAGTTGCTCAAGTTCTTCAAACAGGTGTTTGTGGAACTTGGTATTTTCGACAATGGGGAAGGTAACGCCAAACACTGTATAAACCCCGGAGGCTACGAAATATTGGCCGATACAGATGGCTTTCTCACTCATGTATTCCGGCGCACAACCGGCCGCCGGCAAGTCGGCAATGCTGTCTCCCAAACCGCCGACTTTAACCATTTCGGCCGCGGCGATCAAAATCCGGCTGTTGTCCACGCAGGCGCCCATGCCCAAAACCGGGGGCATGCCCACGGTCTCGCAAACCTCTTTGAGTCCGGGGCCGGCCAGATGCGCCGCTTCGGGCGTGGTTAGCCCGGCTTTGGCCAGCGCAATCTGCGAGCATCCGGTCTGAAGCACGAGGACGTCATTTTTAATCAATTCTTTGACCAGCTCAACGTGAAGCCAGTCCTGTTTCACTCGTGGGTTGGTGCATCCGACTACACCGGCAACCCCACGGATGCGACCGTTGATGATATTGTCGTTGAGCGGGGTGTAGGATGCCCGGAAGGTCCCGCCAAGCATGTAATTGATATACTCATGGGAAAAGCCGTGCACGCCGGTGTTGATGATCCGCGGAATTTCGATGGGCATTTTGCGGCTTTTAAAGCGACCAATGGCCTGAATAACAATCTCATCGGTGCAAGCCTTGGGTTCGTGTTCATTAAATTCAATATGCGTAGCGCCTTCGATATGGCAGCGTGGATTGGTGGTAATTAACTTCGTTCCATAACAGTCCGCCACTTTAACCAGACCCTGTTTGATGCACTGCACATCCACACCCATGGCGTCGACAGCCCCCGTAACCAGGATGGCTTCGGTGGACATAAAATTGCCGGCATGCGGAATCCCGTGACGGACAAACATTTCCAACCCTGAGCAGCACATGCCGACCAAGTTGATTCCTTTAGCGCCGGCATCTTTCGCAGCCTGAATCAGGGTGGGTTCATTAACCGACTCCACGATGGACTCAAAAAGATTCGGTTCATGCCCGTGAATGATGATATTCACCTGATCTTCTTTTAATACCCCCATATTCACTTCAACTGCCACCGGTGACGGGGTGCCAAAAAGGATGTCGGAAATCTCAGTGGCCACCATAGACCCGCCCCAGCCGTCAGCCAGTGCGGTGCGGCTGCACTGCTTGGTGATGTTTTCATAATGCTGATCCACACCCATATGGGTGCGATGCATGAGTTCCATAATTTCGCGCATGGCGCCGCGGGGAACGATTCCCAGCTTACGCCAGGTTTCCAGGGTTTTTTCAGGAACCCGCTGGGCAAAGGGAATTTCTCCTTCAACCTGGGTGTAAGTTCTTTCAAGTTCCTCGTATAAGTCCATAGCGATATCTTTGAGTTCCCGGTCTTCTGTTTCGATTCCAATGGACTGGGCGACCTCTATAAGCTTCTGCGGGCTTTTGATCTTATAGTCTGTTATATGACCATTGAGCACTTCGCGGAAAATATCGAGCATGCCCATACCATGGTCGGTATGAGCGGCACCGCCGGCAGCTACCATACGGGCGAAATTTCGAGCCATAATCGTATCGATGGTGGCACCGCACACACCCACTTTAGAATAGGGATCTTTGGAATTGAGCCGGCAGGGTCCCATGGCGCAATGCTTACAACAAGCCGAATCCGCCCCGATGGGGCAGGCTTTCATATTGGCCGCACGATCAAACGCGGTTTCGACGCCATCTTTGCGAGCTTTTGCGATCATCTGGGGGTTGATTATCCGCAAATGAAGATCATGCGAGCTGAGTTGAAGCTCTCATAATCCGTTTTTTTATTAGTAATCATTCTCAATAAGCTAAATCGACCGTTTTGTCAACCTTTTAGAAAACTAAAGTTTTCATGAATTTGCAACTCATAATATGATTGGCAAATTTTATGCCAATATTGTTTTAAGGCGCTGGATTCAGGCGGATTATTCAACAGATTTCCTAACATCCCTAATTGTCGTTATAAATTACAAACAGCGCATCATCTTTAATGGTGGGCTTCCTTAATCGCAAATAAGAAAAACACCTCTATTTTGTCTTATGATACAGGTGTGTCTCATCGATTACCTGAGACTAACGGATACAAATCCTCGCCCGGCGATTGGCATTGGTTCGGATGTCGATAAAGCTTCTTTAAATCAGGCTCATCGAATCATTTGAATAGAAAACGTTATCGACGCCTGCGCAACAAAATTTCACCCTGCTGCGGGGTCACTGATTTGCGGTCTCAAGTTTCCAAAAACGGCAAATGACTCCCGGGTGTCTCAAATCGTCTCAAATGCATGAGCATTGCGCAAAAGACAATTTCTTATTGAAATAATTTAAATTTTATATTAATTATCAAGTCTTTGAGAACTATGGTTTGTGGGAGCTATCTGCCGGATCGAATTCTCGTCACCGTTGGGGCTTGGCCGGGCTGAGTGTTCCTTAAATGAATGACAACTAAATTCAACATCGCGAAAGGATGTTCCCATGTCTCAGCCGAAAGTTAAAATGTACTCCTTGAGCACCTGCAGTCACTGCAAAGCAACAAAGAAATTTCTGGGTGAATGCACCATAAAATATGAATTTATTGATGTGGATAAACTTGAAGGTGACGAACGCAAAGCCATTATCGAAGATGTTAAAAAATTCAACCCGCGGTGTTCGTTTCCAACCATTATCATCGGCGAAAAAGTCATTGTTGGATATAAAGAAAAAGAAATAAAGGAGGCTCTGGGAATGCAATGACACCTCAAGAACTCTATGATCGAATGAAAAAAGTTCAGGAAGCCAAGGGCTATTATTTTAACAATGATAAAGAGCGCACCTTTGAGCTCCTGGAAGCCTTGATCGAAAACAAGGATAAATACGGCTATATGGGTTGCCCCTGTCGCCTGCTTTCGGGAGATAAGGAATTGGACAGGGATATCTTTTGTCCCTGCGTTTACAGTGTGCCGGATATCGAAGAGTTCGGCAGCTGTTATTGCAATCTTTATGTCTCCAAAGAATGGAACGAGGGGAAAATCCCACACGAATATGTACCCGAGCGCCGCCCCCCGGAAAAAATGCCCTATTGACATTTCCCTTTTGAAAATCCATTTTTAAATCAGAGATTCGTTTCTGAGAACCACAACGATTAACCGCTTTTTATCCCTTTAAAGGGAAAGCAGAATACGGGGTGATTTATGGAATCAGAATGCAAACCGATGCTAAATATGGGTCTGCGCGGCGTGGTTATCGCCGACACCCGCATCAGCGACGTACAGGGTGCCGCCGGGAAATTAATTTACAGGGGCTATCTCATCGAGGATCTGGCAAATCGGGCGTCATTTGAAGAAGTTGCCTATCTGCTCCTTTTCGAAAAACTGCCGAATCCGGCGGAATTGAAAACATTTAAAAATCAGCTGGCTACAGAAAGAGACATCCCATCGGAGGTGATTGCGGCTTTAAAAACCCGGCCGAAAAACGCGCTGGTCATGGATATTCTTCAGACCGGGGTCTCAATGCTGGCCCATCACGATTCAGACGTTTCCGATCAAACCCGGGAAGCCGCCATTCGAATGGCCATTCGGCTGATCGCCAAATTTCCTACGCTTATTGCCGCCTGGGATCGCATTCGCAATGATAAAGAGCCGGTCAAACCCTCGCCCAGCCTGGATCATGCGGCCAATTTTCTCTATATGCTGAAAGACAAAGCGCCCGATGAAGAAGTCGGCCGGATTATGGATATCTGTCTGGTGCTGCATGCCGAACATTCATTTAATGCCTCAACATTTGCCGCCCGCGAGGTTGCTTCAACGCGTGCGCACATGTATGCATCCATAGCGGCAGCGGTGGGCTCTTTATCCGGAGAGCTGCATGGGGGGGCAAATATGAGGGTTATGCAGATGTTAACCAAAATCGGCTCTAAGGATAAAGTCGAGGCGTATGTTAATGCGCAATTTGATGCCGGCCGTAAAATCTTCGGATTGGGGCATGCTGTTTACGACACCGATGATCCGCGTGCATTGATTCTGGCGCCCATGTCCAAGAAAATGGGCGAGCGGATCAAGGACACCAAATGGTTTGAAATTTCACATCTACTTGAAAAGACGGCTAAAGCTGAGTTCAAAAGACGCAAAGGCAAAGATATCTACGTAAATGTTGATTTTTATAGCGCTTCCCTTTATTATGCCATGGGAATTCCGATAGATCTGTTCACACCGGTTTTTGCGATTTCAAGAATAGCGGGTTGGACGGCCCATGTAATCGAAGAATACTTTGCCGGTGCCGCTCCAAAACCGATGCTGTACCGTCCGGAATCCGAATATATCGGTGAGTATTGCGGACCGGATGTCTGCACTTTCGAGCCCATTGAAGAAAGAGGGTAACCCTTGTTGAAAAGAGGCTGCGCCGGTTAAATGGCAGTTTAACCACAGTGGACATGAGCAAGCATCAATAGTGGATCTTGAAGAGGAGGCCTACCCGGCTTGCAAAAGCAATTAAATCTGCGGATGACGCGCCAGCGCGAAGTAATTCTGGAAGAGCTTCGCAAGGTCAACACCCATCCAAGCGCGGATGAGGTCTATGAAATGGTGCGCAAGCGGTTGCCGCGTATCAGCCTGGGGACGGTTTATCGCAATCTTGAGATACTTTGTGAATCCGGTGAAATTCAAAAGCTCGAACCCGGCTGTACCCTGAAGCGCTTTGACGGCAACCCTTCTGAACATTCGCATATCCGCTGTATTCGATGCGATCGTATAGCCGACGTGCCGATAACTCCCGTTTTCGAGATTGATTTGGAATTGGTCAATGCAACCGATTTTGAAATTACCGGACATCGGCTGGAATTTCTTGGTGTCTGTCCGCAGTGCTCAGGCAAATCCAACCCGGCTGTCAAACAAAGTCCGCAAAACGATTAAAAAGTCGGCTTTGAGGTATCAGACCCAAAGGCCGCATTTCAAAACAGCAGTTAATTGGCGGGCGACAAGGCCCGCTTTTCTTTTGCCTTTTTTAATCTAAGGAAGCGATCGATTCTATGACTATCAACGGACTCGATGAACGCAGCCAGCAATTTTTGGTTCAGCTCTTTGAGCAGACCAACGGGGATCTATCTGCGCAGGCTTCAATGTATGAAATCGGCGAAAGTTTAGGCATGGACCGGGATACCAGTTGCCGGGTGGCTGAAACTCTGATCGGATTGCAACTGGTAGAGATTCGGACACTCTCCGGTGGTATTGGTATTAGTTCAGATGGTGCCGAGCAAGTTAAAGACTTCATTGGAGACAGCACCTTCGCAGGCAAATCCGCAAGCAAGCTCAGCGACCAACCCATTATGGATCAAATCGGCTGTCAGACCGTGCAACAGGTTGCCGAGGAGATTAAAAACCAGGCCGGTAGACTGGGGTTGGATTTTGACGACCTTTCGGCACTAATGGCCGATTTAAAAACCATTGATGCCCAGCTGGGTTCCTCAAAACCCAAAACAACGATTATTCGCGAATGCTTGCGCTCGCTTAAAGAAATCTTGGACAGCTCGGCGGAAAGCCAAAATTTTCGTGCTTCTTTAATTTTCGTGTTTTCGTGGTGAAAAGAAGTTAGATGGAAAAAGCGTAATATTTCTTTTTGAAATTTAACTGCTTTTAGAAACGAATTCAAATATGTCTAAAAAGAAGATCAAATTAATCTCCTGGAACGTAAACGGCCTGAGGGCCGCAGTTAAAAATAATTTTTTTGAATCCTTTCATCAAATGGATGCAGATGTGCTTGGCATTCAGGAAACCAAGCTTCAGGAAGATCAGCTAACCGATGAGATGAAGAATATCAAAGGCTACCAATCCTGCTGGTCGCATGCCACGGTGAAAAAGGGTTACAGCGGCGTCGGTGCCTATACCCGCATCAAACCCAAGCGCATTAATACCCGCCTCGGTATTTCCAAATTCGATCAAGAAGGGCGCATGATCGAGATGGATTTTGAAGACTTTATTTTTTTCAATGTCTACTTCCCAAACGGTCAGATGAGCGATGAGCGACTGCAATACAAGCTCGATTTTTACGAAGAATTTTTTGAATATACCGATTCTTATAAAAAGCAAAATCGCAGCCTGATTATTACCGGGGATTATAACACAGCCCACAATGAGATTGATCTGAAAAATCCAAAGGCCAATGAAAACACGTCCGGTTTTCTGAGGATCGAACGCGATTGGTTGGATCGCATTTCACAAAACGGCTATGTGGACACATTCAGGCATTTTTTCCCGGATACCGTAAAATATTCGTGGTGGACTTACAGGTTTAAGGCCCGCGATCGGGATATCGGGTGGCGGATTGATTACTTTTTTGTAACTGAAGATATCATCCGAAAAAACTGGATCAAAAACGCATTTATTGACAACGGCATTTTAGGCTCCGATCATTGCCCGATCGGGCTGGTTTTGGAGATTTAGATCTCGGTTGAACCCGTTGAGCCCGTTTGCCGGTTTAGCCTGCTAAAAATGGAATTCTACCGCTTTTTACCGGCTAACGGGAAACCGGCCAACCGGCTAACCGATGCAAGGTGCATGGAGCCCTGTGCGTGCTGAATTTATGATGAACCTGAGAAGGAAATGCAAAAACCAAAGATAGTAGCTATCTACGGCAGTCCGCGGCGTAAGGGAAATACGGCGGCTTTGTTAAAAAAAGCCGTCGAGGGGGCACGCGATTTCGGTGCTGAAGTCGAAGAAATGATGTTACGGGATTTAAAAATATCGCCCTGCCTTGAGATATACGGCTGCACCCAGGCCGGGGAATGTGCCATCAAAGACGATTTCCAAAAAGTCCGGGATAAAATCTTGGATTCCGAGGGGTTGATGCTCATAAACCGCCCGGCGACCAACGGAGCATCAAACGAAAAGGGCTGTTTATATCCGTTGGTGCCACCAGGGGAAAAAAGCTTTTTGATGGAATGCTTCTGAGTGTCAGATATTTCTTTGATGTTCTGGATATGGAACTTTGGAAAGCTCTATTATACCGCCAGCTGGATTTCCAAGACGATGTCTTAAAACACTCCGAATATCTTGAAGAAGCATATACAGTCGGTAAGGCGTTTGCCAAAGCCATCGAAACGGATTTCAATGGCTGAAGTTTAAGTGTTCAGGTGTCAGGTGTCAGTCCATTGGTTCCAAGGTTCATGGATCAAATAACAGGTGAAATAGACAAACGTCAAAGAATAGCCTCTAGTAACCGAAGGCCTGAAACCTGACACCTGAAACCTACTTTTTTTGGCAGCCAAAATCCCGCAAGTCGCAACCTCAAACGATAGAGGAATTTTATGACCTTAAGCTTTGAACCCATCAGTCTTGAAAGGCAGGAAGACTATCTGGAAATCCTTTCGCATTGTCCGCAAATTGCCTCTGATTACAGCTTTTTAAACCTGTGGGCCTGGTCGCCAGAATACGAGTTGAGTTGGGCATGGGATGGGGATTTAATATGGATTCGGCAAAATCAGCCTGAGACCTTTCTATGGGCGCCTGTTGGCGACTGGAATGCGGTCGACTGGCCAGGCCGATTCCATGACCACCCAGAGGTGCAATCGGTATTTACGCGGGTTCCGGAGATGCTTGCCGCTCAAAAAAACCTGCTCAATCAATTTAACCGCAATTATTCATCTAGCTACCTGCCCTTTGGAGCGGACATGGTGAAACAGGCGATGGCCATGCAGACGGACTGGTGCACCTGGCGGGACTGTGAATCGTCCGATATCCTCTCATCCGAAAATCGCGCTATTTCTAGAGTTCTAACCGAATGGAGAAAACTCGCCGGTCTTTTCGGCGGTGCCCTTATGATCGATGGTTCAATGGTGGCCTATACGCTGGCTGAGGCTTTGACCCGCGACATGCTGGTCATTCATTTCGAAAAAGGAGACACGCAATACAAAGGGATTTACCAGGCCATTAATCAGCAGTTTCTGGCAAACTCCGCCAGTCATTATACCATTGTTAACCGCGAACAGGATTTAAATGATGAGGGGCTCCGCAAGGCCAAACTATCTTACCATCCAACAGATTATCTTCAAAAGTACCGCGTCACTTTTGCAGGTACATCTACTTAAAAAGCGTTTTAAATTCTGATCGACTCTGATAAGGTAAAATACTCAAATCGGCGAGGAGTCCGGCAAGGATTTGGCGGGCTCGAATTCTCAAGCGCGGGAAGGGCTAAATGAAGATCCTGAGAAATCATCCAACTGTTATGCGATTTCTGATATTCATCTTTTTCTTGGTCGTTTTAAACGCCGGGACGGCGGCAGCGACTCAACCGGCACATTCGAAAAAGCCAAGCAGCCCGCTGTCTAATCCGATTGATGAACCGACAGGCATTCAGCACATTGGCCCCGATTCGACACCGCTTCATGAAACGGATACCCACGTTGAGCAGGCGCACGCTAATCTGGGTGAACTTCTTCCGCTGTGGAGCTGTCTGCCGTTTGCCTGCATTTTGCTTTCCATCGCGCTTCTTCCACTGATTCTGCCGGATTTCTGGCATCATCATTTCGGTAAAATTTCCGGATTCTGGGCGGCAACCCTGGGCATTCCGTTTCTGATCGCCTATAAGGATGCGGCACTGCATGAGATTCTGCACATTATTGTCGTAGATTATATTCCGTTTATTATCCTGCTGTGGTCTTTATATACGGTTTCCGGCGGTATTCTGTTGCGCGGGAGCTTGCGCGGCACCCCGATTGTAAACGTGGCCATGTTGATCATCGGCACATTGCTGGCTTCATGGATGGGAACCACCGGCGCTGCGATGCTGATGATCCGTCCGTTTCTGCGGGCCAACAATTATCGCAAAAATCGCACCTTTATGGTGGTATTTTTCATATTTTTAATCGCCAATGTCGGCGGCTCCTTGACACCCCTCGGAGATCCACCCCTATTTTTAGGCTTTTTACACGGCGTTTCTTTTTTCTGGACATTTAATATCCTGCCCCAAATGCTGACGGTGGTCATCATTTTGTTGCTGATCTATTTTATAATCGACACTTACACTTACCGTAAGGAAGCCGCTGCGGCCCCCGAAGAACCGGATGTCAAAGAGGCATTAAAACTTGAAGGTACCCACAATTTTTTGTTTTTAGCCGGTATTGTCGGCTCCGTTCTGATGAGCGGCATGGTGGATTGGGGGCAAATCAACACGTTCGGCATCCACAGATCGGTCCAGGACTGGGTGCGGGATGGCTTGCTGATCCTAATGGGCGTTTTGTCGCTGATAACCACCCCCATTCGAATTCGGGATGACAATGAATTTAGCTGGTTTCCCATTATTGAGGTGGCTTATCTATTTATCGGAATATTTATCACCATGATCCCGTGTCTGCTGATTTTAAAGGCAGGCGCCAACGGCGCGCTGGCATTTTTAACCAACGGGGTCACCCAGCCCATGCATTATTTCTGGGTTACCGGCGGGCTGTCCAGTTTTCTGGACAACGCCCCGACCTATCTCACCTTTTTTAATAGTGCACTGGGAAGATTTTACAGCCAAATGACCGAAGCCCAGGCGGTTCCGCTTTTAATGAACGAAAATACGATCTACCTTGAAGCAGTTGCTGCCGGTGCGGTATTTTTCGGCGCCTGCAGTTACATCGGCAATGCGCCCAATTTTATGGTGCGTTCGATTTCCGAAGAAGCCGGTACACCCATGCCCAGTTTTTTCGGCTATATTTTAAAATATTCTTTAGTTTATTTGGTGCCGACTTTTGTCATTGTAACGCTTATCTTTTTTTAAGAGGAAAGTTGCGTGCTGGATAAATTTCTCAAATCTAAGATCGCCATTATCGGCGGAGGCAATTTTTGCAAAAAACTGCTTCAATTGATGTTCAGTGAGCCTTTTGAAGATTGTCATCCGACGATTTTGGCAGTAGCCGATACCGACGCCAAGGCTGCCGGATTCGTATATGCAAAGCAGCTGGGGATATTTACCACTGACAATTACCTTGAGCTCTATCGGCTGAAGGATCTGCAGGTGCTTATGGAGCTGACCGCCGATATAGTACTTGGCGGGACTATCAACAAACAAAAGCCCGATGATGTTGAGTTAATCGATCACGTCCACGCCCGAACCGTCTGGAGCGCTCTTCAGGTGGAAGCCGAAAAAAGAACAGCGCTAAAGGAACTGCGCCAAAACAACTTCAATGCGGCCAAGATCGATCTTTTGTTTGAAGGATTTGCCGACCGCCTGGCAAATGTGATCAACGAGAGAAGTGCGCGCTATGTTGAAATCGAAAGGGAGCTGATCGAAAGCGAAAAGGCTCTTTCTCAAATTATCGAGGGCAGCACCATCCCCACCTTTGTATTGAACAAAGACCATGTCGTCACTTACTGGAACAAAGCCATGGAGAAGTTCACCGGGACCCGGGCCGAGACAATGGTGGGCAGCACAAGACCCTCCACACCATTCTGGGGCGAAGAACGCCCCACCATGGCCGACGTCATCCTGGATCAGATCAGCGAAGATGAAATCAAAAAACTGTATGGGGAAACATGGCGCAAATCCGCGTTGATTGAAGAAGCCTATGAGGCCGAAGTGTTTTTTCCTCGTCTGGGGGAAAGCGGCAAATGGTGCTGGTTTACGGCTGCGCCGATAAAATCTCCGGACGGCACCATCGTCGGCTCGATTGAAACCCTCTGGGATAAGACCGAAGATAAGAGGGCCGAGGAAGAACGCGAAAAACACACCCAAGAACTGAGCACCCTTTGCTCAATCTACAGCGCTCTGAATGCTTCATATGCTCTCGAGGCAAGGATCCATCAAACTGCGCTGGAAATTAAACATTTTCTGTCCGCTGACGGCCTTTGCATCTATTTGTTGGAGGATGACGGTAAATTTCATCTGCGATACAACTATGGCCTGTCCTGGCAAGCCGCCAAAAATTTGATTGTCGCCGATGATACGAGTTACCTTTATATGGCTGCTCAAGCAAAGGAATATAAAATTATTGACGGCCTGTCTGACGGCTATATCGACGAACTTTGTCATCTGGCCCAAGAAAAGCTATTTGCCCTGGCCTATATCCCGATCAGCGGTAAACAGCGATCCGCATCCGATTTTCATTCTAGACAGCAAAACGTTTCATATTCTGGACATGAATCAGCGAGCCGAAGACAGCTACGATTACTCGCGTGAAGAATTGCTGGAAAAGGACTTTCTTCAGCTTGGTGATAGCGGCGATAAGGAGCTGGCTGAAGGATTGAAAAATCTTTCCGCAGACAAATCGCTGCTTTTTAACAAGAAACAGCACTACCGTAAAGGCGGCAAACCGTTTTATGTCAACATCAATATATGCTATGCCAAATACGGCGAAATCGATGTCATTATTGCGGCGACTACCGATATCACTGAAGTCGTCGAAAAAGAAACTCAGCTGATTCAGGCCGGTAAAATGACCACGCTGGGTGTGATGGCCGCCGGAATGGCTCATGAAATCAATCAACCGTTGAATGTCATCCAGGTGTGCGCCGATTTTTTTCTCAAAATGCTGAACCGGGGCAAGCCGGTTCAAGAGGAAGATCTGAGGATGATGGCCAACGATATTGTTGCCAGCGTCGAACGCGCCAGCGGCGTGATCAAACATGTACGGGATTTTGCCCGGCAATCCGAGCCGGTCCGCAGTCGGGTCAAAATCAATGATCCGATCAATGATGTCTTTAAGGTTTTGGGGCATCAACTAAAAGTACATGAGGTGAAAGTTGAACTGGATCTGGATCCGGATATTCCGGAAGTTCTGGCCGAGCACAATCGTCTGGAACAGGTTTTCATCAACCTGGTATCCAACGCCATTGACGCCATGGACGAGAAAGCCGCCCAGCCGGAAAATATGGACACAGAAAAACACCTGACCATCAGATCATTTTCCGAAAACAGCCATGTGATCGTTAAAGTAATTGACACCGGCACCGGAATGACCGATGAAATTAAAAATAAAATTTTTGAGCCCTTCTATACGACCAAAAAAGTCGGCAAAGGAACCGGGCTGGGCGTCAGCATCAGCTATGGAATTGTAAAAGACTATCAGGGTACGATTGAAATTGAAAGCGAGGTGGGCAAAGGCACCACTTTTACTTTAAAATTCCCACAAGCGGTTGAGGCGTAATAGACCATGAGTAAATTATTGCTCATCGATGATGAACCCGATATTTTGCGAGTGCTTTCAAAATCCTTAGAGGCAGACGGCTACGAGGTAGTCTGTGCCCAAAACGGTACAGAGGGTATCGCAGTCTTTGAAAAAGAAAAACCGGATATCGTCATCACCGATATTAAAATGCCCAGCATGGACGGCATCGAGGTGTTAAAAAAGGTTAAAGATCAAAATGTCGATACCGAGGTGATCATTATCACCGGCCACGGCGACATTGAAAATGCCATTGAAGCTTTAAAGCACGGTGCTTCAGATTATATCAACAAACCGGTCAGAGATGAAGCCCTTGCGATTGCGCTAAGACGCGCCAGAGAAAAAGCTGAGATCAGGCGACAGCTAAGCGCTTACACTACGGATCTTATCAATAAGATGAAGGCCAGCGAATTATTTCCAGACGAGCTTGCGGCCGATCTTAAGGCAGCGCTAAACGGGAAAAAGGATGCCAAGGACCTGGCCTGGCGAGAGACGACCATCGAATCTAAAGCCGGCGAATCGATTCCGGTTCGGTTTTCTAGCACCATTTTAAAAGAAAATGAACGGCCGGTAGGTACGGTGGCTTTTTTTCAGGATTTAAGAGAAATCAAACGCCTTGAAAAAGAATTGCTCAAGTCCGAGCGCCTGGCCGCCATCGGCCAGACCGTTGCCGGCTTAGCGCACGGAATTAAAAATATTTTGCACGGGCTCAAAGGCGGCAGTTATCTGGTGGATATCGGCATTAACAGAGGCGAAACTGAAAAGCTTAAAAAAGGCTGGGATATGATCAAGCGCAACATCGGCCGGACATCGAGTCTGGTCATGGATTTACTTTCCTATTCCAAGGTAAGAGAGCCGGAATTCGAAGCCTGCCTGCCCAACGAAATCGCCGCTGATGTTTGTGCGCTGCTGAGGGATAAAGCCCGGGAAAACAAGGTTAAGATTGTCAAGCATTTTGATAATTCAATTGGTGAGGTTCTCATGGATCCCAACAGCGTTCACGAAGTGCTTTTAAACCTGATGTCCAACGCCGTGGATGCCTGCCTGTTTGATGAAAACACCGACAAAAATCATCGGGTTGACTTGAAAAGCACCCGTGAAAAGGATAACGTTATCGGGTTCGAGATCACTGATAACGGCATCGGCATGGATGAAGAGGTTGTCAAAAAGCTGTTTACTTCTTTTTTCAGCACCAAGGGACACCGCGGCACCGGTCTGGGCTTGATGGTCACCCACAAACTGATTGAAGAGCATCAGGGAACAATTGATGTAAAATCCCAACCAGGCAAAGGAACAACGATTACCGTTCGATTGCCCTACACTCAGGCCAGTGGCGATTGACCCCTGCCACAGGCTTCGGGTACTAGATTCAGGGTTGACTGGTTACAATCAATAGGTTTCAGGTGTCAGGTGTCAGTATTTAGGATCTGAGCCGCAGAAATTTCAGCCATATCGATTCTGACACCTGAAACCTATTATAAACCTGGTACCAACATGCTTTCCGAGGAGGAACCGTATGATGAGTAAAAAAGTTCTGGTCGTCGATGATGATCCGGATGTACGGCTGTTTAGTGTAACGGTTTTGGAAGAAAACGGTTATACACCGTTGGAGGCAGAAGATGGTGAGAGCGGCCTTAAAATGATTAAACAAGAAAAGCCGGATTTAGTGATCCTCGACATTTTAATGCCGCGCCAAAGTGGGGTACGCTTATATCGGGAACTGAAAACGGACAAGGCTTTAAAAGACATCAAGATCATCATCCTATCGGGGATAGCCAGAAAGACTTTTCTGCGATCCCAGAAGGCCTTAACCGAATTTGGCGGTGCGCAAGTACCGGAGCCCGAGATTTATCTGGAAAAGCCAGTGGAACCCGAAGAGCTTGCCGATGTGATTAAAAAGGTCCTAAGCTGAATCTCTGGCTTTTTTTGCGATAATCTGACAAAAAGGTGCGGACAGCATGGAAATTAAAAAATTGCTTTTTGTGACCAAGTTTGAGGAACTGGGTTTCG
>JARRJQ010000337.1:0-7069 GCA_037388985.1 Desulfobacterales bacterium | reverse complement strand
CCTTTGGCTAATAGGTTCCGGCAACAATAGGTGAATCAAGCCACCGCTTCCGGCTTCGGTATCATAAAGGGCAACGCCTACGCATGTTCCGAGATATGCGTTGAGAATCAGCGACTTAGCATTGCTTACGTAATAGCTTCCGGCAGCTACATGGTAACATCTCAAGTTGCACACCCCCGAATCAGTGTTGATAGCTATATTTAGCTTTCATCTTTAACAAAACAGGCATGGAAACAATTCTTCTGGCTCAAAGACGGCTTCTTTATAACACTGCGAATTAATTCCATCTGCCTGGGGCTGAGCTTGTAGAAGGGGTTCGATTGAGACTAATCGAATGCGATTCAAAGTGTAGTGTGCCACCATCAATTGTAGGGAGTGGATTCCATTTTAGCTTTGGACCCAAATTTTTATCTAAAGTCACAAAAACATCCTCATCCATTTTATAGCCATCGTTGGAAATTTTCATGTTTGCCCAAATTAGACTTTCTCGCACATTCAGCTCTATCACCGCTATAGCCAGCGTCTGCATGCTGGCCGTGCTGGTCAAATTTTCATATTTTCTAAGGGCCACTGAAACAAGCACACCCAATATTATCATGATTGAGATTAGCTCAATAAGCGTAAAGCCCTCCTGATTTAATTTAGAGAACCTCACTTCCATCTATCTCCCCCCTGCCTATGTGCGGCTCTAATTTTCTAACCTTATGAAAGATTCTTTAACAGCCTGATAATTATCCTTGAGGCTGATGGGTATTGCAAAATAATCATCAAAGCCAGCTTCGAGCATTTCCCGGGGCCCGAAGACTCCGGCATAGCCGGTCAAGGCGTAAATAAGAGCCTCCGGATTGATTTTGCGAATGTTTTCGCACAATTCAAATCCATTCATCTTTTCTAAACCTAAGTCGATGAACATAACCGGAATGGATTCTTTTCTTAAAATCCCCAGGGCTTCTTCAGCACCGGTGGCCAGCCGGACCAAATACCCAGCTTTACTGAAGGCCATTTCTAGCATCTCTCGGATGGAGGCTTCGTCATCGACGATCAATATTTTTCTTTCCGACATCCTGCCCGCCTTCGTTTATCGACCTGACTTGTATTAAATATATTCAAACACTATCAAAACCGATTACCCCAATTACTAAAGCGAAAAAGATAAGCTTTAGGTTGAGCCCAAGCATAGCAAGCTCCATTTCTTGCGAAATGGGACATCTTGCCAAAACAAAAAGCCGCGCCACCCTGTCTTTCACGATAGCCCGGCTTTATAAAATCATCCAGGCAACCCGGCTGTCTGCTTGAGACCCGTGGCTTTCCGTCCCCGTCTCACGAAGGGGTTGGCTTTGTCTTGGAATAATTTGTTTTTTAATGATACCGCGTTAGCTAAGAAATATGCGTCCTTTCAATATATCGGTATTTTTAAAAGAAACTTTAGGAAAATGTTCACAATTTAGGATTTTTCTGAAAGATCAAACATTATGAAATTACCGATAAATTGAGAATATCTAAGTTTCGCTCATAGTGCAGATATGCTAAATTGGTAAGACTAACTCGACCAAAATGCTCATGAGTTTTATTCTAAAAATTGTGCCTAAATTGTGCCTGGTCATCTTGACCGATCCCTTTCTACTTTTTTTCCAAGACGACGTTTAAGATGTTGCCTTGAACTCGAATATATGTTCCTTCAGATTTGTTGACTATCACATATTCTTGATTCTCTGCATTTTGGGGAGAAATAAATACCGTTACAATTTTTGATTGATATCCATTTTTTGTTATTTCAATTTTATGTTTTAGATTCAACCCCACAATTTTGATGGTTATCGGAGCTTCGCCTAATTTCTTTCCATCCAGATAGACATCAGCCCCGGAGGGATTTGATTCCACTTTCATTTCAAAAGATCTAGAATCTTCCTTATTTAATGCAGTGATAATCGCGATGCCCAGGCTACAGCCTGAGATAAAAGCCGTGCCCACAAAAATCATTATGGCTGCAATGGTTGCCTTCAATTTAATCAACCAGAAACAAAGATTGCTCCGTCAAACCGCGTAAAACGCCTCTGGACACACTGCCAAGCAGCCAACGCTTGATGCCGGAGTGCCCCCGTTTGCCCATGACAATCGTGCCGTAGGCTCCGGCTTTGACCCGTTCAAGAATAATATCAGATACCTCGCGATCTTTCGGAATACACTGGAGTTCCAGGTTTTCATTCAGTTCGATGATCCGTTTCAGCTCTTTCCAGCGATGTTCGACCGATTTTTCCGGACCGGTTAGAACATGAATGAAGTCTAATTTAAACGCTGCTCTGCCAATATATAACTGGCGCAAAAACGCCAAAACCAGCAGAGTGCTCTCAGAAAGGTCGATCGGCACGAGAATATGATTCGGGCGTTCGCCCGGGCCCAAAAGGGCGATGACTTTGCCGCGCTCTTGAAACAGAAGTCGCTCACGCCAGGGATGTTGAGGGTTTCTGCCGATGATTACCACCCCATAATTGCCCCGCCTTATTTCGGCGTGCAGTTCCTTATCACTGGCCTCTTTGGCCGACTTGACCACATGGTTCATCAGCCCTCCGTCAAATCCGCAGCTGTTCAGGATTTTTCTGCTCCACCCTAGAAACGTTTCACGGTCGTCATTTGATATCTCCTGATCGCTTTGGGTTTGAAGAAAGAAAATGGTGGGCGAGATCGGAACCGGGTGTCTTTGGCCGTCCGGTAAAAAAATAGGGAGAGCGTTCTTCAAAAGCTTCAGGTCATTACGATCCGCGACTACCCACAATCCCTTATAATTTCTGGTGAGAAGTTGGTGATTGAGGTCCGTTCGTTGTTGGATCAGCCTGGGCCAACGGCTGCAACTGAAACCCTGCTCTAAAACGACCCGCTTCAGACACCAATTACAATTCTTGCAGAGACACATCTTTGAAAAAAATGGAATTAAAGGAACCAACCGAACCGGATAGGTAGGTGATCCCTTCTTTTTCCAATAGCCGGGCAAATGCCACCGCCTCGGGCAAATCGATTCCTCCGGGGACATATTCCCTGAGCATAAGCCGGAATCCCACTGGAACGTCTGCAGTCAGCTTTCGTCGAATTTCCCTAATTACGGTTAGCGGGAAGGCTGTTCGATTTTGAAAGCTGCCGCCGAACTCATCAAGAAGCCTGTTGGTAAAAGGGGATAAAAATTCGCACAACAAGTAGCCGTTGGCACCATGCAATTCAATCACGTCAAAACCCGCAGCATGTGCCCTGACAGCCGCCTCTCCAAAGTTGACAAGGATTCTCTCCATATCTTCAGCAGTGATTCCCTGTCGCCATTTATTGGCTTGCTTTAAAAAATAGCGTGTTAACCCAAAACGTTTTTCCAAAGGGAAAAAGTTCATAAAATCTTTCAAGGCTCCTATATTAAAGGCGAGATTGGAGCTATCGGCGGGAAAAGGTCCTATAGGCCTGTCGGTTTTTGCGAATCTTCCGGCATGATTTAGCTGCAGGCAGGCGATCGCACCATGCTGCTTGATCGCTTTGGCCAGCCTGGCAAGCCCTGGAATATATTCATCCCGGTCGACCCTGAGGCTAAAAGTGGATGTGACGCCATCTGATGCCACGGCAGCGTTGGCCACCACAACCATCGCCACGCCTGATTGGGCCATCCTCGTATAATGTTCGATGAGCTGCGGACTGACCCTGCCGTCGGGATAGGCGTAACCGGTGTAAACCGGCAATGCGACCAGGCGATTTTTCAGCCGGCAGGGTCCAAGCCGGAAAGGGCTAAAGAGGGTTGAAAATTTTAATGTCTTCTCTTTTTCGGCTGGTCTCATGATTTCTCCTACGCCAGAAGCGGTTTCAAAACTTCAGATCAGGTTCAAGGGCGCCGCTTAGCAGCGGGATTTCGCCTCTGATTCTAAAAATTGATGTACTCAACAAGCGCAGGCCGATCGAGAAAGCGCAGTCCCGCCGCAGGCGGGATGAGAGCCACATAAAGAGGTCTGCAACGCAGCCATTGAAGCCTTTTGAGCCCCTTAAATCATCTCCTAAATAGATGCGAAATCCCGCTTCATTGAGCGCGGAGATGGGGTTTTGAAACCACTTCTGAACCAGAGCACGGAGCATGCCAACAGCGCAATAATAACAAAAATGAACTCAATTGTCTGTATGAATATCCCGTTTGGCTCAGAAGCCTGACCTGCCGCTTGACACAATCCTGCAGGAAACCGATAAGAATTGGCATACAATATGCTTAATAAAGAGGCTGATCAGAGGATTGAATCAGTTCAGCACAAATCATAAAATTAAAGGAGAAAAAAGCAATGCTACCGAAAATTAAAAGAATTCTTTATGCCACCGACCTGTCCCCCAATTCCAAATACGCATGTGGCTATGCGATCAATTTGGCGATTCAGCATGATGCCAGGCTCATCGTCCTGCATGTCTTGGAACCGGTTTCGGCTGCTGTTCGGGTTCACATGGAATCTTATCTTGATGCAGAGCGGATGAGAAATCTTTTCGATGAAAAGATTACTTACACTATCGAACTCATTGAAAAGCGACTGAAGACATTTTGTGGAAAGGAACTGGCGGATGATCCTCAAGCGGCAGATCGAGTGGAATCCATTGAGGTTTGCGAGGGATTTCCGCCGGATGAAATTCTTGGAAAGGCAAATAAATTGGATTGCGATGCGATTATTATGGGAACCCACGGCAAAGGCCTTATTGAGAATACCTTTTTGGGCAGCACCGCCAAAAGAGTGCTTCGCCGGACACGCAAACCGATATTTATTATTCCGTTGCCCAAAGATAATGAAGATCTCGCCTTAAGCGATGTCTAAAACCACAGCCGAAAATAAAAGCAGTTAAAGGTTTTTTGGGAAAAAGAATCGGCGGGCAACTCCGGATCACAGGATAAGCGGTCTTTAACAGCCTGTAAAAAAACCTGACACCTATCTGCCGCAGAAAAACTCCTTTCTTTAACTCTACGATTTCTCAAATCAATTTTTATTCAATAAAATAAAATAGTTACTGCCCACATTTGCTTTTGGCACAGGCTTTGCTCAAATAACTATCAACGGACGAGTTCAACTGAATATGTGCATTTAAACCGTATAAAATTTAGCAAATTTTTTTCAGCTCGGGTCAGCTCAAAAGGAGAAACCTAATGACTTCCCCTTTAGTAATGTTAGTCGATGACGAAGCCCCTTTTGTCGAGACAATGACCAAGCGTCTGGAAAAAAGGGATTTGAATGTAATTGCGGCTTTTAGTGGACCAGAGGCACTTGAAACCCTTGAAAAACACGGCAACATGGATGTGGTTATCCTTGATGTTAAAATGCCCGGAATGGACGGAATTGAAACCTTAAGGGAGATTAGAGCCCGCTTTCCGTTGGTGGAAGTTATCATGCTTACCGCGCACGCCACGGTCGAATCGGCGATTGAGGGAATGAAGTTCGGTGCTTTTGATTACCTGATGAAACCCTGTGATATGGGAGAACTAATGGGAAAAATCAATGAGGCCGCCCGCAAAAAGTGGAATCACGAAGAAAAAATCAAGGAAGCCCGGATCAAGGAAATATTAATCAAACGCGGTTTTTAACGGTTGGGGTGGTCCGTATATGACGAAAAATAATCAATTGACCGATCATTATTTCCGATCGTTGCGACGGAACATCAGCCTGATCATCATCGTCGTTTCCGTCATCCCGCTCATTCTGGTCAGCAGCACGATTTATTATCAGTTTCGTGTCTCCTATCGTGAAAAAGTCTATGACCACCTTCGTGGGCTGGTATACAGCCATGCACAGAATATCGATAATTTTTTGCAGGAAAAACTTAGAGATATTCGTTTCTTGGCCGACAGTTTCGGTCTGGACAAACTGGCCGATGAAGCATTTCTGCAGGCCCGGCTGGCAGCTCTCCACAAAAGTTTCGGCAAGGATTTCGTGGACTTGGGGGTGATCAACGCCGCGGGCGAGCAAATCGCCTATGCGGGGCCCTTTAAATTAGCCAGGGCCAACTACCTGGAAGCCGAGTGGTTTCGCCTGGCAATTGAAAGGGAGTATTTTATCAGCGATGTCTTTTTAGGACTCAGGGGGCTGCCGCACTTCATCATCACCGTGCGCAACAGCCGGGAAGATGGTTATTGGATTCTGCGGGCAACGATCGATTTTGTCGCTTTCACCACGTTGGTAGAAAATATCCGCCTCGGTCAAACCGGCTTTGCGTTTATCCTGAACACCAAAGGAGAATTGCAGACCACTGCAATTACAAAGCCTTCCATGGATATTATTGACAGTAAAGCCATTTACGCTGAATTTTCGGCCAAGCCGCCGGCTTCTCCAAGGGAGGTTCGTGTCGCCGTCAAAACCGGCAGCTCCCAGCATGAAAACATTTACATTGCAGCCTTTTTGAAGAGCGGAGAATGGTTGCTGGTTTACCAGCAACGGATGACGGATGCTTTTGTCGATCTGGGCAAAACATTCATGATAACGACATTTCTGATGTTTATCGGACTCGCCGGCATCATCATTATGGCCTTCACCCTGTCCAAGAAGGTAGTCAAGCAGGTAGCCAGAGCAGATTTAGAAAAACAGATGATGAGCAAAAAAGTCATCGAGGCCGGCAGGCTTGCTTCGGTAGGGGAGCTCGCTGCCGGTATTGCGCATGAAATCAACAATCCGGTCGCCATTATGGTGGAGGAGGCCGGCTGGATGGGAGATTTAATGGAAGAAGCGGCGTTTGACAATGGCGAAAATCGAGCCGAATTCGAAAGGGCTATCGGCCAGATTCAAACCCAGGGAAAGCGCTGCAAGGAAATTACTTACAAATTGCTCAGCTT
The DNA here is from genome assembly GCA_037388985.1 of Desulfobacterales bacterium. Classification (GTDB taxonomy): domain Bacteria; phylum Desulfobacterota; class Desulfobacteria; order Desulfobacterales; family JAHEIW01; genus JAHEIW01. The sequence goes on along the minus strand of JARRJQ010000337.1, from coordinate 249 downwards.
TGCGCGCAAAACCGACACCACGGTTGAAGATGTAGACATTAAAGAATTGATCGAGGAACTGGTGGCGCTCTCTTCCCAGCGGGCCAAATACAACTCAGTGGAAATTCGAACCGATTTCCAGAAAAACCTTCCTTCCATCCGGATGTCCGCATCCGAGTTGCAGCAGGTCTTTTTCAACATGATCAACAACGCGATCGATGCCATGGACCATGACGGCGGCATCCTGACGATATCAGCGCGTCAGGAAGC
>JARRJQ010000336.1:0-4168 GCA_037388985.1 Desulfobacterales bacterium | reverse complement strand
ACCAGCGATGTGGACATTGACAAAATTGTTGAAACACCCAACGATGTGCACGCCGGCGAAATAGAAACCAGCACAGGCTTGGCCACGCGTCCTCACCTGGTTCGGATGGAGCAGGCCAAAAAACAGGTTCCGAAGTTTTCCAGCAAGTATTTAGACTTTACCTCCAAGCGCGGCGTTTTGTGGTACGCTTACACCCGAAAGATTTCGTCCAGCGGGGTCATGGGAGATCCAACCAGAGCCAGTACTGATAAGGGCAAGAAGATTTGGGAAATTATGATTGCGCACCTCGTATCGCTGGTTGAGGATTTAAAGCGCCTAACCCTTGAAGAAATCTACCATCGAAATTACTGACCATGAAAATTATCCAACTGGAAACCTGGCCGGTTGAAATGCGATTAACCGAGCCCTATGCCATTGTCTACGAACAGATCGATTCGGCGACCAACATTTTTATGCGCATTGAAACCAGTAGCGGTATCAATGGATTTGGCTGTGCGGCACCGGACAAACAGGTCACCGGTGAAACTCCCGAGACGGTCATCAAAATATGCAATGATGTGATTAAGCCGGTATTGCTGCGCTCCGATCCGTTGCGAGTTGCTTTGATTAGCGAAAAGCTGGCTTCGATATTATCAGCAAATCCATCTGCAGTTGCCATGGTCGATATGGCGCTGCACGATATTCTTGGCAAAATCTGTGGTTTGCCGATTTACAAACTGTTGGGCGGCTTTCGGACGCATATGAAAACAAGTGTAACTATCGGCATTTTACCGTTGGCCGAAACGGTTGACAGGGCTAAAGAATGGGTCTGCAAAGGATTCAGGTCCCTAAAGATTAAAGGCGGACGCAATGTCGAAGAGGATATCGAGAAAATTTTAAAGGTGCGCGAAGAAGTCGGCAAAAGAATCGAGCTGCGCTTTGACGCCAACCAGGGATATTCGGAAGATCAGGTCATGCGTTTTGTGAGGGATACGCATACAGCGAAACTTGAACTGATCGAGCAGCCGACTCACAGAGGTGATTTTGATCTTCTGGGAAAAATAACCGGAGCTGTGCCGATACCGGTTATGGCCGATGAGAGCCTCATGAATCTGCGAGATGCGTTTCGACTGGCTAGAAAAGAGTTGGTCGACATGGTCAATGTCAAATTGATGAAGGTCGGTGGGATTCTCGAGGCCATGAAGATTAATGCCGTTGCCCGGGCTGCGAATTTGGAGGTCATGGTCGGGTGTATGGATGAGGCGGCTTTAGGAATTGCAGCGGGACTGCATTTCGCAATGGCGCGTCCCAATGTGCTTTACGCCGATTTGGACGGACATCTCGGTTTAATCGATGACCCGTCCGAGGGGGCGGTCAGACTAAAAAACGGCAACCTCTATCCAACTGGAAATCCGGGGCTGGGATGGGATTTGATCGGTCAATGACCTCAAGATCGTATCGATATGTTTAATATTAAGTTACGCTGGAAATTTTTTATCATTTTATTGATTTTTAGCCTGACGCCCCTGATCGTGGTTACCGTTGTCAGTCAGCGCGGGACGCTTCTTTTGGGCAAATCGATTTCAGAAGATGCGCGAATCAGGCTAACCCATATTGTCGGGATGGAGTTGCGGCAAACCGCTGAAAATTCGGCAATTGTTTTACAGCGAACTAAAGATGCAATGGCATTTTATCTTCAGGTTCTGGCCGGTGAAGCCGAACTGGCCTTTTCGAAAATGTCCGCTGAAATTCCCAAAATATATTTTGCCGCCGACTTTGACGACCCGCGTACCGCACCCGCAGATTTTTTGCCCAATCCGCGATACCGGATAAAAACCCATGACGGTGAGTTTTTGGATAATCCGGTCAGTTTCAATCAACCCGTTTTTGTACTGGCACCGGGCGTTGAGCAAGAAAAGGTCGCCCCTGAACTTGCATCCTTGAGCCAGATGATACCGACTTTCAGAAAATTTTCCGGTGAATTCGGTAACAGCCTGCACTGGGCGCATATCTGTTTGCAAAATGGTGTCTATATGTCGTATCCCGGTCACGGCGGCTTTCCGGATAGCTTTGATCCGCGGCGGTATCCATGGTTCACCGAAGCAAAAAACTCACCGACTTGGACGCTGCCTCGAATAAACGCCGATACAGGATTTCTGACCTTTACGGTTTCAAAACGATTATATGAGCCCGATGGGTCTTTTTTAGGGGTTGTGGCCATCGATATCCTCTTTGTTGAAGCGTTGCAAAAAAGTGCTCTATCCCCCCTGTGGGCCTCCGATGCCCAGTCGTTTATTGTGACCACCGCCCTGCATCTGGCAACGCATCAGCCGGGCCTTCAGGTGCTGGCTCAAAAGGACTATCAGGATGCATCGGGGACCTGGACACCGGTGGTCAATCCAAAGTGGCTGACCGCCAGCGAATCTACCGGATTTGAAATGGTTGTCAAACAGCTCAATCTTGGAGAATCGGGATATGCTTCCTTGACTTTTGAAAACATTGAATCCATTTGGGCTTATGCCGGCATTGATCAGCTTATCCAATTTGTTGTGATTGTACCTAAGTCGGTCATCATGGCACTGCCGGACCAGACCAGCAAAACCTTTTTCGCATATATCAAAGACCAAATACTGTTTGCCGGAGCCGCTACCCTCTTGACGATATTTTTCCTCGCCGCAGCGGCCTTGATCGGTTCGTTTATTATTACACGGTCGTTGCTGCGAATTGCGGCCGCGGCCCAAAAGCTGTCCGGGGGAGACTTTTCGGTGAAACTGGGCCTGCACACGGGTGATGAACGCGATCTGCTGATTCAGGCCTTTAACGAAATGGGGCCCAAGCTCCAGGACCATCTTCGCCTGAATCAATCCATTGATCTGGCGATGAAGGTTCAGCAAAAGCTTTTACCGAGTAAAAATCCGCAAATCCCGGGATTGGATATTGCCGGTAAAAGCATCTACTGCGATGAAACCGGCGGTGACTATTATGACTTTCTGGAAATTAACGAAAAAAATGGCGGCAAAATCAGTGTTGTTGTCGGCGATGTCTCGGGACATGGAATATCCTCGGCATTGTTGATGGCATCGGCCCGAGCCTTCCTTCGTCAGCGGATCTCATTGCCCGGGTCCCTGGGTCAGATGATTTCAGATGTCAACGATCAACTTGCCAAAGACGTTGCCGAATACCATAACTTTATGACCCTGTTTTACCTCAGAATTGATTGCGAGCATAAGACACTGGAATGGGTTCGGGCCGGCCATGACCCTGCCATTTTCTACGACACGAAGACAAAATCGGTGGAAGAGCTGGACGGGCAGGGTATTCCGCTGGGGGTCGAAGCGTCATGGACATATAAAGAGAATAGAAAAAGGGGGCTTTCAGCGGATCAAATTATTGTTCTCGCCACCGACGGGCTCTGGGAAGTCCAAAATATAAGAGGAGAGATGTTTGGCAAAGACCGCATCCATGATCTTGTTTGGGCCAATGCAGCTTTGAGCGCAAAGGGAATTTTAAATATAATCCTGGATATGCTGAACCGATTTGCCAAAGGGAAAAAATTTGAAGATGATGTGACGCTGGTGGTGATTAAAGTCAAGTAGAAGCTATCTGCGGGGCGCGAAATGAAACCGAACCGAACAATCAAAATCAAAGAAATCTGGATACAATCCAGAACAATTGGCTGGAATTTAGCCCTGATATCAATTGGCTGCATTCTGTGTGCTTTGGCCGTCAAGGGCATTTTAGTTCCGAAACAATTTCTGGCCGGTGGCGTAACCGGAATGGCGCTTCTCGCTCATTATGTGCTGCCTTCTTTGCCGATTGGTTTTATTTATTTTCTGCTGAATATACCGCTGTTTGTCATCGGCTGGTTGTTTGTCGGAAGACGGTTTTTCTGGTACAGCCTTGCGGGAATGCTTATTTTTTCGGCTGTTATTTTTGGCCCTTTCCCGATTTTGCCGATTGATGATATGATTTTGAGCGCATTAACCGCAGGGATGATATCCGGGGTGGGTTCAGGTATAATTTTAAAATCCCTTGGATCTGCGGGAGGCCTGGATGTGCTTTCCGTGATTTTATTCAAAAGATTTTCTGTTCGTCCGGGCACCACCGTCACATCATCTTCAAATTTTTTCCCTTTGGCAAATCGGTTCAGCATATCCAGGATTATATTTAAAATTCCCTTTGCGCTCAA
>JARRJQ010000335.1:0-4746 GCA_037388985.1 Desulfobacterales bacterium | reverse complement strand
GTGCCTCAGGGATAATAAGTATCTAATGAGCTAACTTATGGACTCAGGATCGGCGGCGCAGGCGTGTTAGTCTGTGGCGAAGGCCTTTGTTTCAACTCCTATAGTTCCAAATGTTTGAGGATCCTGCTAATGACTTGCTCATCTTCGATAAAAGAAATTATTATCAGACATTGGAAGTTGAGAGTCCGTTCAGATGGTATGATATTCTGGAGTCACTGGTAGTGAATGGCCTATGTTAAAATTGCCGCTGCATGCAGCGTGGTGCTGGCACTTATCGCTGGTCGAATAGTTTTAACGGGCGTGTTGGGATTGGTTTCCGCGGAGTAGTGAAAAACGAATTGCCCTGGGCATTGCGCGGGTTCTTGAGTGCTTGCATTTTGCAGTAGTCCAAGCAAAGGGGGTAAGCATGCCTATCATCACGATTTCTAGAGGCTCTTTCAGTCACGGAAAGGAAATCGCCGAAAGGGTGGCCCAAGAGTTGAACTATAAATGCATTTCCAGAGAAGTTCTCCTTGCCGCATCAGAGGAATTCAACATTCCTGAAATCGCTCTTTTGCGAGCCATTCAGGATAATCTGGTTTATCATGGCTTCGCAGGCCATTTCTTGCTGGAGGGGATACCAAATGTGCTTAAAGTCAGAATTTGCGCGGATATTGAGGAAAGAGCCGGAATTGTAATGGAAAAGGAAAAAGTTTCTCGAAAGCAAGCGCTGAAAATAATAAAGGATATTGATAATGAGCGCAAAAAGTGGGCGATTGATTTGTATGGCAAAAACCCCAGGGATCTTAGCGTGTATGATCTTTGGTTAGTTATCTCCAGACTATCGATAGATGATGCAATCAACGATATTTTATTTACTGTAAGACTTCCTGCATTTCAAACTACCCCTGAGACTCAGAAAATTGTGAAGAATCTGACTATAGCTGCAAGGGTCAAGTCAAATTTGATGAATTATTTCCCGGAAGCAGATGTCTTTGTCGAGGATCGTACAGTTGTTGTACGCATAAAGAGAAGCTTGGAGCAGGAAGAAGCTGTGAAGGATGACATCCGGGCCATTGTCATAAAGTTGACGGGTGTAGAAGATGTACGCGTAGATGTTATCCCTATTTTATAGATTGGTACAGATGAGGTTAGCATGTCAATTATCGCCATAGCCAGAGCTTCTTATAGTCATGGCAGGGTGATCGCAGAAAGGGTGGCTATGGATCTGAACTATCAGTACATTTCTGAGGAGATTATTAGTCAAAATTGTCGAATCACATATTGCGGTTTCAACGTATTCCCGCAAACCGCATATTGCATGTTACTGCTATCTATTCAAACTGCCTTCACTCCGTAAATTCTTGAGGTATACGAACCATATCTCAGGGGTGACCTGAAACTGTACCCAAAGAGGCGGAATGAAAATGATGTATTTTGTTAGGAACCATTTTCTTCCAACCCCTTGCATATAATAAATTTTCTTGCATTTTCTTCCCACCTGTTAATTTTGATCCATGTAAGTATGATCGGCCGCGAGGAGGGCTCCGGCCGATGATACCATCCGGAAGGTGCAAGTGTCAGAATTGTCACGATTTCTTCTTCCCGGACGCGCGCAACGCCAAGCGTCAACAATATTGTTTAAAAGTCGAATGTCGCAGGGCCAGTAAGAAAGCCAGCCAGCGCAAGTGGTTGGATAAGCCGGAAAATCAGGACTATTTTCGCGGCCCCGACAACGTTAAACGGGTGCAGCTGTGGCGACGTGCCCATCCGGGCTACTGGCGCAGGAAGCCGGTTGCGAAGCAAATTGCGTTACAAGATCCCTTAATTTGCCAACCTATTGAAAACACTGCCGATAGCCACAGACTGCCAGTCACTGCGTTACAAGATCTCTTAACCGCTCAACCCTTTGTATTACTTGGATTAATCGCTAATTTTACCGGCACTGCGTTACAAGATGACATCGACTTGACCCTGCGGCGTCTGCAACAATTGGGGCGCGATATCGCGCATCAATACACAACCTGCAGCCAAGGAGGTCTTTATGGTGTCAAAGTTTCCGATCCTGCCCCAACGCGTACGACGGGTGCCGCGGCAGTTCAGCTGGGTGGACCAGCGACTGGTCCGTGAACACTACATCGAGCGCTGCAGCCATCCGGCCGCAGCCCTGTATCTGTTTCTGGTCACGGTCGGCGATGCCCAAGGCATGAGTTATTACGCCGACACATCCATCATGCAGCGGCTTTGCATGGATCTTTCCGCACTGCAGCAGGCCCGCGACAACCTGGTGCGGGCCGGACTGATCGCGTGGAAAAAGCCGCTGTATCAGGTGTTGTCTTTGGATCATGACGGTCCAGCGCCACGGCCGGCGATGCCTCAAGCCCTGAGCTTGGGTGAGATCTTGAAAAAAGCCATGGGAGGTGCGTCATGATCGATTATGAAAGCTTTTTGAAAATCAAATACCTTCATCAACATCACGGCCTTAAGTGCAGCCAGATCGCCCGTCACACCGGCCTGGATGAACGCACCGTTGAAAAGTGGCTGCATGAAAAACACTACCACCCGCGAAAAGCCTCACCGAAAACCAGCAAGCTCGATGCCTTCAAAGACGATATCGTGCGCATGCTGCAAAATTACCCTTACAGTGCCGTGCAGATCCTGCACAAAATCCGCGATGCCGGTTTTGACGGCGGCTACACCATCGTCAAAGACTATGTGCGCAAGGTCCGACTCCCAAAAAACACGGCCTATCTCAAACTGTCATTTGCCCCGGGTGAATGCGCCCAGGTGGATTGGGGCAGCTTTGGGACGGTCACTGTCGGCCAGACCAGCCGCCGGCTCAGCTTCTTTGTCATGGTGCTGTGCTACAGCCGCATGATGTATGTCGAGTTTACCGTCTCACAGACCATGGAACACTTCCTGGCATGTCATCACAACGCCTTCCAGCGATTCGGCGCGGTTCCCGCCAGAATCATGGTCGACAATCTCAAGTCCGCCGTGTTGCAGCGCAGCCTCGGCCAACAACCCGTGTTAAACCCCAAATATCTGGACTTTGCCAACCACTACGGCTTTACCATCGCCCCCTGCAACATCAGAAAAGCAAACGAAAAAGGCCGTGTGGAAAGTGGGGTTGGATATGTCAAAAGAAATTTCCTGGCCGGTCTGCAAATATCCGACTTTCGGGTCCTGAACCCGGCCGCGATCCATTGGCTCGACACCGTGGCCAACGTGCGCATTCACGGCGAAACCGGCAAACAGCCCATCGAGATGTTTAAGCAGGAACGCCCATGTCTCAGCCCGCTGCCGGTGCATCCCTATGACATTGCCCGCATCTGTCAGGTCAGAGCCTCCCGGCAGTTCCGCGTCACACTGGACACCAATCACTACAGCGTGCCGGCTGAATTTGCCGGCCAGCCGCTGACACTCAAAATCTACCCGGACCGGCTGTGCATATATTACCAGGACAAACTCATCGCCCGGCATGTGCGAAGCTATGAGCGCAGAAAAGACTTTGAACTGCCCGACCATCCCAAGGCCCTGATGGCTCAGAGAAAAAAAGCCAGGGATCAAAAAATCTTCATGCGCTTTCTGGCCCTGCACCCCGATGCCGATGACTACTACCGTCAGCTTCAACAACGCCGCATGAATCCCGTACACCACATCCGCCAAATCGTGGCTTTAAGTGAAATCTATGGCAAAGAGCCGGTAGCAAGAGCCATCCAAGACGCCTTCAGCTTCCAGGCATTTTCTTGCGAATACATCGCCAATCTGCTCGAACAACGCGCCCGCAAACTGCCCGAACCCGGTGCCTTGCATCTGACTCGCCGACAGGATTTGCTCGAGCTCGACGTGGACAAACCCGATATCTCCATCTACAACCGCTTCCATCCGGAGGACCCAGACGATGACAACTGAAAATAATCAACCACCTCTTGAACAGCAGCTCAATTATCTCAAACTCTACTTCTTCCGTGACAACTATGATGCCCTGGCCAAACAGGCTGCACATAAACAGTGGACGCATGTGCACTACCTGTCAGAATTGGCCACCGCCGAAGCCAACCTGCGAAAGGATCGCGCCACTCAACGCCGCATCCGCATGGCGCGCTTACCTCAAATCAAAACCCTGGAACAGTTCAAATGGAACTGGCCCAAAAAAATCAACCAGCTGCAGGTCCAAAACCTGTTCAGGCTCAACTTCATCCAGCAGCAAAGCAATGTGATCCTTCTCGGCGCCGTGGGGCTCGGCAAAACCCATCTGGCCATCGCACTGGGCTACCAGGCCTGTCTCAAAGGCCATTCGGTTTTGTTCACAACCGCTGTGGATGCCGTCAACACTCTAATGGCAGCCCAAACCACGGCACGCCTGAAACAGGAACTTAAAAAGTATCACCAGCCCGCCGTGTTGATACTGGATGAGCTGGGATATCTGCCGATTGACAAAACCGGTGCCGATCTTCTCTTCCAGATCATCAGCCAACGCTACGAACAAGGCTCAATTATTATCACTACAAATAGAGCCTTCAAGCACTGGCCCCAGATCTTCAACAATGACGCTACCCTGACTTCGGCTCTGCTGGATCGACTCCTGCACCATACCGAAACGGTGCTCATAGAAGGCAAAAGCTACCGGATGAAAGATGTCATTGAAAACTGACACAACCTGAGAGATAGCCGGCCGCTGCACCCGCCCGGCTATCGATCAAAACACGCACATTTTCAAGCCGCCAAAATTACATCATTTTCACACCGCCGCTAACATCATTC
>JARRJQ010000334.1:0-4196 GCA_037388985.1 Desulfobacterales bacterium | reverse complement strand
TTTGCAACGCAGCTGGTGGGCACTTAGACGCATTTTTGAGATGGGTTCTAGGAAGGGGACCTCCGATAGCCGGTCCGGCCGACTTTTCGGAACCTCAGAGTGAGGTGCTTTTCAATGAATCTCAAGTACATCATTCCACTGATTGCCGTTATCATTCTTTTTCTGATTGCCTATCTGGGCGCTCAGTTCACGGGACTCCAATATGTGTTTGGCGTGATCATTCCCTATCTGGCGCTGATCACCTTTGTGCTGGGATTTGCAAGTCGGGTGATCGGCTGGTCACGGTCGGCAGTGCCGTTCAGCATTCCCACAACCGGCGGTCAGCAGAAATCGCTGCCCTGGTTCAAACACGCCCAATTTGATTGTCCGGTCACCAAATGGCAGGTTGTGGTGCGAATGGCGCTTGAAATTTTAACTTTTCGGTCTCTGTTCCGCAACACCCGCATGAAGCTCAGAGAAGGAGGACGGTTAGCTTACCAGCTGGAAATTTTCCTATGGGTCGGGGCCCTGGCTTTCCATTACGCCTTGCTGGCCGTACTGTTTCGCCATCTGCGATTTTTTATTGAACCGGTGCCGTTTTTGGTTCAGCTGGTCGAAAATATCGATAGTTTCTTCCGAGTGGAAATCATTTATCCGGCATTCAAATTCGGCCTGCCGAATGTTTATATTTCCGGCTTTGTGCTGATCGCTGCGGTCGGCTACCTGTTTTTGCGCAGACTTTTTATTCGACCGGTCAAATATATTTCGCTAGCATCTGATTATTTCCCCTTGTTTTTGATCTTCGGCATTGCGCTCAGCGGTATCTTTATGCGCTATATCACGAAGACAGATGTCACCGCCGCCAAAGAATTAGCCATGGGCCTGGTCACGTTCAGACCCATCATTCCGGAAGGTATCAGCGCCGTATTTTATGTGCACATCTTTTTTGTCAGCATCCTGCTGGCCTATTTCCCGTTCAGCACATTGATGCACCTGGGAGGGATCTTCTTAAGCCCGACACGCAACATGACCACCGATACCCGGGTCAGACGGCACATCAATCCATGGAATTACCCTGTTCCCGTACATACGTATGAAGAGTACGAAGATGAGTTTCGGGATAAAATGGTCGAAGCCGAAATTTCGGTTGAAAAAATGCCGGAACCCGCGCCTGCAGAAGCACCAGCCCAAGCGTCAGAGCAGAAGCAAGAAGAGCAAAAGGAGTAAATTATGGCAGAAGAAATTCCAAAACCTGAACAACTCATCCAGATCGACCACCGCCCGCCGAAAACCGATTGGATGGATGTTCCGGCTCACATTCGCAAAGGAATGTATTGCTACGCTTCCAACCCCAAAAGCGTCGAATATGTCGGGCTGCCCAACGCCAGAGAATGGAGCCCGATGGATGACGACTGGAAGCTGCCGGAGAACTGGCAGGAGATCATCCATCAAGGTTTTAAGGAGCGCTTACAAAAATTTCGATCCGTCAAGGTGTTTATGGATATCTGCGTGCGCTGCGGGGCCTGTGCCGATAAATGTCATTTTTTTATCGGAACCGGTGACCCCAAAAACATGCCGGTGCTGCGCGCCGAGCTGCTGCGATCGGTTTACCGTAACGATTTTACACGCATGGGCAAAATCCTGGGCAAAATCAACGGCGCCCGACCCATGACCATCGATGTGCTCAAAGAGTGGTGGTACTACCTGTTTCAATGCACCGAATGTCGGCGCTGCTCCGTGTTTTGCCCTTACGGCATTGACACCGCCGAGATCACCATCATGGGCCGGGAGCTGCTAAACCTGCTGGGGCTGAACATCGACTGGATTGCCACACCGGTAGCCAACTGCTACCGCACCGGCAACCACCTGGGTATCCAGCCCCATGCCTACAAAGACATGCTCGACTTTTTTGTCGATGACATCGAAGAAAAAACCGGCGTCAGGGTGGATTATAATCTTAACAAAAAAGGCTCCGAGGTGCTTTTTATTACACCATCCGGAGATGTATTCGCCGATCCGGGCACCTATACCGCCATGGGGTATCTGATTCTGTTTCACTATTTAAAAGAAAAATACGGTTTCGACGTGACCTGGAGCACCTATGCGTCAGAGGGTGGAAATTTCGGGTTTTTCACCTCCCACGAGACCATGAAGCGTCTCAACTCCAATATGTATTCCGAGGCCAAGCGCCTGGGGGTCAAATGGATCCTGGGCGGGGAATGCGGCCACATGTGGCGGGTGATCAATCAGTATATGGACACCATGAACGGCCCCACCGATTTTCTCGAGGTGCCGGTGTCACCCATTACCGGGACCCGGTTCGAAAATGCCAGATCCAACAAAATGGTACATATCGCCGAATTCACCGCAGATTTGATCAAGCATGGCAAGCTCGACCTGGACCCCAGTCGCAACGATCATCTGAAGGTCACCTTTCATGACTCCTGCAATCCGGCCCGTGGCATGGGCCTGTTTGAAGAGCCACGCTACGTCATTAAAAGTGTCTGCAACCATTTTTATGAAATGCCGGCCAATACCATCCGGGAAAACACCTTCTGCTGCGGCAGCGGCGCGGGTCTCAACGCCGGTGAGGACATGGAATTGCGCTTGACCGGCGGCCTGCCCCGGGCCAATGCGGTTAAATACGTTCACGAAAAATACGGCGTGAACATGCTGGCCTGCATCTGTGCCATTGACCGGGCTGTCTTTCCGACCTTAATGGAATACTGGGTACCTGAAGTAGACGTCACCGGAATGCATGAAATGGTGGCCAACGCGCTTATATTACCCGGCCAAAACGAAAGATCCACAGACCTGCGGGGCGAAGACATACCGGGCCTGCAAACAGCCGAAGAAGCTGAATCAGAGGGTGAGTCGGAGGAATAAACTGATGAACAATAAAGCGCTGATTGTCACGGGATTGATTCTATTTTTTATTATCGTCTTGTTTCCCTTATGGTACATGCGGGGAAAAGCCGCGCCAATACCCGAACCGGTGCTGACGCCCAAGGCCAAGGCGGCCCAGGCGTGTGTACGATCCAAAGATTACATGAAATCCGAGCATATGTTGCTGCTGGTTACCTGGCGGGAATCGGTGGTGCGCGAAGGCAAGCGCGTCTATGTCAATCCCCAGGGAAAAGAATTTAACATCAGTTTGACCAACACGTGTTTGGACTGCCATTCCAACACAGCAGAGTTTTGTGACCGCTGTCACAACTATGCTTCAGTCAGGCCGTACTGCTGGAATTGCCATATCGAAAATCCGAAGGAGAAATCATAATGGATAGCAGCAGAAGACGCATTTTACAGTTACTGGGAATTTCTGCGCTGGCGCTGACCACCAAGCCGGGCCTCAATGCGTTTGCCGAGGAGCAAAAAGCCGCCGAGGCTGAAGTCGTCATTCGAGAGGGAGACAAAGCACTGAAGGCCAAGCAGTGGGCCATGGTCGTCGATACCCGGAAGCTCAAATCCGAGGCCGACATGGAGCCGATGATCAAAGCGTGCCATAAAATTCACAATGTCCCCCATTTTGAGGACAAGCGCCATGAAATTAAATGGATCTGGGATGAGCCCTATCACAATGCCTTTCCGCACAAGGCCGCGCGCTTTGTCGAGGAAAGCATTGAGCAGCGACCCTTTCTGGTTTTGTGCAATCACTGTGAAAACCCGCCCTGCTGCCGGGCTTGCCCGACCCAAGCGACCTTCAAGCGCGAATCCGATGGCATCGTGATGATGGATTTTCACCGCTGCATCGGCTGCCGGTTTTGCATGGCCGCCTGTCCCTTCGGAGCCAGAAGTTTTAACTTTCGGGACCCGCGGCCGTTTATCGCCGAGGCGGATCTCAACGACGAATTTCCGACCCGCATGAAGGGTGTGGTCGAAAAATGTAATTTTTGTGCCGAGCGACTGGCCGTCGGCCAACTGCCGGCCTGCGTGGAGGCTTCCAATGGCGCGCTGACCTTCGGGGATTTATACGATCCCGAATCGGAAGTTCGCGAACTGATCCGAACCAACTACACCATCCGTCGTAAACAGGATCTGGGAACCGAACCCAGTGTTTACTACATCGTATGAGGTGACTAATGCTTGAATTAGCGATTAAAGGCGGCAAAAAATATTACGGCTGGATGACCCTGCTGGTAATCGTTATGGGCATCGGTTTTCTAGTGTATTTAAAACAGCTGGATTTCGGCCTGGGGATTACCGGCATGAGCCGG
>JARRJQ010000333.1:8114-10997 GCA_037388985.1 Desulfobacterales bacterium | reverse complement strand
AAAAAATGGATAACGTGGCCGGACCGATATCGCTGCCACCTCGAATCAGACTCTGCAACCATCCGCCGATTCCGGGGACATATTCCAGCATGCCGGTGCAAATGGTAATCGCCCAGAAGGCAAGCTGGTCCCAGGGCAACAGGTATCCGGTGATATTTGAAGTCAGCACCGCCAGAAACATTGCCAGGCCGATGATCCAGTTGAACTGCCGCGGCGGGTAAAACGCTCCGCTGAAAAATACGCGTAAAAAGTGCAGAAAAACGACAATCAACAGCAGATAACCGCTCCAGTGATGAATATTGCGGATCAGCTGTCCAAAGAGCACATCGTTTTGCAGATGAACAATGGATTCATAGGCGCGGTCGGGTACTGGCTGGTAAACAAATTTCAACATCAATCCTGTCGCAAACAGCATGCACACCAGCACCACCGCCATCCCGCCAAGACCCCAGGTTAGTGTGAATCGGAGGGTGCGTTCTTGAACCCCACGGGGACGAAAGTGAAGAATCAGGCTGTTGAAAAGGTTTCGATAAGGCTCACGATGCCCTGATCTCCGCAATGTGCCGGGAAAAATGGAATAGCGCAACCGCTGAAACAGATTGAGCCGAGCCGGCATAGCATTGATTTCCTGCATAACAGACACTTTCTGAAAATCAGGAGTCTCTTGAAATATAAAAGCGATTTATAACCTGGGAGAGAGGTGACTGTCAATGCCGGTACCGAATGCAGATTTCCGCTGAAAACAGTTTGGTCAGGCATTAACCTTTTTTGAGTAGCTCAACGATACGATCTCGATATTTTCGACTCTGCTTGTCGTCGGCAACGACCTCGATTTCTAAAGGTGATGTCGCTCCAAGACCAATTTCAGCGGCCCGGGCAATTTGTTCCTGCTCAAAAATATTTGTGTTCATGATTTGCGCATTGCTTCCCAGAGATTTCAATACGGCCAGACCGACAGCATCAATGGCCACACGGTCGGTGGAGGCAAGAAAAACATTGCCTTGCGCCCGCTTACCATTCATCGGGTTGGAGAGCGAAGCTATCCCCCGACGCGTTCGGTCATGGAGGACAAAGGCATTCGGCCTCAAGGATGGGTCGCGCGACCCTGAATCCATCCTGCCAATGCGATTCTTTGGGATTGTCTTTGACCCAATCTTTTTGGTCAAGATCATCGAAGTCGATAATCCGGACATCCAGGGCTTCCATCAGCGGAAGAATGCCTTTGTCCTCCATGACCGAACGCGTCGGGGGATAGCTTCGCTCTCCAAGGCTGACCGATTTAGCCCCCATCTTCCAAATCTCTTCTACCAGAGCAACCAGTGTATCATTATGCGTTGATCCGGGAGCGGCGTCGGCGGTATTGAAATTGGGTTTGATCAGGACATCTTTGTTCTTCACCGGGTTGATGCCCAGTGCTTTAATAGATAATGCGACCCCGGATTTTCGATTCTCGGTGCCAACAAACGCCACCTGACTTTTGGAATTGGCCATAATTAGATCTCCATGCAACCCGAATAATAAGCCGCTACCGACCGCTGCAGAAGCTTTTAAAAAATCTCTGCGGCTGATGGTTGCAGCTGGTTTTTTATTCCTGCTACTTCTACAAAATTTTTTCATTTTTTAGAAAATCCAGAATAACTTCGGCCGTCTCATCCGGCCTTTCCATCGGAACGAAATGGCCCGCATCTTCAAAGCACCGCAAAGCAGCTGCCGGGACTTTCGCTTTGAATCTTTTGGCTGCCGAAGCCAGAAAAGTATCTGACGCCGCACCGTATAGAACTAAAGCCGGCTTCTGCAGCCGCGGGATGTAGCGCCATATATCATGCGGGCAAGCGGCGAAGCACTTTGACTCCCATAAAGGATGGCAGCATAATCGTATCGTCCCGTCTTCGGTTTTTTCTGTGCCATTCTGAATATAGGCATCCAGAAATCCATCCTGCCAGGTTTGGAATACAGCCTTGCTTCGATAGGCTTCCAGGATACTTACGCGATCAGGCCAAACACGTTTTCGCTTGGCCGCCGTGGCCACAATGGGCACAAACCGGGCAAGTCCGGTCAATTTAGCCAAATACCACCACCACATCCATGAAAAAGGCAGGATCGTGGGATCAATGAGAATCAGCGCTCGAATCAACTCCGGCCTTTTGATCGCTAAAAGCAAACTCACCGCAGCCCCGAGCGAATGACCCAAAGCGATTACAGGCGCTCCCAAATTTTTTACAAAGTGCTCTAAATCATCGACAAAGATATCCCAATTTTTTAATTCTTGTGGATCCGCCGGTGCCTGGGTTCTCCCGTGTCCCCTGTCATCCATGCCGCAAATCCGCATATGCGGCGTGAGCCTTTCGGCCAGGGGGCTATACGTTCCGGCACATAGTCCGGTTGCATGGGAAAAATGTGCAAATGGCCCGCTCCCGCCCCAGTCGACAAAGTGTAAATTGCCGTCGGTCGCCTGAAACATGTGATCTTGTCTGGCCATAAGCATTATTTGCCTGATAAAATGCCCCCCGACATGTTACACGGTGTTTGATTTCGTCATTAGAAGTGGATTCAAAACCTCAGATCAGGTTCAAGGGCCCCGCTTACCAGCGGGATTTCGCATCTGATACTTCTTTATTAAAGGTGCTCAGCCCCGCCGTTATAGGCGGGATTTCATATCTATTTTTATAAAAATTATGGAGTTCAACAAGCGTCCCGTGCATTGAAAGCGAAGCGCACACGTATGGGGTTTTGGGGCCACTTCTAGAACCCTTCTCAAAAATAGGATTTTGGTTCCAGATCGCGGCGGGGCCGAGTTTTAAACCGCAGGCAACCTGTTGGTTGTCGAGGATTTAAAACGAGGTCCCAACAAAGATATGGGGCCAAAAGACATTTTTGAGATGG
>JARRJQ010000333.1:0-8089 GCA_037388985.1 Desulfobacterales bacterium | reverse complement strand
GGGATCATCCCCTTTATTTTAAGCCGGCCGCTTTTTATGGCAGCGATAATCTCGTGACCGGTCTCATCGAAGCAGTATGGCAGTCCCCATTTAATCCGCTGGTTGGATAGTGCAATGATGATCTCAGCGTCTGTATCGATACACAGCTCGGGTTTGCCTTTGATACCGGCGTGGATCGTCATTCCGTCGCCCGCTTTAAAATCCAAGGTAAGGTCGATGTCTGCATCGGATACAGATAGGCCGATCCGAATATCGAGTTTTTTGAAATCTGCCAGTTTGTGAGGGTGCTGTTCAAGATTTTGATCGATGAGATCTTTGAGCATAACGGCCAATCCAATTTGCTCGGCACCGGAAACCAATTGTATCATAACATTCGGGCCCATCTCAGTAAAGCTTCATGTAAATATCCAGGATCTCATCCGCATCCATGACCATCTTGGGGTTGTAAACAATGGAACCATCACTCATTGAAAGTTCCGCACACTGCTTCAACGCCTCCGGCTTTACCCCTAAGTCCTTTAACCGCTCTGTAAGGCCAATTTGTTTGAGGAATCCTTCCATCTTATCTGCGGCCGCTTTACCGGCTGCCAAGGTGTCCAGCTCCTCAATTGAAATCCCCATGGCGGCTGCAATATCCATCATCAGCTCCGGCACTTCTGTTTGATTGTATCTCATTACCTGCGGCAAAATCAGTGCGTTGGCCAATCCATGCGGGATTCTGCAAACCGCTCCCAAAGAGTGCGCCATGGCATGCGCCAACCCCACCATCGCATTGGAAAATGCCCAGCCCGCCAAAAGCGCAGCCACCTGCATCTGGCCGCGTGCACTCAGGTCCGAACCGTTTGAAACGGCCAGCGGCAGATAGTTTACGATCAGCCGAATGGCATGCAAAGCGGCTGCATCGGATATGGGGTTGCGCTGCAAAGATACATAACTTTCCACCGCATGGGTCATGGCATCCATTCCGGTGGCGGCGGTGAGCTGCGGCGGCAATGACGCAGTGATTTTCGGGTCGAGAATCGCCACCCGCGGTGTGATGAAATACTCGAAAACAAGAATCTTCTGACCCTGTTCTTGGTCAAAAATCACGGCAGCGGAAGTCACTTCAGATCCGGTACCGGCGGTTGTGGGAACAGCGATGTGGGGAATCTGGGGACGCGTGAGCATCTGCAAGCCCTGAAAGTCTCTGATGCTGCCCCCTTCGTTCATGACAATGCTCATCGCCTTGGCAGTGTCAATGACACTGCCGCCGCCCAAACTGACGATCACATCCGCTCCGGCCGACAGCGCCTCCCGGGCCCCTTGATCGACAACCTCCATGCCGCTGTCTGCAGGCACATCGGCATACGTGTATACCATTAATTCGCCTAGCTTTTCTTGAACCTGCTCAACCAGTCCGGTCGCCATCAGCCCTTCATCGGTCACCAGTACCGCTTTCTTGCCAAAGGCCGACACTTCGATGGGCAGCTCGGATACAGACCCCGCCCCGAAAATCACTTTGGTGGGGCCGAAATAGTTAAAACTTAAATCGGAATCATAAGCCATGATCGTATCTCCTATTCATCTGGCCATTTTGAGTCAACTTCCGTCAGACAGCGAATAGATTCCTGAACCCCTTTAAGATATTTTACCATGTAAGGAAGATTGCCTTTAAGTTTGAGTTTGCCCTGCATCATGCCTTTAACCGCATCCAGTTCTCTCAATGCCACCTGTTTCCAGCGAACATAGGCCCCGCTGATCACAAATTTTGCATTTTCGGCCGTTTCCTTGTCGGTCATCCGGATACCATTGACCTTACCATCCTCGAAATCCAGAAAAAGATACTGATCTTCATGAAGGCCCTCCGCCGGATCTTTTAGAATAATACAGCCGACCGTACCTTCCCAGCCTTTATTATAAATTGCGAAATCTTTGCTGGCACTCACCTTCTGTTCCCATGCCTTGCACCATTCATCGCTAAACACATCAAGCTTTGCCATCGTACACCTCCTTTCTAGAAGTGGTTTCAAAACCCCATCTCCCCGCTTAACAAAGCGGGATTTCGTATCTATTTTATATGTTATTTAAGGGGCTCAAGAGGCTTCAATGGCTGCGAATGTTCGTAGCGGATTGTCCCGCCTTGCTGAGCACCTTAATTTAAAATAGTCAGTTGCGAAGTCCCGCCGGCAGGCGGGGCCCTTGAACCTGATATGAGGTTTTGAAACCACTTCTATCTATGAAGTTTTTCCTGCAACCACCCCAAACCCACAGTCTTCAAAAGTTCGGGAGTTGGAACGCCTTTGTCATCCAGCCCGCGAATTTGATAATATTTGTTGCGCATAAGCGCCTCATCGGGAATACTGCCGGCTGCCTCACCCTCGGTTAAAGGCGTCAGAATCTTTTTGGGCAGGCGATCGGCGGCAGCCGAAATCCCCATGAGATTATTTAAGGCTCGCTTTAACACCCAGGCGCGCTCACCGGCCTTTATAAATGTCTCCATATCAAAATCATAGCCGGTAACCGCATTGAACCCTTCAAGAAGATGGTTCATCCCCATGGCCCAGTGGACAAACTGGCAGATACTCACCGCATTGGTCAATTGACCCACATTCTCGCAGATATATACCATTTTAGCCTTACCCTGGCTTTCCATTGATACGTAATCCTCTTCAAGCCCGATCTCGGGCCAGGAAATCATTCCCTGCTCGATGCCCTGAACGATGTGCTGCATATGACAGGCCCCACGGTTGGAATTCATGTATGCCAAACCCAGTCCATGAAAGGCCCGTGGATCGTGCATAGGAACTTCCAGACCTTTAACCGTAACAGATAAATCCAGAGCAGCCTGACCCATATCCCGGGCCAGAGCAAGACTGCCCTCGGCGGCCCGGTTTCCGAATCCGTCGCGTGCGGCAATCTTTTTGACCAGTGCAATGACGGCATCGACATTGCCCCAATCCAGTTGAAGACCATCCAGGTCTTCGCGGCTGAGCAAATTATTTTCAAAACAATCCATGATAAATGCGACGGTCGCTCCACAACTGATCGTATCCAGTCCCAGGCGATTGCACAGGCTATTGATATAGGCCAAGGCATCCAGATTGGCATTCATGATCATGGTGCCGAAGGCAGCACAGGTTTCATATTCAGGTCCGGGTCCTTTGGCAACTGCATATACGGGGGTATCGACCGCCACCACCGGCTTGCATCCAATCGGGCAGGCATAGCAGGCCTTGCGCCCTTTGAGCATCTTTTCATGAATGGCCGGACCACCCAGGGCTGCTGCCATTTCTTCAGCACCGCCCAACGACCAGTTTTTAATGGGCACATCTCCGGTCAGCATGCCCATATCCATGGCAGCTGCCGTACCCAAGTCATGGAAGGAAGCGGTTATCAGTGATTCCTTAATCGTCGCCAAAGCCGCTTTTCTGACGGTTTGATATTTCGCTTCGTCGGCGATCGATACTTTATCCGAACCCCTGGCCACCACCGCTTTGAGATTTTTGCTGCCCATGACAGCCCCTATTCCAGCGCGCCCGAAATAGTGAGCCTTGTCATGACAGACCGCGGCATACTTTACCAGATTTTCTCCTGCCGGGCCAATCGTTAGCACCCGCGCGGAACTTTTGCCTGAGTGTCTTTTCTTCAGTTTGTCGACCGTGGTGTAAGTATCCTGGCCCCAGAGATCAGCGGCATCTGAAACAACCGCCTGGCCGTCTTCAATCAGGATATAAGATGGTTTGGGAGCTTTTCCATTAAGGATAACACCATCGAATCCGGCTTTCTTTAGCTCTGCGCCGAAAAAACCTCCGCAGGCGGATTCCCCCCAGATACCGGTCAGCGGCGAACGTGCGCATAAAGAGAAACGGGAGCTGCCCGGAAAATTCGTCCCCACCAAAAAAAGACGGGCGGCCAGGGCGCTCCCGCCAATATACGTTCGAAATTCTTCGGGCGGCAAATTTTTTATTTCCGTCTGGCCGGAGCCAAGATCGATTGTCAAAAGGCGATTTAAATTTCCGGACATTTTTACCTCCGTTTCAAACAAATACAAATGCGCGCATCACCCTCCGAAGGAAACCTCCGGGATTTCAATTGTTGACGCATCACTTGATGCGATGGCTTCCATTCGGCCAAGAGCAATTGGAAGAACCGCACGGATAAAATAATTGGCTGTTTGAAGCTGGCCTTCATAGTATGCAATTTGCTTGTTCTTGGCTGATTGCTCCCGTCGGACGCTGATGTCAAGGCCACCGGCAAGTTTTTCCAGCATGGGCAGGGCGATCGTCGCCCGCCACAGCATCATCCAGGCCAGCGAGACATCACCAATGACATCCAAAAATGGTTTGGCAAATGCAAAGGCGACCTTGAGGTTCGGCGACAGCGCGGTTTGTCCCATGTGCATGGCAATCTCACCCAGGCGGTTGATGGCGGTTGCAACCTTTGTTGCTAAATCCTCCAGCCCGGCTATCTTTTTCGCATCGGAGACGGTCTTTTGCATCTCGGCAAGATAGTTCATGAATACCGCACCTTTTTTCATTCCCAGCTTACGCCCCAAGAAATCCAGCGCCTGGATTCCATTGGTGCCTTCATAAATGGATGCAATTTTACAATCTCTTAAAAGCTGTTCGATGGGATAATCCAGCATATAACCATAACCGCCATAAACCTGCATCGCCTCGACACAAAGTTCAAAGCCGCGCTCCGAGCAGTAGGATTTAATTACCGGGGTGAGCAAATCGATCAGCCCCTGATAGTATTCCCTTTCGGTATCGCTGGGGGCACATGTCCGCTTGTCAAAAGCCGTGCTCACAAAATAAATCAAGCTGCGCATCCCTTCTACATGAGCCTTCATCCACATTAACATCCGGCGCACATCCGGATGCCGAATGATGGGCACCTGAGGTGCATCCGGATCCAAAAATGCTTCCAGATCCTTGCCCTGAAGCCGCTCCCGAGCGTAATTCAGTGCATACAGGTAAGCCGCCGAACCGCATATGAATCCAATGAACCCAACGGCCAGACGGGCACTGTTCATCATGTGAAACATGACGCGCAAGCCTTTATTCTCTTCACCGAGCAGCAAGCCCCGGCATTTGCCTTGGCCGCCTAAAGTCATGCTGCAGGTGGAACTGCCATGGATTCCCATTTTATTCTCAACACTACTGCAGACGATATCATTGGGTTCCCCCAGACTGCCGTCGTCATTCACCCAGATCTTAGGGACAATAAACAATGAAATCCCTTTGGTCCCTTTAGGCGCCCCTTCGATGCGTGCCAGCACCGGATGAATGATGTTTTCGGTTAGATCGTGATCGCCGGCGGTGATAAAAATTTTGTTTCCGCTCAAAGAATAGGTTCCATCAGGGTTTTTTACTGCAGAAGTGGTAATGGCACCTACGTCTGATCCGGCCTGAGGTTCGGTCAACTGCATTGTACCGCACCACTGACCGGTGTACATCTTCTTTAAGAAAAGCTCCTTTTGCTTATCGGTTCCATACAATTCAATCAGCTCTCCGGCAGCATGCCCCACATAGGCGTAAAGAGCAAATGCATAATTGGCACCGATTAAATATTCTGAGGCCGCCTGAGTAATGCATTGGGGAAGGCCCTGGCCGCCGAACTCAGGATCGGCGGTCATCGCCGTCCATTCTCCTTCGCACATCAACTGATAAGGACGATGATAGCAGGCCGGAACCTTTACCTGCCCGTTTTCGTAGCTAACGCCTTCGCGGTCCCCCTCGGCAAAGGTCGGCAGAATTTCTTGAATCGCTAAATTGCGGGCTTCGTTGACGATCAGATCAAAGGTTTTTTTATTAAAACTATTGTATTTGGGGTGCCCGGTGAGTTCCTCGACACGAAATTGTTCGTAAAGAACAAAATCAATGTCTCTTCGGTCAGCAATTATTTGAGCCATAGCGAATCCTTTCTTTACTTTATGGTTTTTATTGCTCCCAAACCCGGGCAAACATACAAACCAGATGAAAGGTGCCGCAATCAGTTAAGAGATACATGTTGGACCGATTCAAGAATCTGAGCCTATTTGCGCTTCCAACAGGCATCTCTTTTTTCGATCAAGGCCTGGATGCCTTCTTGAAAATCCTGCGTCCGAAGCAAAATGCTTTGAAGGTTGACCTCCATATCCAGTTGGGTCATGAGGTCAACGCCTTCGCCGCGCTTGATAATTTTTTTGAACGCCCCGACCGCCAGCGGTGCTGCGGCGCTAATATCCCGGGCGATTTTTTCAGCAGCGGCTAACAGATCACTCTGAGGGGTTAGATAACTGATCAGCCCCCAGTCAAGGGCCTGTTGCGCCGTATACTCGTTTGCGGTCATCAGAATTTCCATGGCCCGCGACGGCCCCAGAAGTCTGGAAAGCCGCGTGGTTCCGCCCAGATCGGCAATTAAACCCATTTTTGCTTCCGGCATGCCCCAGGTGCAGTCGGCGCTCATCAGCCGGATATCACAGGCCAGCGCCAGTTCAACGCCCAGCCCCAGCACCTTGCCGTGCATGGCGCACAGAATCGGGATTTCCACTGCTTCAAGGCGGTTTAAATACTGCTGGTGCTGATAGATCAGCGCCCGCAAAGATGCACCACCGGCACCGCTGTCTCCCAGGAAAGGCCCCACTTCCGCGCCCAATGAATTGAAGTCCACACCGGCAGAAAAAATTTTGCCTTCACCCCTGATGATAATCGCCCTGATTTCCGGATCAGTCACCTGGCCTTCGGCCTGTTCGCAAATTCCCGTCAGGATTTCTTTGTTGATCGCATTTCTTTTTTCAGGACGGTTCAGGGTAATGAAATAAATGCCATCCTTCTTTTCACCGACTAGATAATCATCAGACATAAAAACCTCTCATTAGAGTCTTAATAATAATTTCTTTACTCTTTATAATCCGCGGATTTCATCACGAAAACACGAAATCTAAAACGCGCAGCGCAGGCGCTTGCGCCGCGTGAGCACGAAATTTATATTATATTTCTTTTTCGTGTTTTTGCCTGCCCAGTTAAACCTTATCTTTCTGTTTAACCGGGGTCCTTTCGTGCTTTCGTGATTAATTAATCAATATTGGTTCCCCGATTAATCTGGATTTACGCTTCGCTCCAACCGGCTTGTCCGAGTTGGGGGTGCAGAAAAAAACAAAAACCGTACGGCGTTTTATATCAGAATCTCCAGATCCGACAAAGGATAAGCGGCGCATGAATGGACATAGCCGAATTGCCTGTCGGATTTTCGAACGGGCACGCCGGCCGGTTGAAACACTTTGCCGGACAGAACTTTCAAACGGCACATACTGCATTCTCCCGATCGGCACAGGGAGGGCACCACCACACCGCTTTTTTCCAGGGACACCAGCAAAGGAACGCCGGCTTTAGCCTTTAGCTGTTGACCGTTTTTCAACTGAACGCTGAAAAAACGATCCGGATCCACCTCGCTGGGCCAGCCCGGATATTGCCAGATATTCACTGGTGCCCCATACATCTCCTGTCTGATTTTGCGCCTGGCAATTCCGAGTCCCTCCAGCTCAGGCAGACAGAAGTCATACATCCCCTGGGGGCCGCAAATGAAAAAAGATTTGCCTTTCAGATCACCCAGAACCTCTTTGATCAGCTCTGCGGTCATAAATCCGCAGGCGCCGGTGTAATCATCGGAGGGATCTTCGATGACCGGGATATAATTGATGCTGTCAAACCGCGCGGATATCCGGCCGAGTTCCGCATGGAAAATGATGTCATCGGTGGTCTTATTTCCATAAAAAAGCGTTACGGTGCGATCCAGACCACATTCAACAATTTCTCGTATCATGCTCACAAAAGGGGTTATTCCGCTGCCTCCGGCCAGACAAATCATGTTTTTTGGGTGGATCAACGGATTGAAGTAAAAATAGCCGGCCGGTCCGGAGCTGACCAGGTCATTGCCAATGACCAGATCATCCATTAAAAAATTGGATACCAGCCCGTTTTCCACCCGTCGCACAGTAATGTCGTAATATTGCCTCAGATGCGGCGGTGAAGAAATACTGTAAGGCCGTCTGGTCCGGATACCATCGATCTCTAGAAAAAGGCTGATATTCTGTCCGGCTTGAATAGGGGGCAGCTCGCCATCTTTT
>JARRJQ010000332.1:0-4215 GCA_037388985.1 Desulfobacterales bacterium | reverse complement strand
GCTGGGCGTTTTGATGGGCTGCCAGCCGAACTTTTTGGCCGCCGCCTGCAAGACATTGATCATGCGCTTGTCTTTTAGATGCGCAAGGCGAAATTGAAGCGGATCCGCCCCGGCCTTTGACGCCATCAGGTTTAGATGCAGGTCGCGGGCATAGGTGTTGGTGTTGTTGCCCGGTGCCCGCCATGGGCCGACCGCGAAAGGATGATATTCGCCGGCCCTGCCGCCCCAGCCCCCGTAGGCCCTCTCCCGGTGATGCGGAATTTCATAAAATTGCTCACTTCCCCGCGTGCCGGCGTAGTATACGTTATAATCCCACAGAGTCATCCGGCCGGAACTATTGAGCCCGGATTTAATCTTGACAATGGCTGCCGGTCGAAAGGTGTCGTAAAAAAACTCTTCCGCCCGGCTCCAGGCCACCTGCACCGGTTTTTTGAGGCGTTTGGCCAGACGGGCGGCTTCCAAAGCCTGCTCGGATGCCGATTTGCCGCCGAATGCGCCCCCCACATAAGGCGCGATAACCCGGACAGAATCCGCTGACAGGCCCAGCCGCTCGGCAATCAAATCTTTAACCCTGAAGGGGGTTTGGGTGGAAGCCCAGACCGTCATTTTTTTCCCGTCAAAGTCGGCCAGTGCCGTGTGCGGCTCAATGGGCGCATGGGACACATAACTGTTCAAGTACGTTTTTTCGATGACGGTTGAAGCCTGTTTTTCGCCGGTCTTGAGGTTTCCGGCCTGTGAAGCGATTTCCGGAGATGGCGCCGACTTTAGCAAATGATCAAAAATGGTCTTGTCGTCGATACCGGTTTTGGGCCGGTCGAAGCGGACCTTGATTTCTGCCAGCCCCTTTTCGGCAACATCGGGATGTTGGTGCAAAACGGCGATAAAATCGCCTTCCTCAATAATCTGCAGACCGTCTATATCTCTGGCCGGAGCGGTATCGGCCTGAAGTAATTTCGCCCCATGGGCCGGCGGTCGGAGTATTTTGGCATAAAGCATCCCTTCAAGCCGGATGTCTCCTGAAAATTTGGCTTCACCGGTGACCTTTGCGAGCGCATCCCGCCGCGGGACCGATTTGCCCATGGTTTCAAACGCGGAAGACGGTTTTAAAGGCGGCAGGTCTTTTAAGTGCTTTTCGATGATATGACCTTTGGTCAGCTGCCCGTAACTCACCCGGCGGTCTGGTTTTGACCGGTCATAGACGGTGCCGTTTTGGGTAACCAGGCGACCCGTGGGGGATTTCAGGTAATCGGCGGCCAATTGGATTAACACGCCCCTGGCCTCGGCCGCAGCTTCGCGCAGAAATATCCCGAAATGGCGGATCGAAAGGGAGCCGAAGGTCCCGGCATCCCAGGGGCATAGATCGGTATCGCCCATCACAATATCCACCGCGTCGACATTCACATACAGCTCTTCGGCCAGCAATTGGGGAAGAGAGGTCATGGTGCCCTGACCCATTTCGAGCTTGCCGGTATAAAGCACAACGCGGTTATCGGTCCCGATTCTCAAAAAGGCATTGAAATCGGTGGGGATTTCAGCACCGAGAAAACCGGAGCGCGCCGCACGGGCCCAGCTGCGGCGGTCAAAGGTGTTAAAGCCGATGATGACCCCGCCGCCTAAAACGCCCAGACGTTTGAGAAATTCACGGCGATTCATTTTGGAGGACAGCATTATTTCATCCCTCCTTTCATCCCGTGGGAAGCGGCTTCAATGGCCGCAACGATTCGGGTATGGGCGCCGCAGCGGCACAGGTTATCATCCATAGCGTCGATGATTTCTGCCCGCGTTGGGGTAGGATTGTCAGCCAGCAGGCTGTAAGCTTTGAGGATCATCCCGGGTGTACAATAGCCGCACTGGAAACCGACATGTTCGATAAACGCTTTTTGAAGCGGGTGCAATGCGCCGTTTCGGGCAAGTCCCTCGATGGTGGTGATCTCACTGCCGTCGACCTCTTTTATGGTTATCTGGCAGGAGCGCACGGCCTCATCATTGGCCAGCACCGTACAGGCACCGCATATTCCTTCGCCGCAGCCGTATTTAGGCCCGGTGAGGCCCAGATCGGTGCGTAAAACCCACAAAAGCGAGCGCTTACCGTCGACTTTGAGGCGCACCGGACGGCCATTTAATGTAAAACGAATCGTTTCGATCATAAACAACCTCCTATTGGTAATAGCTTTTAACCATACATCAAAAGGCTGGAATGAACAAGATATCGAAAAGGGGGGAAAATAAAAAAGGCGTAAGGCGCACGGTGCAAAGGTTCAAGGCGCAAGGCGCAAGGCTCAAGGCGTAAGGCTCAAAGGTTCAAAAATTTAGGACTGAGTGCTGAGGACCCGTCGTCGCTTTAGCGAGCTTTGCCGCGGCAAGCCCGTCTTCGTCACGCTATGAGCGTGACTACGCCGCGGCAGGTCCGTCTTCGCTTTTGCAAGCTTCTCCGCGGCAGGCTGAGGTCAAAAATCTAAGCCGGAAGGTTATGTGATGCAGGGGAGAATAACAATGGGACGCAGATGAACACAGATAAACACAGATAAACACAGATTAAAACCATATTTTAAACAACTGAATCTGAGAACATCCCACGCCCGCCATCGTCCGCCTGAGGGGAACTCAGGCGAGGCGGGCGGGTGTGAAAATCTGCCTGCCCCGTAAAATATCTCATTTGAGATCAGCGTAGCGGATTTAACCGGGGTGTCCTAAAAACATATGTTTACCTGTCGGTGGACGGAGATGATTTTACAATCATCAAAGTTAAGATTTACTTGACTTGACAACAGCCAATTATGGTATCTGTACTTTTACAAAAGTTGTGATTTCATTTACGTATCCGCAGTTTGGGGAAATTTGTGATATTTCATGATATCCCAAATTTTTTAATTGTAGCCTGGGAGAAAAATAATGAAACTAAAACCATGTCATTTTATGCCATTTTTATTTGTTATATTATTAAGCTTTAATGCAAGTAGCGAAACATTGCCTGACCTTAAAATTGTGACGACCAATGAATTTCCGTTTCAGTACCAAACAAAACAAAACAATAATGCGACGGAAAAATATATCGAAGAAGGTATTTCGTATGAATTGGTGAAATCCATTCTCAAGCATTCGGGAATAAAAAAGTATGAGATAAAGTGGTATCCCTGGGCCAGGGCATATCGTATTGCGCAAGAAGAGAAAAACACTGCTATTTTCAGTATTATGCGGACAAAAGAAAGAGAGGAACTATTTGATTGGACTTGTAAAATTCTTGAAACCAATACTTGGGTGTATCGCTTAAAAAAGCGAGAAGATATAAAAATAGAAAAGATCGAAGACTTGAAAGATTACAAAATTGCTGTTTGGCGCGATGATTTTCGTCACCAATTCCTTGAAAAAAAGTTAGGACATAGAAAATTATATCTAACTGAAAGTGATCAGAGTGCCATATTAATGGTAAGAGACGAGAGGGCGGATGTTTTTCTTTTTTATGATTCTACTTTTCCGATATTCATGAAAACGATGAATCTCGACCAAAATCTATTTAAAAGAGTTTTTAAAATTAATGAATTAAGTGGAGATTCTCTTTATTTAGCGACAAATAAAGAAAGTGATCCATATCTCATTAAAATGCTAAAAATAGGTTTAGAAAAAAGTAAGCTAAGTGGAGAATTTGATATGATTATTGGAAAGTTTAATTCTCTTACTATCGAATAGAGACTGTCTTTAGTTGAACCTGTGGTTTCTGCTATATATCTGTAAAAAATTTGTCCCTTTAAAAGAAATACAGATACCGTAAACGTAGCTGAACTTTGAGAGACACCTGAAAATTTGTGATATCACATTGTCAATCGAAGCCTTGACTCACATCCCAATTCTGTCAAATCAAGTGTAGCTCAGGGCAGGCTTTTGAAAACCTCAAAATCGCCGATATGTTGGAGTAACTATAAGTTTTGGCACCGCTAAAATGGTTGTGATATTTAAGGAAACATGCAGGCCGAATAAATCCGCCAGACCACCGGATATAGCGATATGCTATCCTCTAACCAATCCATCAAAATATGTTTGACCCAATATAATTTAGTGATATATATGATTTAATTAACCTGAAGCTCCTCCGCAAGCGGATCGAATACGCTTTTCAAGTGAAGCCGATTCAAGCTGCACAGCACATTTCCTAACTGGTAATTTTTTCTGATCATTTCTGTCTATTCATCGCCAAAAAGAATGGAGGCACCCATGACT
>JARRJQ010000331.1:6776-8403 GCA_037388985.1 Desulfobacterales bacterium | reverse complement strand
TCACCGAAAATTCATATTCGCGGCTGAACGGATGACCGGAAACCGTCTCTGAGGATTCTTCTGAGAGGCTTGCCCACCGGTGATTTGGGAATGGTGTCCACGAAGATGATGCTCTTGGGAACCTTGTATGCAGCGAGGTTTTCCCGGCAAAACGCCAGCAGGGCCGCTTTGTCACTCACCCTGTTCTCTTCTACAACCACAAAAGCCATGATTGACTCTCCTCTGGTGCGGTCGGGCTTGCCGATGACCGCAGCTTCCTTGACGTCCGGGTGCCGGGCGATCAGTTGTTCGATTTCGCTGGGATAGACATTGAAGCCGCTTGAAATGATCATGTCGTCTTTCCGGTCGACGATATAGAAAAATCCTTCGGCGTCCATTTTGGCCAGATCACCGGTGTAAAGCCATCCGTCGCGGACGGTCCTGGCGGTCAATTCCGCTTGCCGCCAATAGCCCGCCATGACCTGAGGGCCTTTGACGACGAGCTCTCCGATTTCCCCCGGCGGGCAGTCGCTCGCGCCGGATTCGATGTCCACGATCCGGGCATCGGTGTCTGCCAGGGGAACGCCGATGCTGCCTGGTTTGCCTCGGAGATGAAAAGGGGTCAAGTGGGTTGTCGAGGAGGCCTCTGTCAATCCATAAGCGGCCGTCAGGGAGCGGCCGGTCAATGCTTCGAATTTTTCCTGGATCCAGGGGGCCAACGGGGCGCCGCCGGTGACGGCAACCTCGATGTCTTTAAGACCGAATTCGGCGGCGCTGGGATGGGATACCATCGCCGCCCACAGGGAAGGTACCGCCGGGAAGGAAATGGGACGGTATTTTTTTACCATTTCCAGCATATCGAGAATGTAAGACCAGTCGAACATGGGGATCAGAACGAGGCGGTAACCCTTGTACACGGACAGATTCAGACAGCTCATCATTCCGAAGACGTGGAAAAAAGGGATGATGCAGATCACGGCCGAATTCGGCCGAAACATCGGTGCGCTGCGCGGCAACAAAATCATCCATCAGCATTGGTGGCTTGATTCCGCTTTTCAGCGCAAGTTCCTTCTCTTTTCCGAAAACGGAATGGACGACGATGTCCTCTACAGGGGTCCGGTCGACGATTTTCAGAACATTCCCAACAAATATGTCCAGAGTGATCACAAGCCTGGCGTTTGTGTAAGACAAGATGCCGCTCAGCTCCTCGCCGTGGGTCATGACGTTGATGTTGACTACAATTGCCCCGGCTTTCAGCACCCCATAATAGGAAATGACGTAGGTCGGAGAATTGGGGAGCAGCAGGGCCACCCGATCACCCTTCCTTATTCCCCGATCCTCGAGCGCATGGGCCAGGGCATTGGTTTTGGCGTTGATTTCGCCATAGGTCAAATCCACATCATACAAGGTTGTCGCGATCGCATCCGGATTGCGGGCAGCAGTGTCGATCATAAACTGCGCAACGGATTGGTCGGGGTATGCCAACGTGTGGGGAATCCCTTTGCCAAAAAATTGCAGCCACGGTCTGTTCGGCATTTTTCGGACCTCGATTTGCAAGGGTTGTAGTGGTGCGAGTTTCCCGCAATCTCGCGTTGATGTCAATTTCTTTTTCGGGAATCGGGCTACTTCGGGCACCTGCCAGTCGCAG
>JARRJQ010000331.1:0-6712 GCA_037388985.1 Desulfobacterales bacterium | reverse complement strand
GGTGAGATAGATGATTGACATCACCGATGCGCTTATCTATGATGAACGCGGTCATGGGCAACTTTAGAGGGTTGATCATCGGCGTCGTACTTTTCTGCGAGCTGCTCGCCGGCATCGGCGTCCCCATGGTGGGGGCGGACGACCGGGAAGCAACCTCAATTCCCACGCGCTACGGTGTCGCTGCATCATTCGGAAACACCGTGGATCCGGTGACCGATATCGCTTTCGTCCAGCTCTCGGGCTTTGCGATGTGGGATTATGATAAAGTATGGCATCATTGGGCACCGGAGCCTTTACGCTTCAAAGTTGAAGCTACCGCCGGCTTGACCGTATCTCCCAGAATCAATGGCATGGCTTCTGTCGGCATGATGGCTTTGTATTACCTGGAGTTTATTTCCGGTCATCGATTGAATCCCTACCTTGAAGGCGGCATTGGTCTGATATATACCGGCTTTAAAGTTGAAGGCCAGGGATCTCATTTTAATTTTCATCCTCAGATTGGAGTCGGAACAGATATACAGCCGGATTCCGGCCCGCCGTTTTTTGGCGCAGTTCGGTTTTCGCATATCTCAAACGGTGGATTGCATCACGAGAATCGAGGGGTGAATTCGGTTGTAATTATGATCGGTCGGTATTTTTGACAACAAACAAAGGGGCAAACTTTTTTTCAACAGCACCGATGATTTACTCTTCAATGATGGTGAAATAAAGGATCTCACCACCCTCATTCAAAATTGTCTTGCTGGAGCTCGTGATGCGTAATTCATCTAAATCAATTGTTGAGTCTTTTGTTGACATAATTCGGGAAAATGCCGACCGGCAGGCGATGGTCCTTATTTCCGACGACAACACCGAACAAAATATATCATACGGTCAACTGCATAATAAGGCAATTTTCTGCAGCCGCAGCCTTCAGCGCAATGGCATCAAAAAACAAGAGGTTGTTGTAATCGCGTTAGATCACTCAACTGAGCTTGTGGCGGCATTTTGGGGGATCCTCTATTGTGGAGCTATCCCGATTATTACTCATTATCCTGAGCACGTACCCAACCGCGATAAATTTAAAGAGCAAATTTGCAGGCTTGTTAAAAATTCGGGTGCCAGGGGCCTAATCACCATACCGCAACTGTCCGGCGAGCTTGGGAATTCGCTCAGGGATTCAACCTGCTCCGTGATAAGCTCAGCGGAGATTTTGCATTCCCGCGGAGATAGCGACATATCCCTGCCCGAAAATTATGCATCGGCCGAAGAGGTAGCCTATATTCAATATACCAGTGGGTCTACCGGGCGACGAAAGGGTGTCAGACTATCGCATCGCGCCGTTTTGAATTTTATTCAATCTTATGCTTTGACCTTGGATCTACGGCGGGGAGATGTAATCGTTAACTGGCCACCTCTTTACCATGATCTAGGTCTTTTTTCAGGAATTGTTCTGCCCCTGACCACCGCTGTCCCTCTAGTCCTGATGTCTCCATTCAAATGGGTCCAAAATCCGAAGGCCCTTTTAGAGGCGATCCAGAAACATGGGGGGACGCACTGCATATTTCCCAATTTTGGCTTAAATCATACCCTGCGCAGCGTGAAAGGCCAGGATCTTACGGGAATGGATCTGAGCACTTTACGGTTTGTAGGGATAGGTGGCGAACCGATTCATTACGACAGCATCAAGAATTTTTTTAATTTTTTTACAGCTTTCGGATTGCCGCCCGTATCCATAAAGCCGGGGTACGGCATGGCCGAAAACACCCTGGCAGCCACCGCGACGAAAATAAAGGATGATGTTTCGGTTGACTGGATTGATGTTCGGTCGCTTTATGATAAAAAACAGGCCGTGCTCACCGATTCAAGCCAAAAGGGCTCTATCCCTGTCGTTAGCTGCGGATTACCATTGAACGGAGTTGAGCTGATCATTGTGGATTCAAACAGAAACCGCCTGCCAGAAAGATCAGTTGGTGAGATTGCCATCCGGACAGAATTTCTATTCAGCGGATATCACCAGAATCCCGAACTAACAGCCAGCGTAATGAAGGACGGCTGGTTCTATACAGGCGATATCGGCTATCTGGCCAAAGGGCACCTTTATGTATGCGGTCGCAAGAAAGATCTGATTATTAAAGGCGGTCAAAATATACACCCTGAGGATCTGGAAATCGTAGCAAATTCAGTTTCGGGTATCAAGCCCGGCAGGGCAGTGGCTTTCGGAATCGACGATGCGCGCACCGGGTCTGAAAAAATCGTGATGGTTTGCGAGCTGGCTCCCGGTATCGATATAGAAAAAAGGGGCGACATTGGTCGTGAATTACGCCGTCGCGTGTTTCATGAATTGTATGTTTCGATCTCCGAAGTCTGCTTTGTCCAGCCAGGATGGATAATTAAAACCTATAACGGCAGAATGATCCGATCCGCCAACCGGATGAAATATTTAAAAGAACAATAATTTGGGTGTTCTTCCTTTCTCAAGATGGCTATTTTAACGCCTCATTTTGCTTGCCCGACACACTGTCAACCATCGATATCATAACCGGTTTGCCGATTAGCTCGGATAGAGGCAAAACCATAAGACCGCTGCTCTCGATGCCGGTTAGAAGATTTTCGATCTCGTTTATCCAGACCGGAATTAAGCTTTCATCGGGCGGTCGGATGTCATGAAGTAAAACAATGTCGTCGGGGCGCAGGCGCTTTAATATCCTTTTTGCCAGATTACTTATCCGGCGGTTGCCGCCATCCAGGGGGCGACAACTGAAATTGACGAGATACATGCCGGTTTTCAAAAGGGCAGACCGCAGGGTAGGGCTGGTGATACCCGCCGGCGGACGAAAGGCCAATGGCCGGATTCCGAAATCGTTCAATTCATTTTGTGTGGCTTTAATATCTGCCACAATAGAGGGACTGCTTTTAAAGAGTGTCCGGTAACTGTGCCTATAAGAATGATTGCCAATCAGATGCCCCTGCCGCATAATTTCTTTAAATAATTCCGGATGGGCGGCGACTTTTTCTCCGACAACAAAAAATGTTGCTTTTATCTCTCGTTTTAATAGCAGTTTCAACAATAGCGGAGTTGTCAAAGGATCCGGTCCGTCGTCGAAGGTGATGGCCACCGCATTTTTCCCTGATGTGCCCCTGTAGATCACTGGAAGATAAAATCCGAACCGGGGGAAAAGGGGAGCAGCCAGACAGAGGGAAAAAAATCCGACCAGTGGTATAAGGGCCAACCAACCATCAATCATAATGAACAAAATGGCCAGCAGGATTGCAAGCGATCCAGCTTTGGCGGCCATAGAAAAATTTAGCTTCGCGGGGTCAATTTTTTTCATCGGGTAATTTTTTAGATGCGATAAACCAGACCAGTTCTCCTTTGGTGCCGGACGGCAGCATTTGTTCAACTTCGAAGTCGCTCTGAACAAGCATGGCCTTGATGTTCTGAGGGGAGCGATAGCGGGGCCGTATTTGATTAAGCTTGAGCTTAACGTTTTCAAGCCACCAGGCCCAGGGCATACGCCGCGTCGGTGGAACAGCGGCCCGGAGGATCAGGTGGTCACCGGGGTTAATGCAATCATACAGCTGCTTAAAGGTCAGTTTCAGCTCGTCATCGCTAAGAAAATGAACGATGTCCAGCATCATTGCAAGGTTGACCGGTTGCGAGACAACCGGAATATCCGGAGCGCTTCCGGTTTTAACCGTGCCGTTCTTGCCGATAACCCTGGAAGCAACCCGAATCCGCCCGACGTCCGGATCGACCCCGGTAATGCTCGCCCCCGGAAATCGTTCGAGCAGCCAGGCAGCCGGCACGCCATAACCACAGCCAATGTCCATAATATTGGAGATCCCCTTGTAAGAATCCAACAAACGGGGCAGCTCCGAAAACATCGGATCAAATTGCATTTTAAATCTGGCAAACAATCGGGGATAGGCTTCCAAATTTTTATAGCGCCATAAAACCCGATCTTCAATGCGGCCCTGTTTGGGTTTGTCTGCTTGCCGGGTTCGCAGTCGGTATGCCAATAGCGGCGGCAGAATGACAAATGCGCCGATCAGAGAATAGCCGATACCAAACAAGGACGTGATAGTCAATGCCCATACCGAACACGATACTTGCCAGCATCAACCCGGGGATATCCAGCGGATGGCCGATCAGCTTCAGCGTTCCCAGGGTGCTGATAAGTGCGAATATAACGGGCAGCAGGGAAATGAAGGTCAATGTCAGGTCAACGAAATAAAAAAACACCAGAACGGTAACGCTTAACACGACGATCACCAGCATTTTCGTGAAGGTGGCAAACAGCTGCCGACCCAATTCTTGCGAAAAAAAGTTGGGGTCAAACAGTCTGCCCAGCTTGCTGTATTTGGCATGGAATTCTTCGGCGCTGTAACCCTTCTCTGTCGTCAACGTGTTGATCTGCAACCAAGCCCTTTTTGTGGGGTCGGCTGTGATGCCCATTAATCCGAAAAATTTTTCGGGGATGATCATGGTTTCAGGATCATACGTGCTGACCTGCAGCATTTCAAAGAACGGCTCGAAGGCATCTGCCGTGAAACCGAATTTTAAAGATTCTGCTGTCAGGGACGCTTTCAGCTCCTTGATCCTCTTATAATCCCAAAATTTTCGCCATGCGGCAAAATTTTGCTGCTGCCTTGCCGCACCGGGAAAAACCATCGAAGAAACAAAGCTGGAAGACAGTGATCCGGATCGGCGTTCGCGCGCAATCATTTTCGCCAGGCGGTCCCCTTTCAGCTGGAGCCCATCCAGCGTTTCACTCTCCGTCATTAAATAGATTTTATTGAATTTCATGTCCCAGACTTTTGCAATCATATCTTCAGCAGCTTTGGTATCCATGCTCACCGTATTCATGGAGTTAAGGCTGACATTAAATTGCGGTTTCGCAAAAATAAACATGACAAGGGCGAAAAGCAGAGCTGCATAAGCGCCTTTTTTGCCTGTCCGGGCCATTTTATTGACCGTCTGTTGCAGCGGCATCCGAGTTGATCGGGCTGCAGGCATTGCGGGGAAAATCAGGGGAAAAACAGTGTGAACAAAAATAAATGAAAAAGAAATACCAAGGGCTGTAAACTGACCCAGCTGCTCGAGAATCGGAAAGCCGCTGAAATTCAAGGCTGCAAAAGCACCGATCGTTGTCAGGGCGGCAACCAGTCCAATGGCCCGGACCTCTTGTGATGCATCTTTGCCGTAAGTCAGGTGCGGTCGATCCAGAAACAAAAGATAGGCTATCCCGTGGTCGACGGATATTGATATGATGGCTCCGCCGAACCCGAGCACCATCAGAGAAACCGAATCATGGATCAGCGCAAACACAAAAAAGGCCGTCATCGCGCCTGCAATCGCCGGCAGCAGGGATAATAATCCCAGATAGGGTCGTGGGAAAGAAAAAATGAGCAGTAATATAATTCCCAGGGTTGCGAACAAAATTGCATTGCGGACATCTTTTCTGACAATCAACTCGTTGTCCAGGGCAATTCGATAGGCCCCCATGGGCGTCAGGGTAACCCGGTTGCCTGATTTTTCATAGCGCCGGTTGAGATTCTTGGTGATCGTGTCTATTAGCTCGGACAATCGTCGCGCGAATGCCGTGTCGGTGCTGGATGCAGCCGAATCGGCGATGACCAGCAAATGTTGGCCGTCTTTTGAAATCAGCTGGCCCTTATAGATATTTGCCGATTGGGTCGGTACCAGGGGCGCCAGGCGCCCCATCACGATGTCCTTGAATCCCAATGGATCCCTGGAAATGAATTCTGTCTGGCCGATGCCNNNNTCTGATTTTCAGGGGTTCCAGCAGGGGTTGGATTTGATTCTGCAATTCTTCAGTTGAAAACAGCAGCGGCAGATGATTTAAAATATGGAAGACCAGATCGGGTAGCAAGGATTGAAAATCCTGTAAACCCACTTTCTCAAACAAGTTGCTCTGCCTCAGGTTGTTTTCGACCCGTTTGGCGCAATCAACCAGCAGCTCCAGGTTTTCTTTCTGCAGGCTGATATCGATAACAAGCTGGTCTTGGATTGGATGGTTTTTGAAAATATAAAGGGCATCCGAAATTACCGGGTCACCTTTCGGTAAAAATCCGACGATATCCGTTTCAATGTCTACCCGAGACAAGCCGACGGCAAAAAAACAGCTTACGACAGCCAGGGCCAGGGCCAGGCGACGCCAGTGAAATGACTGTAAATTCATAAAGTTGTCGAATCTTCCGGTCGAGTTGATCTTCTGCATGTCCAAAGATGATCATCATTGTCCTTAAAAGATCAATTTGATAATGATCAACAGGATAAGAATCTGCGCTGCAATCACCAGTCCTCTGTGGCGATGATAAAACTCATTGAATTTCTGGATCCGTCTGAGTCCTCCAAATAATCTTCGAACTCTATCCAGTCCTGCTTTCTTCATGTTATCTGTTCGGGAGTTGCTCTGAAAAGCAAAGGAAGGATAAACGGCATAATAGCTCCCGGCAAGATTATTCAACAGCTGATCATAGGGAATATCCTGCCATGGGGTTTTTACCAATAATTCAGCAAATTGACGATTCAAGACATAGCCATGGGCCAGACAGCGATACTTTATTCTCAGGACCGATTGGTTTGCGGTTTTCCTGCTGTCTGAAACAAGGCACCCGAAATACAAGGCGTTCCAGTTGTCGGTGCCTGCTAAAAAGTCGACGCAGTCCTTAAGACCCGCATTGCTGAAGCGATCGAACAAAATAT
>JARRJQ010000330.1:0-4225 GCA_037388985.1 Desulfobacterales bacterium | reverse complement strand
GCGGCTAAGATCGCCGGGGTCCCTTACATTATTCACACCCCTCACGGGCATGTGTTTTACGGCCATTTTGGTATCATAGCCTCAAAGATTTTTTTATGGATCGAAAGAATATTTTCCAAGTTTACCGACAGGATGGTGGCTTTAACTAACGGAGAAAAGAGAGACTACATTAAACTATCTGTTTGTCCGCCTGAGAAGTTATTTAGAATTCACAGCGGTATTGACCTTAAACAGTTTATGCAACCCAATGGAAACAGCTTGGAGAAAAAGCGTTCCCTGGGGTTGGATCACAACGGAATCGTGATCGGATTTGTCGGCTGGTTGCTTCCGATCAAGGGACCGATGTATCTTCTAAAGGCAATGCAGCATATCTGGCCCGATCATCCCACTGCCTCTCTGGTAATGATCGGCAAAGGGGAGTTGGATGTTGAATTGAGAGCCCAGGCTCTTAGAATGAATGCAAACGGGAAGGTTAAATTTCTGGGCTGGCGGGAAGATATTCATGAGATCATGCCGGTATTCGACCTTTTGGTTTTACCATCGCTAAATGAGGGCATGGGCCGCGGATTGGTGGAAGCCATGGCTGCCGGCAAGCCGGTTGTTGCCAGCGAGGTGGGCGGTATTCCGGATCTGGTCAAACATGGAGAAACGGGCTATCTGGTGCGGCCGGCCGATGAGAAAGCGCTGGCGAAGGGAATCAAAAAGATTTTGAATGATCCTGAACAAGCAAAGCTGATGGGGCAGCGCGGGAAGGAATATTGCCGGCAATTCAGCTTGGAAGCGATGATTCAAAAGCTGGATGATTTGTATTCTGATTTAATACAAAATTAGCCACAGACCCGTCTTCGTAACGCTAAAGGCGTGACTACGCCGCGGCAGGCCCCACACAGACTCACACAAACCTTAAAATTAATTTTTGCATTTCTGTTTACCTTTCGATGATAAAATAATGTTAGGCACTTTAGCTCATTTTAGTTATTAATTAGACAGGATTAACAGGATTTTTAGGATTTTTCTTTTCGTCAATTTCCGCCTGCCCGCCATCGCAGTCCGCTCAGGCGAGGCGGGCGGGGATGAAACTGAAAATATAAAAAATAAATCCTGTAAATCCTGTCTAAAATTAAAAAATAAAGAAGGAATCCATTCCTTTTCTATGAAAGCCTGGTTTAAATATCTAAAGCAGGGACTATCCAGTGAACTGCCGAAGGACCGGATTGCCGGTGGCAGGGAACACGTCAGCTTCAAGGATAGTCTAAAAAATCTGCTTCCTTACATGAAGCGTCACTGGCGAAAAGGTCTGCTTGGCGCTTTGCTGATTTTGGTGGCGGCTTTTTGCAGCTTTCCGGCACCGCTGATTACCCGCTATTTGGTCGATGAAGTGATATTGAAAGCGCAATTGGGGCTGTTGGCCGGTGCTCTAATTCTACTGGTTTGTTTTCTGGCCGCGGAAAAGTTTGCCCGGATGTTGCAGGAGTTTTATTTTGCGCGGTTTGAACAGCGCATTACGCTGGATATTCAGCAGGATTTAATAGCGCATGTTTTGCGGTTGCCGAAAACATTTTTTGATGATTACCAAACCGGTTATCTCATGTCCCGGCTGACGGAAGACGTTGACGGGATCCGTTGGTTTTTTTCAAATACCGTTGTCTACATTTTCAGCAATATCATTCGTTTTATCGGCGGCATCTTTTTGCTTTTTTACCTTGAGTGGCGGCTGGCCATTGCCGTCCTTGTCCTGCTGCCGGGTCTTGCATGGTGCATACGCTTTTTTTCTGGCAAGCTCTACAACTTAAATTACCGGAGTTTGGAGCAAAAGGCGGATCTGTCCGGAACCTTACAGGAATCCTTATCGGAGACAACGCTGGTTAAGGCATATGCCTCACAGCAAAGAACGCAGGAGGGGCTGCTGGATAGATGGAGAAGTCTTTTTCAGACTTCTTTGCAACAAACCACTATCCGCTCACTTGCGAATCTGGTGGTCGATTCAACACCCGGCCTGGCGCGAGCACTGGTGCTGGGAGCCGGAGCATACTGGATCATAAAGGGACAGTGGACCCTGGGCTCGTTATTGGCTTTTCAGGCTTACCTTGCTTACGTGTTTGGCCCGGCGCAGATTCTGGCCTCTGCCAATTTGCAGCTGCAAAAAGCGATTGCAGCTCTGCAAAGAGTGTTCGCGCTTTTTGCCATTGTTCCCGAAGCCAATAATGAAGCCGGCATAAAGGCCGAACGTCTGACCGGCGATATCGAATTCAAAAATGTTTATTTTTCTTATAATGGCAATGGCGCCGTTTTAAAAAATTTTTCATTCAAAGTACTCCCCGGAGAGCGGATTGCAGTCGTCGGGCCCAGCGGGGTCGGCAAAAGTACGCTTTTGAGCCTGATTCTGCGCTTTTACCAACCCTCATCAGGTGAGATATTTTTTGATCAACTCCCGGCATCTGATTATGAAGTGAGCTCTTTAAGAAAAAGACTCGGCTATGTGGCGCAAAGTCCACGAATGCTTACAGGTTCAATTATGGACAATTTGCGGTATGGGAATCCCGATGCGACTGAGGCTGAGGTTATTCGCGCCGCCAGGGTGGCCGGAATTCATGAATTCGTTGAAAACCTGCCTGAAGGTTACAAATCCGAAGTCGGTGAAAAAGGCGTCAGGTTGTCGGAAGGTCAAAAGCAGCGGCTTTCCATCGCACGGGCGCTGATCAAGGACCCTGATATTTTGATCCTGGATGAGCCCACCGCCGCCTTGGACAGTGAAACAGAGAAATCGCTTTTTGATCGATTACCTGAATTGATCCGCAAAAAGACGCTTTTCATCGTTACCCATCGCCTTTCAACCGTCAAGGAGTGCGACCGCGTTCTTTTACTCAACGAGAATCGAGTCGTTAACAGCGGCACCCATCAGACGCTTTTAAAATCCAACAAATATTATAAAGAAATGATCGATTTGCAGGATCTTAAAATTCCACTCAGTTTACAGGTCAGCTGAATTATAGGCGGAAGGTTTTCTTATCCAAAACAGCTCTAACCCGGACAAGCCGGTTGGAGCAAAGCGTAAATCCCGATTTATCGGGGAACCAAAATGATCAATTAATCACGAAAACACGAAAGGACCCCGGTTAAACAGAAAAAAGGTTTAACAGGGCAGGCAAAAACACGAAAATGAAATAATATAAATTTCGTGCTTTTTAGATTTCGTGCTTTCGTGGTGAAAGAAGTTTTTTCACAAAATGCAAAGAAATTACAATTAAGACTCTAAGGATCTTTGATGCAAGAACTAAATTATGCGGATTGGTCGCTCGGCGTGCACCGGCTCTCGGTGGATAACCGTATACCAATAGGCGGCTCTATTGAAGTAACCTATCGCTGCAACAATAAATGTGTGCATTGCTACAATAACCTTCCCTTGCATGATAAAGAAGCCAGACGCAAAGAACTTTCCTATGAAGAACACTGCCGGATTCTGGACCAGATTGCAGAATCAGGGTGCTTGTGGTTGTTGTTTACCGGCGGTGAAATTTTTGCTCGCAAAGACTTTCTTGATATTTATACCTATGCAAAGCAGAAAGGTTTTCTGGTTACCCTGTTTACAAACGGGACTTTGATCACTACCGAGATTGCAGATTATTTGATGCAGCTGCGGCCATTTAACATTGAGATCACGCTTTACGGAAACACGCAAAAGACCTATGAACAGGTAACCGGTGTTCCCGGCTCTTTTGCTAGATGCATGCGCGGCATTCGATTGCTGGCAGAGCGGAAATTGCCGCTCAAACTCAAAACGATGGCCATTTCATCCAATAAACACGAGCTCTGGGATATGAAGCACTTTGTTGAAGATGAGCTGGGCTTGGAATTTAAATTTGATGCCATCATAAATCCCCGCTGCGATTTTTCCCTGAGGCCGTTGGATGTGCGCCTGTCACCGGAAGAGGTCGTAAAGATTGATCTGCAAGACGCGAAGCGCGTCGAGGAGTTGCGGAATGTAATAAAAAGAAACATTGAGTTTTTCGATATTGAAAAAACCGGCAAAGCGGTCTGGCAATGCGGCAGCGGGGTGACCGCATTTGCGATTGATCCTTCAGGGCTGTTGCGAATGTGCATCTTTTTCCAAAATGACGGCTACGATCTGGTAAAAGGAAATTTTAAGGAAGGCTGGGAACAGTTTCTTTACAATTTGAGGCAAACGAAAATAAGCAAAGAGACCAAATGCACCGGTTGCGCGGTC
>JARRJQ010000329.1:2561-6791 GCA_037388985.1 Desulfobacterales bacterium | reverse complement strand
CTACCCGTTATGATTATATTATTTAATATCAGCGGGCAGGGATTTTAAAAATTTGGATCTGCAGATAAACAAGGCTTGTAGGGAATCAAAATCCAAATAAATTGAGCGAGCGCTCAATCAGAAAGCATTTATTTTGCCGTTGGCCTGCCTCTGACCCAAATAGGGCAGATCTTGTATAAAAATAGGGGGTAAGGCGAGATTATGCAATTGGTTTTCAGTTCAAAGAGTCGCTTTGAGTTGGAGATCTTCTTCAGCGGTGAAGAATTTGCTGAGAACTCGATTTTTCATGGACTGAATGTTTCTCTTAATACGCGGTGCAATATTTTTCCGGTTCCTGTCCGCGGCATCTCTTTTTCACTAATAAAGATCACCTGCTTAGGGCATTTGTAGCCGGCTATTTTACGTTTGCAGCTGGCGATAATATCTTTTTCACTCAAATTATCTTCATTAAAACCCTGCTTCCGGATCACAATGGCAGTGACGCTTTCTCCCCATTTGTCGTCGGGCAGACCGATAACCGCGCAGTCGAAAACGCCTTCAATGTTGCCGACGACTTCCTCAACTTCGCTGGGATAGACATTTTCTCCTCCGGTGATAATCATGTTCTTTTTGCGATCGACAAGATAATAGAAGCCATCTTCATCCTGTTTGGCCATATCACCGGCGGAAAAAAGACCGTTTTTAAATGCCCCGGCGGTTTGTTCAGGTAGTTTATAATACTGGTCAAACAGCATGGGACCGCGTGAGTACAGTTCTCCGATTTCTCCGGGAGGCACCTCCTTCCCATCTATATTCAGGATTTTGATCAAATCGGTTCCCAGGCATTCGAATCCGATGGAACCCAGTTTGGTCATCTGGTATTCCGGCTTGAGGATGGTGACCATGCCGCCTTCGGTCGAACCATAAGCTTCGTAAAGTTTCACACCGGGGAAAAATTCCATAACCGCCTGCTTCATGCTCTTGCGGCCGGGGGCCGAAGAGCAGAGCAGTTTGCGGATGGAGCTGACGTCCCGCTTTTTAGCGTCTTCGGGCGCATTGAGGATTAAATTATAATGGGTCGGAATCAGCGAAATAAAGGTAATTTTTTCGCGTTCGATGATTTCAAGGATCTCTTCCGGCTTAAAGCTCAAAGCCGGATGAATATATGCGGATCCGCCGATGTAAAGAAAGCTGAAAGTGAAATAGATGGAATTGATGTGGCAAAGGGGCATCACATTTAAGCACACGTCATGTTCGCTGAAACCAAATTCGACGGTATTGTGCAGATAATAAGCGATATGCGACTCATGGGAGCGAATGACGCCCTTGGGCTTTCCGGTAGTGCCGGAAGTGTAAATCAAAATCCAAGTATCCTGGGGGACAACTTCGAGGCTGGGTTCGGTATCCGGAAAATCACTGATAAGTTCCTCATATGGGCGGTACCCTTTTTGCGGCTTGCCGATGACCACATAATTTTGAGCAGCAATGTTATTCAGATTGGAGCGAATAGGCTGTACGACAGGGACAAATTGATCGTGAACAAAAAAAGCCTTGGCATCCGAATTGTTAACGATGTACTCAACCTCCGGACTGATCAGGCGGAAGTTAATCGGCACGATAATGATACCCGATTTGGCCGTGGCCAAAAATAATTCGCAGATTTCGATGCTGTTTTCAAGCAGGACGGCAATTTTATCCCCTTTACGTAATCCCAGGGAAATCAGGCTATGTACCAGCTTGTTTACGCGTCGATTCATTTCCGGGTAGGTAAATTGTCTGTTCTTGTCTTTTAAGGCAATCGTATTTGGAAACTTTTTTGCATTGACTTTTTGGATTTGACCCAAATTCAGCCAAAAGCCCATATGCCACCTCCAATTGAAACGCTAAAAAAGGTTGAGTCCGTTACCGGTTGGCCCGTTTACCCGTTAATCACAGAAGTTTTTGTATTTAACGGGCTTAACCGGCAGCCGGCAAACCGGACAACCCATTTAGTTCTGATTTTCCTCAAGTTGTTCGATAAATGCTTCTACATTTGTTTTCGTCTGTTCATCGGAAATAAGCCGCATGTCGTTGAGATCGGCGTTTATAATTAAGCTGGGAATGCCTGTTTGCGCTTCAAGCCTTTGCGGCATTCCGTATCGGCAATTGGTATTGTTGGGGCAGGTCTTTGCATCGTGAAAAATAATGCCGTCGACCTTGAAGCATTCCAACATTTTCCTGAGGTACGCTTCCTTCTCGGTATCCGAACGCACGATAAACAACTCGGTGTACGCTTTGGCCATACTGCTGAACGGATCATTTTCGTCCAATGCCGAAAAGATCCAGCTGTTGCAGTATGTTGAAGCTAAAACGTTGGCTTTCAGGCTGGAAAACAGCTCCGAATGCGCTCGCAGCCGTCCCCACACCGGCATGCCCTCCCAATAAATCCTGAAGCGCTCATCTTCTACAGCGCCTTCATGTTTATTAATTCGGTCCAGCAGCTCGGCCAGCAATGTTTTATAGACATCGACTGCCTCTTGAGTTCCTCTTCCGACGACTGCCGGACCCATGAGGGTTGTGCCATCAAAAAAAGTTAGCGGTGACGGCCG
Organism: Desulfobacterales bacterium; assembly: GCA_037388985.1. Taxonomy (GTDB): domain Bacteria; phylum Desulfobacterota; class Desulfobacteria; order Desulfobacterales; family JAHEIW01; genus JAHEIW01. The sequence goes on along the minus strand of JARRJQ010000329.1, from coordinate 4,224 downwards.
GGCAATTGCCGTTTCAAGCACCTTTCTCCAGAGTTCTGAACATTCACGGGAAAGAGCAACGACGCGCTTTAATTCATCGAGATCAAGATTCCGACCGCAGAGTTCCTCCAAAGTTGCCGTGAGTTCTTGCATCTGCTGGGCAATGGAAGAGACATGAGCCGTAGTTACCTCGCCCACATTTCGATGGGTATAAATGCCCACAACCGGCGCGTTGAACTTTTTACCATACCATGAAAACCAATCCTGAACGTCTCGACACTGATTGGTATTGAAAACCAGCACATCCGGCCTTGGGACGCTGTCGATTCCTTTATAGGCATTGCTCAACGGGGTGACGCCTTTTAAGAAAGCACCGATGTCTGCGGTGAGGTAGGAGCAGATATCCGGTGAGTAGCCCAGCGCGTTGGCTTCTGGAATGAGTTCACTGGCCATACGTGTGGCACCCAGCATAGCGGAGTGGGTTTCGGGAAAGTATATCAGATATCCCATTGCCCTGAGAATTTCAGCCGGGCCGACGCTGGTACACCAGGCAATCTTGGGCTCGCCTTTTTTTGAGGCCTCATCCAGCGCATAGTAATAATCCGCCATAAAACGGCCTACTTCCGAGGCAGCCTTTAGTTTTTTTCTAGCCGGCTTTTTTTCATCAGACATAATCGTTCCCCACATTATCAGACTTTCCTCTATCCAAATATATGTCTTTCATTACAAGGCGTCAGGAATATGGAGGTGTCAGGTGTCAGTGTTCAATAAATAAGCTATGAGTGCTGAGGGCTGAGGACTGAGCAAAAAATCATTCCTTACGCGCAGTCAACCTCAGTCCTCAGCACTCAGTCCTCAGTCCTATGTTTGCAGACCTGACACCTGAAACCTCTCGCTTTCGGGAGCATTTAACTTTCCATCGCATACAATGCAGCACCAATGGCCCCGGTTAACTGAGGGTAGTCCGGAACAAGGATTTCTCGTTCAATAATCTGTTCGGTCATTTTGACCAGAAAGGGGTTGTGGGCTACCACGCCGCCGGTCATAACTACTTTTTGAGTTAAAGCGTCCATTTCTAAAACGCGTTTAATCATGGAGAAAAAAACCCCCTTGACGATATCCGGTAATTTGTTGCCCTTTCGAATGTTTTCCAGTACTTCAGTTGCTGAAAACACGGTGCAAAAGCTTCCGAGTTTTACCATATTTTCGGACTGACTGGCCAATCGATCCATTCCGTCGAGCGGGACATCCAGGCGTGAAGCCATTTCTTCCAGAAAGGCGCCAGTGCCGGCCGCACACTTGCGGTTCATCTTAAAACTCGTACGCCTGCCGAATTGATCGACTTTGATAATTTTGTTATCCTGTCCGCCGATATCAATGATTGTGGTCGCAAATGGAAAGTAGTGGTAAGCGCCTTTGGCATGACAACTGATTTCCGTTTTCGTGTTACGGGCAAAAGATACATTTTTTCGCCCATAACCTGTTGATACACTATTTACGATATTGCCTGGGATGGTGCCGGCCATTGTTAAAGCCGAAGCAAGACAGGAATCGGCGGTGGCTTCAAAGTCGGTACCGGATTTTTTTACCGCATGACCGATTAATTTTTTATCAGCGTTAAGGATGGCAACCTTTGTTCGGGATGCCCCAACATCGACGCCTGCGTAAATTTTATATAAAACCA
>JARRJQ010000329.1:0-2556 GCA_037388985.1 Desulfobacterales bacterium | reverse complement strand
AACCATAGCTGTTGCTATTTTGACTCCAGTCCTTTCACCAAAGCGCTCAGCGTTTGATTGTAAGGCGTGCGGGTTGCGGTTCGGTTCCCGTATTCGACAAATTTGCCGTTGATAAAATCAATTTCGGTACGCCGGTTGGCTTCAATATCCATTAACATCGAAGGCTTATGATCACCGGCGTTTCGCATGTAATTCATTGCATAGGTATAAAAATCCCACCCCAGATTAATTTCATTGGCACGCGCCACCTGGATGCATTCTTTTACCAGGGCATCCACGATTTGGTAAACAATTGGATCGTTCATCACCCGCGACATCGTCAATCCGGTAACCGCACACACCGGATTCATGGCAGCGTTCATCACGGACTTGCGCCAGACCATCGAAATGATGTTTTCGGTATGTTCGGTTGTCAGGTCGCATTTGCTTAGCACTTCAGCCACCGTAACCGCCGCCTGGCGCAAGTCCGGATTCAATTCCTGGATGTAATGCGGCGGGTGATGAAAGGGCATTTTTACGTGAGCCGGCCCCATCAGCCCGCATCCATAATTTACGACTGCTCGCATGACATAGGTATTGCTCAGGACTTTCGCAATTTCCCGTTCGGTATCGATGCCATTTTGCCAGCTGACGATAAGCATGCCTTCACGATGAAAGCCTTCGATGGCCGAAGCGATCAGCGGCAGGGCATTGGCTTTGACGGTGATGAAGATGACATCCGGGTCCACATCGGCCAGATCATCGACATTGGTGCATGTGCGGGTAACTTTGTGCTGGAGGTTCTCTGCGCCTTCGATAATGATTCCCGGGTCCAAAGCCGGTTTCAGCAGATCCGGAACGACGTCACAGAGGGTCACGTCGTAACCCCCCCGGGCTAGAAAGCAGGCCCTATCGATGACCTTTCCTGTTTGGGGCGTTCATCGATGACCCGGACAGCTTTACCTTCGCTGCGGGCAATGGCTTTCGGATCGACCAGTTCCACCTCGACGCCGATCCCCATCATGCCTTTGATGTGACCGGCGATTTTTCCTTCGATTTCATGCTTCCGGTTTTCACCCGCATCATAAATTTCTTGCTTGCCTTCCACTTCGACGCGCAGATGGTCAAGGTACCCTTTTTTGCGTACCACCATCCGATATTGAGGCTCGACTTCTTCGATTTCCAGGAGGAGGGCCTCAATTTGGGAGGGAAAGACGTTTACACCGCTGATAATGAGCATGTCGTCAGAGCGGCCGTAGATTTTATCCATCCGGATAAAGGTCCGTCCTTCGCAGCCGGGTTCGCGCCATAGGCGTGTAACATCCTTGGTGCGGTAACGAATCATGGGCATGGCGCGTCGTTGCAAAGACGTAAAAATGAGCTCGCCTTTTTCACCTTCCGGGAGGGGTTCCAATGTCTGCGGGTCTACGATTTCAGCCAGGAAATAATCTTCATTGATATACAGGCCGTTTTGATCGGCAGCGTCATATGCCACACCGGGTCCACAGAGTTCTGTTAATCCATAGGCTTCGCCGACCCTTAAAGGCAGCTTTCTAATGTCGACCTTCATTTCTTCGGCGCGCTCGGCAATCGTCAGCGCATAAGACGGCGTCGAGAACAGCACATTTGATCCGAAATCCTTCATGATGGTAATCTGGCGTTCGGTCATTCCTGAACTGGTCGGCACCACCGCGCAGCCAATAGCGTTCGCTCCCTGATGAAACCCAAGTCCGCCGGTAAAAAGACCATAGCCGTAAGCGTTCTGCACCAGATCTTCTTTGCGGATGCCGGCAGCATAGAGGTTGCGGGCCATGCACTCAGTCCATTGTTTTAGATCCTCTGCTGTGTATGGACCGGTTATGGGTTTCCCGGTGGTGCCAGAAGAAGCATGGACTCTGACCACTTCTTTCAAAGGCACGGCGCAAAGACCGAATGGATAATTGTCTCTTAAATCATTTTTAACGGTAAAGGGGAGCTTGGCGATGTCTTCAAGGCTCTTGAAGTCACCGGCCTTGATGCCCATTTCTTTGAACTTTTTCTGATAAAAAGGCACCTTTTCAGATACCCAGGCGACTGTTTCTTTTAGTTTTTCCAGCTGAAACTTTTTGAGCTTTTCCACCGGCATACATTCAAACGTATCATTCCAGGGCATATGATCTTCCTCCTTTTTGGGTAACTAGATGATTATGGGCGGCACAGCCGTTATTCTATTTTAAAGGCAATTGGCCTGTAATAAAATATATAAATAATTGAGGGCAGGGGAGTTTTTACCCCAAACCTATTTTGCCGCCAGAATCGGTCGCTTCGAATAACGTCTGGGTCCGCTTGGGGCTTTGCAGATTCGCCGACAGAAAACCTCCGCGACACCTCAAATAATTATGCAGCTTTAGCGGCTGCATCAAAGCCGAGTTCAAACGCCTTGACATTGATATCGACAAATGCTTTTTTTGTGGAAGTCCGGATCGCTTCTTTAACCTGTTCTGCCGACACCGGCATGAGGCCGGTTTGAATCAGCGAACCCAATAAAACCATATTCAATGACATTATATTACCGGCCTTTTTTGCCAATGCCTGGGC
>JARRJQ010000328.1:0-7491 GCA_037388985.1 Desulfobacterales bacterium | reverse complement strand
TATTATTAAAAAAGAGAAAACGCATGAACAAAGTTGGATTGACCGCCAAGGGGAAGCCTCAGAAAAAGTATAACCGGCAAGATGGCGGTGACCGAAGGAGGAAAAGATGAGTTTTGAAGATGTATTGGGAAGCGATGATTCAGAGAAAGATTGGAAGGATGAAATAATCGACAGATTTAGCGATTTTGTCGATGATATTCTAAATAAAGAGCTATTGGATGTATATAAAGACAATTTTGATATGGCGCATCAGATAAAAGATTTGTTAGATGATAATGACGAGATGCGGGACCTGCTGAAAGAAGCCCGAGATGAAATCCAGGCATATCAGGATAAATACGGGAAATTAAGCCCAGATGTCACCGTCACCGACGTGGATGATGCTGATTGAATATAAAATTGTTGTATGATATCTGTATTTTGGTCAAAGTTTGGATATTCTCAATATAGTGCGCCACGAGCGCACTTTGTGTAAAGTGTGCGTAACTGCACAGAAGATGGGGGTGGGCCCCTCGGAGCCGGCTTGCAGGAGCAGGCTTCAAACCACCTAAAGCTGCGTTGGTAAAGAGCCAGGGTAGTGAGCGTTTAGGAAAAGTCACGACAAAGGATCGTGGCAGGTGTGACACAGAGAGACGAGCGCAAGCGAACCATTCGATGAGGCGTCGAAAGATTATGGATGAGGTCAAAACTGGGCTTCTATATTGGGTCCAGGATCAGTTTAGGGGCAACCTGCTTACTGCCTAAGTGGCCTCCGGCGTAAAGATGGCGTGACTCTGAGTTAGGCTTTTGTGCGGAACGTGGGAACCTGTCGCCTTGATGTTAAGGGAGAAATTCAAGTGGAGATCCCACAAGAATGAGAGTACCGATGCGAGGCACAGGGGCGGAGCATCCCGTAGTAGTGTTGAAGGTCCTGTAATGGGACTGGAGCGAAGGGGATGAGTCAGCTTGCAACAAGCGAAGGTCAACCCCGCTAAAACGGGGGAGGAGCCGGGTTCTTTTTGCCTAAGCTTGACACCGTGAGGTTTCAAGATGAATGCTGGCAGGAGCCGTGTGAATCGAGAGGTTCACGCACGGATCTGTGGGGGCGTGGGGGTGAGATTCCCCTGCGCTACCCGACTCTGCAATCACTGATAGGTGGTTTTCTAGACAAAGATTTGGTTTTATTGCTGCATAACATTACGAAGGCGATGATATGCTGGTATGCATAATCACTTGTTAGCCGAAGTAAGTTTTCGTATGTTATGTTAAGGAGGGCCAATGAAACACGAGGAGGGTTTTTTCCGCGGAACAAAGGGGCTTGAGCTCTACTACCAACACTGGCAACCGGATGCGGAACCGCGCGCAATAATCGCTATCGTTCATGGTGTTGGCGAGCATAGTGGACGGTACATGAACGTGGTCAATCCTCTCACTACACATGGTTATGCAGTGTATGGTTATGATCATCGCGGACATGGCCGCTCGCCCGGTCGACGTGTCCATATCGATCACTGGGGGGAATATCGGGAAGATCTCAAAGTTTTTCTGGATACTGTCACCAAGCAAGAACCTGAAAAGCCCTTATTCTTATATGGGCACAGCATGGGAGCTCTGGTAGCGCTGGAATATCTTTCACATCACCCACAGCGACTAAGCGGAGCAATTATCAGTGGTGCACCTATTGAACCAGCGGGGGTATCAAAACCCTATCTGGTAGCCCTAGCCCGCACCCTTTCTGGAGTTTGGCCACGGTTTTCGGTGAATCTGGGTTTGGACATCAATGCTCTATCTCGTGACCCAGATGTTGCGAAGGCATATGAGACCGATCCACTGGTGTCTAGACGGGCAACGGTACGCTGGGGCACTGAGAGTCTCAACACGATATCCTGGGTCAAGGCCCATGCAACAAAAATTGACATCCCAATCCTCTTGATACATGGTGAAGCTGACCGGATAAGCCTGGCCCAAGGGACACGCTCTCTCTTCGAGATAATGACTCATGCTGATAAAACACTGAGAATCTATCCTGGTGGATACCATGAACCGCATAACGATATTGACCACGAGCAGGTTGTGGCCGATATCCAGCAATGGCTTGACCAGCATTCATAAGAATCGATATGCCGGTCATCACGTAAAGATGAACTCGGCTTTTTGCACCACGTGAATGTTGTTGATCCAGATACAAGACTCAATGGTCATAAACAGATACGGTTACCTTCAAAGTCGGCTAACACCGGCTTCCACCTGATGCCGCTCCGCTGCGCTTCGCGGCGCAGGTGAAGCCTCGCCGTTAGATTGCATATATCTGCAACATATACAAACTTTCAGAGACTCCCGAATTGTTGTGATATCATATTGTCAAATCAAGTATAGGCCAGGGCACGAATTTATTATTCAAAATCTTTAAAACCACTTACCACTTCTGACCTTCTTACTATGTACGCTGACATCAATTTTATAATCTTTCGCCCAAGAGATGGGTTGTATTAAATTTTGAATCCGTGATTCAAATCCTCTTTTTAAAGCATCACGTACTTCTACATTTCGTTCATCAATATTATAATAAATGTTAATTTTTATTAAATTCGGATAAATATTTATATCTGTGTCAAGCGCACTAAAGCCCCAAAGGTATGAGCCAATCACAAATTGTAAATATTCTTTTTTTGTTAATTCGACCTTCTCGTTTAGTTCATCATTTGCCAACCCTGATGTGACTGTTAAAAACAGGATCAAAAATATTAAATAGCTTATTTTCATATATACCTCTTCATTTGTGGAGGGAAAGGGGTATCTTACAGATTGGAGATACCAAAACTTTTTCAACTAAAAAGAAACCTTCGCAAAAATAAACACATCTTTATGCAGACTATTCGGGCAAACCTGCCTTGCGTAAACCATTTAGATAACGTTTCTTATCTGCATCATGCTTATATAGTGACCTCTTTGCGGCTTGCGACACCGAGTACTTGGGGTTTATCCTGAGGACAACAGCAGCTTGAGCGCGGGCCTCTTCTAAACGACCTGCCCAGCTATATGTGACTAAGAGATGAAGATGGGTAAAAATATCATTAGGTGCCTGCTGCAGCGATTTTTTAAAAGCAGTGATAGCTTCCTCATACCGATCAACCCATGAATAGGCCTGACCCAGGGCCCGAAAGTACCACCCAGCAGGGAAAGGATCAAGACGTACCGCCTGCTCGGCGTATCGAACTGCTTCCTGGTGTCTTCCCGCCATCGTGAGAACAAAACTCATCCAAATATGTGCGTTAGCCGAACTGGGACTTAAGCCAATAGCCCGCTCACACTCAGCAATCCCCTTATCATGCTGCATTCTCATAACATAGAGAAAACCCAATAGCGAGTGTGCCGTCGAGTACCTGTCATCTAAGGCTATAGCTTTGTTTATGTATTCAAAGGCTTGCCTAAGGGAGTCCCCGGGTGTTTTACTCGAACCTATTTGCACCTCCATCAGATGGGATGAACCCAGGTAAAGGTAAGCTGCCGCATACTTCGGATCAAGTGCAATGGCTTCCTCACTCAAGAGCCGGGCCTGGGCAAAACCCTCCTTAGTTATTTTGTAAAACGCTTCGCGTGCTTGCAAAACTTTTAGATAGGCTTGAAGATTTTCTGTCCCTCTGGCACTAATGGAGGCCATTTCTCCATCTGTTAGCTTTACTTGAAGAGCGCCTATGATTTTGACCGTGATCTCATCTTGAAGGGCGAATATATCATTTAAAGCTCTATCATATTGTTCTGCCCACAAATGCTGTCCCGAAAGAGCATCAATCAGCTGAGCTGTAATTCTAACCCGATCTGCCGCCTTGCGGACGCTTCCTTCAAGCACGTACTGCACGCCCAATTCCTCGGCGACCTGGTTGACCTTTACGGGTTTTCCTTTATAGGTAAAGGTCGAGTTACGGGCAATTACAACTATTTTTGGCGTTTTGGAGAGCGCGGTAATAATTTCTTCGGTTATCCCATCGCTGAAATATTCCTGCTCCGGATCGTCACTCATGTTGACAAAAGGTAGAACTGCAATCGATGGTTTATCGGGCAACGGATGAGCCATCTTATCCACAGAGGCAGGCAGATGCCAGCAGCAACTGCCACTACAAGTAGTGCAGCTGCTCCAATAAGAAGCGCTTTTTGCCGCCCGGGCGCTGGTTTTCCTTTGGCTGGTTTGCCTGCAACCGTCACCCTCGGTTCCATTAGTACCCGATAAGCACCCACCGGCTTGGCTATGTTTTTTACAGTTTGATCGCCCATGAAATCATATCCATAGGGCAGTTTGCTTTCGATATGATCAAAAGCGGTCTTGGAGATGCAGATACCCCCGGGTTCAGCTAATCCTTCAAGTCTGGCTGCAATGTTGACACCATCTCCATAAATCCGACCTTCTTCCTGAATGACATCTCCGAGGTTAATGCCGACACGGAACTGCATTCTACGGTTTTCAGGTAATTCGTCATTTCGGGCTTTAATCTCTTTTTGGACGGCCACGGCACACTGCACCGCATCGACCACACTGGCAAAATCAGCCAACAAATTGTCACCTGGAGAGTCTAATACCTGACCATTGTGTTGTTGGATTAGGGTATAAAGAACTTCACGGTAGGCGGTTAAGGTTCGGACAGTGGCTTCTTCGTCTTCACCCATAAGACGGCTGTACTCGACAGCATCGGCGCTTAGGATGGCGGTGAGTTTGCGTTTAAAACCTTCTTGAGGCATGGGAGGCTCCTTTTAAGGTTTTAAAGCGAAGAAGGGAAAAAATTAAGAGCTTGAATTTATATTTAAAATAACCAAAGGGGCTTATAAGGTCAAGGATAATTATATCAGGATTATTTGGGGGAACGTTTAATTAAAAGCAGAGGCATTTTTGAATATCGTGGCAGGAAACCAAATATCACCAAACTTGAGATTTATTGAGAATAACCACGGTATGGGCAAGGTTGTGATATCCAAAGAATCGGAACGAAATTTGGCTCGATTTAGGAGCCGGAGTTCGCCATAAACCAGGCTCGGGTAAAAAAAGAAAGAATAGGGTCACATCTTAAATATTTAATATTTAAGATGTGGCCCTTTTCTATACAAAAATTTGCTTAAGCATGTAGTAAACCAATGGAATAAAAATTGCCGGCAGGCAATTCCCAACCTTTATCTTTACCATTTCGAGCATATTGAAACCCATGGCCACAATAAGTAATCCACCGACAGCCGACATTTGGGTTATTACTTCATGAGTTAAAAATTGCTTCATGAAAGACGCGCTGACCGTAATTAATCCCTGATACACAAATACGGATGCTGCCGAAAATAGAACACCGATTCCCATTGATGCAGAAAATATGATGGAACCGAGCCCATCCAATACCGATTTGGCGAACAGAATGTCGTGATTGCCGGTAAGGCCACTCTCCAAAGCCCCAACAATCGCCATTGATCCCACACAGTAAAGCAAACTGGTAGCTACAAAACCCTTTGATATACTGCTGCCGATTTTTCCGAACCTTTCTTCAATCCAGGTTCCTAAATTGTTGACCCGATCCTCGATTCTGCTAAGTTCTCCGATGATCGTGCCGAAAGATAGGCTGCAAATAACAATGATAAACGCATCCGTCTTCCAGGCCATTTTGAGGCCGATCAATATGACGGCAAGCGCCACGGCATGAATCAGTGTATCCGTTATCTTCGTTGGAATGAATCGGCTGAAAATGAGGCCGACAAGACTGCCAGCAATGATGGCCATCGTATTGACAAATGTTCCTAACATAGTAATTTCCAGTCCTGTTTAATACTCAAATCCATATATTTCTTGCCGGAAAATTATATATCAGCCGGTTGCCGATTGAGAATATCTGAAAAATGCTAAAAGTACAGATATGCCAAAAAAACACAACTATCTATAAACCTCAAAAAGTACCGTTTGGAGATATAACCAATCATAAATTCTCTTTTACCTTTTCTATTACCCCATCATTGGTTATTACTGAACCAAACATCATTTCAAAGGACACCAAGGTGTTTTTATGAATCTCGGGGCTCCAAGCGGCACATGCATCTTCAATAAATGCGTAAAACCCAAGCTCAGAAGCGGCCCTGACAGAGACTGATTACAAAAATAAAATTACTAGTGGATATATCCGATGGAATTTAATTCAATCTTAACCGGACACGACTGTTTCCCTTTAAAAAATTATAGGGGATCTTAATAGCAAATAATCTTTAGCCTCATTTTACCCGCAACACTTTTTTGTCTATTTTACCTACGGCCGTTAGCGGCATTTCATTTATGATTTCAATTATTTTAGGAGCTTCATACGGAGCGACTCTGTCCTTGGCCCAGGCCCTAAAGTCTTCCTTGAAGGCTTCTTCGTTGCCGTCAAAGCTATATGCCGGATCCAACTGGATGTAGGCTTTGACGATTTCGGATCCCGGGCGCTCGGGATTTTCTTTGCCGATCAGTGCCAGGAGGCCAATGGCCGGATGTTTGGAGAGCACATCCTCCACCTTGCTGGAAAAGACTTTGAAGCCGCCCACAATAATCATGTCTTTGGTGCGGTCGACAATTTTGAGGTAACCGTCTTCATCCATAATTGCGACATCACCCGTGTGCATGTAGCCGTCTTCATCTATGGCATAGGCGGTCTCTTCAGGCTTGTTAAAGTATCCCTGCATGACCAGTGGTCCTTTGACGCAGATTTCACCGGGCTCGCCCACAGGCACTTCTTCACCTGTCGCCGGGTCGACAAGCTTGCATTCAACATTAAAAATCGGCATTCCGACCGTACCCAGCTTTTTCTTTCCTTTTGACGGATTCATGGTAGATACCGGTGAGGTTTCGGTCATGCCGTAGAGCTCCAGAAGTTTTCCCTTTCCGATAATACCTTCCAGTTCCACCTGGGATTCTTTGGGAAAGGGTGCGGCGGCAGAAACACAGGTTCCCAGAGTTGAATGATCCAGCTGCTTGAATTTGGGATCGGCCATCAGCATCTGATACAGGGAGGGGACATTGGCCATATTGGTGGGTTTGTATTTGGCCATCTCTTTGCAGATGTGCCCGGTGTCCCGCGGATTGGGGATGAGCACCTGGGTCCAGCCGGAGAATATGGCACTTTCGGCCACCGTCAGACCGGCGATATGAAACATGGGAAACCCGGACAGCAGCACGCCGTTGCCCCATTCCCAGCCAAGCCACCTGTTGATACTCAGCATGTTATGGGCGGCATTGCGGTGGCTGAGCATGGCCCCTTTGGGAGGGCCGGTGGTGCCCCCGGTGTACTGAATCCAGCCCAGATCTTCGGGGGTCACTTCCACGTTGACTTCGGCGCTGGAGGCGGTTTTCAGCACGTCTTTGTGGTAGTCCAGGACCGTCTTGCCCGCCAGGGGCGTCAGATTGCCGGTGGGGACTTTTTTCAGCAATTTGCCCAGCACCTGCTTGATCTTGGGTAGAAAACCAGCCACACTGGTGGCCACCACCAGTTTCAGCCGGGGCATGTCGTCGGCTAT
>JARRJQ010000327.1:0-4268 GCA_037388985.1 Desulfobacterales bacterium | reverse complement strand
GGTCGGGGAATCTTTCTGTCCGCATTTCTCGAAAAGCCCGCCAGGGATTCCGCCGCTGCCGGCCGCAACAATACACACAGAGTTCCAGGCAACGGCAGCAAGCTCGCTCAATTCACCCCGGAGCAGCCCCAGAGGACCCAATCCCACGGCTGCGATGATCATCGCTGCCTGTTCTGGGATCAACTAGACGTTCTGGGGGCGTTGTTGAAGCTTTGGAAAGATTTGTTGCGGCGGTCAGCGGCGGAATCCCTGGCGGGCTCTCTGACTTTATTTGAAAATGCCGGTGCTTGCCGCAAAATGGTTTTCAGGGTAAAAACTACCCGACCCCTCAGGTTAAAAAATATCTGATAGAGGAACCTTAGAACGTGAAAATATCGTTAATTGCGGCGATGGCCGCAAATCGGGTAATCGGCCGGCAAGGGATTATTCCCTGGAAAATTCCAGGAGAACAGAAGATTTTTCAAAAGATCACCTTAGGACATGCGGTGATTATGGGAAGGAAAACCTTTGAATCTCTCGCTCAACCCCTTCCCGGCAGAACCAATATTATCGTTACCCGTCAAACAGATTACCGTGCAAGCGGCTGTGTTGTGGTCCATGATCTATCGAGCGCCATTCAGTGTTGCCCGGAAGATGAAGAAGAGGCATTTGTCTGCGGCGGCGGGCAGCTGTACGATCAGGCGCTGCCACTGGCCGATCGCATCTATTTGACGGTGATCCTCAGGGAGATCCTTGGAGATACTTATTTTCCTGATATTCCGTACGCTGAATTTCGGATTAAAGAATCCAAAACCATCGAGGGAGTAGAACCTTACCGCTTTTATATCTATGAACGACTTAGAAGATAAGGCTTTAGCTCTTATACGTTCCGCTTGACGACTGCCTGCGGTTTCGTTGAAAGAGGTTGTCCTTGTGAAATGGAGACCTTTCTGATACAGCTGAGGCGAAGAAGTCAGCGAGTCGATCATTTTCTAAATCCACTGAATTTCAAATATTCCCAGGTGAGTAAATACGATGAAAAAGCCCAATCCAGAATACATCAAACGAATTAATGCGATCGTCAATTTTTGCCCATATTTTGAATTGCTTTCCATGAAGCTGCAGGATGTAGGCATCGGTTATTCTGTTCTTGGAATCGATCTGGACCAAAAGCATTTACAGCCCTTCGGAATGGTTCATGGCGGTGTGTTTGCATCGATTATCGATGCGGCCGCATTCTGGTCGCTTTATTTTGCGATCGAAGATCCGAACGCAGGCTTGACAACCGTTGATTTGAAATTAAACTTTCTCGCACCGGCTGCATCCGGCAAATTAATTGCAAAAGGTCGCCAGATTAAAATGGGCAATACGCTTGGATACGCGGAGGCAGAGGTGACGGACGAAAGAGGAAACATTTTGTCCCATGGTACTTCCACTGTCATCATTTTACCCGACAAAGCGATTGCAGTCGATCCGCCGGTCCCGCCGAAATTTATAGGATAAATCGTAGCAGGATGGTAGAGGAGAAACAGATGAGCGATACCCAAACTGAAAAATACGGATGGAACCCGGAAATGCAAATGTCATTACTGGATAAGCTGAAAGAGGATCTGAAACAGTCCATGCTGAACAAAGACGTTGATGCCCGAAGCACCATCCGGCAAATTATGGCCGAGTTCCCCAAACTGACGGTACCGATTACGCTGCAAAGCGGGAAAAAAACGACTCGGCCCAAAAATAATGATGAGATCACCAACGATGACATCATTGGGATCATCCAGGGATTGGTGAAATCCGAACGGTTAGTGCTCGAGGCGAAAAAAGAGGCATCTTCGGCCTACCTCAGTATCCTTCACTTTTACTTGCCCAAGATGGCCTCGCGTGAAGAGGTTATCGCCTGGATTAAAGAAAATATTAATTTCTCCGAGTATCAAAACAAAATGCAGGCCATGGGCAAAATTATGAAACACTTCGGTAAACAGGCCGATGGGAAGATGGTCAATGAGATATTGCAAAAATGGCAATAGCGGCAGCTAAAAGGTTCGACCCCTTTGCAGATCGCACCGCTCGCGATATCAGGAACTCACTTTCGGGGTCATTTGCAGTGGCAATTGCCGCCATGGATCCTGATAAATATTTGAGCGTCGCCCGGAGGTGGAGGGAGCAAAACCTATTTCAGATTTATTCCGATTATATTGCTGATCGTCTTTTGCGTTACGATCAAGTATTGCAGACCATCCGAGCAGGCGGGATCAATGAGCCGCTTAAGCAGGCATTGGTCGTTTGGAACCAAAGCCTTTTTTTCGAGTTCCATGAACATCTGGAAAGCCTCTGGCGATCGGCAAGCGGCGACCAGCGAGAGGCGTTGAAGGGATTGATCAAAGCGGCGGGAGTCTATATTCACCTGGAGCAGCATCACCGCAAGGCGGCAGAGAGCCTGGCGATCAAGTCGTTTAACCTCCTTAGACAATACGGTCATTGTCTGACCTTCATTGCCAATTTTGGAATACTGCTGGACCGATTAAATAAGCTTGATCCGGCTGCACCACGTTTGGAAATATCGTGATTATATGATCAAAAAATCCTTTTGGGAAAGGAATCCTCATGTTGCGGCGATTTGTTCCTGGAGCTAGATTAAGCCTCGTTCTGTTTCTGCAAGTATTTTTCATTACCGCGACCCTTTGCTTGCAGATAAAACCGGCTGCCGGACAGGAAGCGCAAAAAAGCTGCCTGTGGTCCTTTACAGCGCAATCCAGTAGAATCCACCTGTTGGGGTCTTTGCATTTTTTCAAGCAGGATGCCTTTCCCTTGGCCGCTTCCATTGAAAGAGCCTATAACGACAGCCAGCGGCTGGTATTTGAAACCGATTTGGATGCCATGCAGGATCCGGCAGTCCAGGCTAGAATGATGGCGCTGGGCATGTACCCGGAAGGACAGAACCTGTGGCAGAATCTTGATCCGGGCACCCGACAGCTGCTTGAAAAGAAAATGACCGAATTCGGGATGCCGCTGGAGGCATTTTCCAAGTTCAAACCTTGGTTTGTGGCTATTCAGATCGAAATCGTTCAGCTTCTGCGCCTGGGCTTTAGTCCTCAATACGGTATCGATGTTCATTTTTTCGACAGAGCAAAGTCGGCCGGGAAAGAAATCCGTTTTCTGGAGTCCACCGAATTTCAAATTAACCTGTTCGGCAGTATGGATAAACAGGATCAAAACGCCTTTATAAAACAGACATTAAAAGAACTGGAGCTTTCCGACGAGCTGGCCGCAGGATTGGTCAAATTCTGGAAAGCAGGTGATGCGTCCAGGCTTTACGACTTGCTATCTAAGAGCTTCAAGAACTATCCGGGGCTTTATGACCGTCTTTTGATTCAGCGCAATAAAAAATGGGTTAAGGAAATTGAAGGCATGCTAAGAGAAAATAAGAATATCCTTTTTGTGGTCGGCGCAGGTCATCTGGTGGGTCCGGATAGCGTCATCGACCTGTTGGGAAAAAAAGGTTACAGGGTAAAGCAACAATGAATGAAAAAGAGTCTCGCTGCCAATGGCGGTTGACGTTTTTTGAGATCAACCTTTATGCCGGCGCAGCAGCGGAAATGGGTCAGCGAAGCTGAAAAGTACATACTGGAAAGGAATAAAAACCTTGCCATGCTTAACTCGATATTTGGTTTGAGATTTCTGACGCTGAGTTTTATTTGCATGTCGGCGGTGAACTGCGCGGCCCAGACCCCTTCAGCGGAAAAACCCCATCACACCCAAAACGGGTTCAGAAATGTCGATGAATACGAAGAACATGATTTTTGGGATTTTCTAAGATGGCGCCGGGAAAGGGCAAACAAAAAGATCCTACCTGCCGAAAGCTATAATTTCCCTTTAGCGCAAAACGATCCAGCCTTTTTAAAACGGAATCGAGATAAAAAAACGGTGACCTGGATCGGACATGCAACGGTATTGTTACAGGTGGAGGGTTACAACATTCTAACCGATCCTCATTTTTCGCGACGCGCTTCACCGGTGCAATGGGCCGGTCCGGAAAGAGTCGTTCCTCCGGGTCTGGCCTTAGAGGATTTGCCGCCCATTGATATCGTTGTGATCTCCCATGATCATTATGATTCCCTGGATGAGCCATCCATAAAGAAATTGCACCGGCGTCCCGGTGGAGAAAAAACCCGGTTTTATGTTCCCTTAGGGCTCAAAAAATGGTTTGCCAGCCGGGGTGTTGATCAAGTGACCGAAATGGACTGGTGGGACAGATCGCAAGACGGCAATCTTGAAATTATTGCTGTGCC
>JARRJQ010000326.1:0-10282 GCA_037388985.1 Desulfobacterales bacterium | reverse complement strand
CATCGCTAAAGCGATGGCACCTGTCTTTTTGATAAATGATGTCTTCAATTTTACCCCCCCTGATTTTGGTAAAATTTAGTCGTCGAAAATAAAAGTATAAAAACAGCATTATCTTGACACGCAAGAAGTATACCAGCTCAAAGCCTTTAAAGAATAATAATATTTACTAGTAGTTATGCTTAATAAAAAATTTTGAAAACTCAATTTTGGCCAAAAATTGTCTTTTTTGACGACAAAATGCGTCAAGATTAGCATTTGAGCTGCGATTCATAGACAGAAATCAATCTACTGATAATTTAGATTAAATTGAAAAAAATTACTATAATTCATATATGGAATTCGAAAGTTCAAATATCTCGCGAATCTCTGCCAGGCCGGGCGATGCGGATGCAGTGATTGACTTGAGGATCAATATGGAGATGGTAGTCGCGGGAGTTGCAAGGAGTGAGCACTCGGACTTCGTTAAATGGTTAATTCGTTGAGTGGTAAATTGGTTTTCCCTGTATAATTTTCTTTTACGAAGCAATTTTTGGACTATATGACTATTTAGCTACTTGACAATTTATCTATTTTTGACTTCTTTTAACTTCATGCCATTGGTAAGCTTCCCACTTAAAAATTTTTCCCTCCGCCTAAGGATAATACCTTCATAAAGTGATGATCAGCCTGCATTGGAAGGTGATGATTTCCGATGGGAAGAAAATGTAACGCTATACTTCACCTGAAATTGTATGATTGAATAACCTTCACCACCTTCCCCATCAATCTAAAAGGTTTAATCTTTGAATCTACCTGATTAATGGATCCGGCCATATACAGATTCAAGCCTTCGGAATAATAAAGAAATGAGCCAGTAGAACCCGAATGACCCCATAAAGGGGGCACTCGCATCACCATATTGATGAACCACGGCAGTTTAATGTACATCGTTCCATATCCATATTGAATGGGAAAATGCAATTTGTGCCAATTGTGCATCAATTTCAGCGAATTTTGACTGATAATTCGTCCTTCATTTAAAGCTTTCAGGAAAATGATCATTTCTTCTGCTGTAGAAACAATGCCCCCATCAGCCCAGTAGGCCCCATTCGACCGGGTTTTGGTAATGATCTTATCTTTATAAAACACATCCGCCGGAGCAGCAGATGGAGTGTTCTGGAGTTCAGGATAGCCAATCAACCAAGTATGTTTGAGCCCCAGAGGGCGCAAGATAAAATCCTGGTAAACCGTGCAAAGCGGCTTACCGGTAATTGCTTCGACGATCTTTCCCAACAACTGATAATTCGTATCCGAATAAGCTGCATCCGTACCCGGCTTAAAATTAGGCTTCAGATCGTCTCGCGCCCTTTCAATGGTCTGGTCTACCGTCCATGAATGTTTGGGCTCTTCCAAAAGCAGTTCAAAAAGACTTTTCCCTCCTTCCGGTCGCTCACTATAGTAATCCGCTATTCCTGAAGTATGCGACAATAATTGTTTAATAGTAATTTCTTGGGAATAATCCTTCCCTTTATAGACATGAATGCCTCGAATAAGTCCTCCTGAAAGATACTTCGCCATTGGATCATCTAAAGACAGCGCTCCCTTTTCAGACAATCGCATGATTGCCGTAGCAGTATACAGTTTTGTGATACTGGCAATATAAATAGGGGCATCTTTGGTCATCGGCACCTGACCCGTCTGATTGGCGATTCCCGCTGCCCCCGACCAACAGAAAGAACCGTCACCCTTCATTACAGATAGGACTGAGTTTCTAATCGATTTGTCTTTTTCTACCAATCCGGAAACCAGGTATTCCATTTTCTGATTTAAATTATCAGGCGATGAAGTTGAACAGGCCAACAGCGCTATGACTAATCCCACTGCAATTATCATTATTGTAGATCGTTTTATTATCGGTTGCATTCTTGGTGTATTTGTTCTTCAGAATAAATCATTATTTCCCTCGTAATCGCGGAATCCACATGCCAACATCGCGCATGTAGGTTCGGTAGCCTTCACCAAAGCGTTAGCATGAAGAGGCCTAAATACAACAGCACCTCGCTCAGGTATATGGGATGCCGCACCACGCCAAGGACACCTTCGCGGATAACCGACGGTGTTTCGCGCACCTCCCCAAAAACGATTCTCAGACCGGACCAGGCACAATAGGCTGATAAGCACAGAAGCACAATTCCAATCGGCTTGCTAACCAGAGCAGGCACAATATCATTAAGCTGTGTGGAGTATTTCAGAAAAAACGAATCGGCTATCCATATTCCGAAAAATAGCAGAGCGAAAAATATCTGTCCGGCATCACCCAGGGGGTGTTCGCCCGTGAGATCGTCACGCTGTTTAGACCATTTCTCTCGCGTTGTTTTGGGTTTTCTCATCAGATTTTTCCTAAAAAATATGTATTCAAGTGAATATAATCATCGAGATAGTCTCAAATTATGTGGATTGGAACAACAAAAATCTTGAAAAATAGGGTCTTACAGCATATTATCAGGCAATTAAAACTCCGCAATTTTTTATTGGACAAAGTGAATTCGGTTGTTTTTTTAGAACCGACCATTCGGTGGTTGGCAGAGTTACCAGCGGCGGATCCTTTGCAAGTTCCCATTTCAACCAACCAACCTTCTCAAAAGAAAATAAGGCGATGATCCTCAAAAGATGGTTTTTGGTTGCATCGGCGTTCACGGTGGCAAGCCTGGTGATGACGCGAGGCGGGCCTACCATGGAAGCAAGACCGAAGATTATTACGGAAAAACGCGAGGCGAGCTTGAACGCGCAATGAGCCAAGGGCTTAACATTAAAGCCGAGCTTCGCTTTTGGATTGAGAACGAAGAGACAAGTCTTCGGGCTCCCGAGGATGTGATCATGAAAAGATTAAAATTCCAACCGGTTTTCGATCTCCACAAGGGCCGCCGTCTGGAGCCGGCCGCCAAGACCAAGTAGCCAAGTTTCCAAGGAGGTATGAATCATGTCTTTTGATGGGAATGAAAATGGTAAACCCAATCGCCGCGCCTTTCTAAAAAAAGTTGCCACCATCGGATTGGGAGCTGCATTGGGCGGCACCTTCCTCCGGCAACCGCATCCGGTTTCGGCCCAGATCACCCTCCCCAAGGCGCCGATGCCCCGCAGAGCCTTCGGCCGATCGGGCATAAAAGTCTCCACACTTTCACTTGGCGGGATGTTTGACATTTTGAACAATCGGTTAATGCTCGCCAAAGCGCTTGAGTGGGGGATTGATTATTGGGACACCGCTGAAGGGTATGGCGGCGGCCGCAGCGAAGAAGGCATCGGTCGGTGGTTCGCGCGAAATCCCGGCACGCGCAAGCAAGTATTTCTCGTCAGCAAGCTTTCACTGCGAAGAGGTGCTGATTTTACCACCCGGCTTGAAGAGTGCCTGAAACGGCTGCATACCGATTACCTTGACTTGCTTTGTATGCATGGCATCCGAAGCATTGATCAGATGGATCCCCGTCTGGAATCCTGGTCGCAAGACATGAAAAAGGCCGGTAAGTTGAGGTTATTCGGCTTTAGCGCACATTCCAACATGGAAGACTGCCTTGAAGGAGCTGCACGTCTGCCGTGGATAGACGGCATCATGTTTGCTTACAACTACCGCTTAATGCACGAGCCTCGCATGAAAGCGGCGGTTGAGGCCTGCTACCGAGCAGGCATCGGTCTTACGGCCATGAAGACGCAGGGTGGTGGACCGGTCAAGAGCGATTCCGAGTCTGAGATAAAAATGGCCGGCCGCTTCATGCAGAAGGGATTTACCCATTATCAGGCAAAGCTAATGGCTGTTTGGGAAGATAAACGGATTGCCAGCATTTGCTCGCAGATGCCCAATCTCACCATCATGGCAACCAATGCGGTAGCGGCCGCCGATCAAGCCCGGCTATCGCAGGCCGATCGTGACGTGCTGGCCCAATACGCCCGTGAAACCTGCAGCGATTATTGCGCCGGTTGCGGTCGTCTGTGTTCAGAAGCGATTGGTAATCAGGTGCCGATAAACGATGTTATGCGCTGTCTCATGTACCTGCATTCTTACCAGGATTTAATGCTGGCACGATCCACATTCGAAAGGCTGCCGGCTCAAACTAGAACGCTTTTAGCTCAGATGGACTTCAGTGAGGCGCAACGGTCGTGCCCTCGAAACCTGCCGATCGGACGGATGATGCAAGAAGCGACCAAACTTTTCGCCTGACAGAGGCGGAAGCAAGCTTCACATGTTTTGCTTTCAACGCAAACATCAGGCAATCAGGACGGTGCTCACGCGACTGGGTAATTGCGGCAAAATCTTCTAATTCTGCTTTGATTTTCTGCAGGCTCTCCAGATAGCGTTTTAACTTCTTCTGAACCGCGCCATAAACCGATCCTTGCGGATAATTGCCGTCTTTGTCCCGTTTGCCTGCCGGAACTCCGGTCAAAATCTCGATGCCTTGCTCGACTGTTGAGACTTGATAGATATGGAATTTTTTCTCCTTGACGGCCCGAATGACTTCTCTTTTAACCATTAAATTGTTGGTGTTGGCTTTTGGAATGATCACCCCCTGTTTGCCGGTCAGGCCCTTTTGTTTGCATACTTCAAAGAAGCCCTCCACTTTATGGTTAACATCACCAATGACTTGAATTTTTCCCTTTTGGTTTACCGATCCGGTGACCGCAATGCCCTGTTTGATTGGAATATCCGCAAGACTGGAAATGATTGCATAAAGCTCAGTGGAAGATGCGCTGTCACCATCGACGCCGTAATAACTCTGCTCGAAAGTGATGCTGATCGACAGGCTGAGCGGGTGATGTTGGGCAAATGTGCTTCCCAGATACCCGGAGAGAATAAGAACGCCTTTATCGTGCGTACTGCCGCTTAATTCGGCTTCGCGTTCGATATTCACCACCCCCTTTTTGCCCATATAGGTTTCCGCGGTAATTCGCGCCGGCCGACCAAAGGACAAATCTCCGATCTGGTAAACGGCAAGGGCATTAACCTGGCCGATCACCTTACCTTTCACATCGATCATGATGGTGTTGTCCTGGTAGGCTTCATGCATTTTTTGTTCATACAGGTTGTGGCGGAATCGATGGTCGTTAAAAGCCTTGACCACATATTTATCGGTTACCTGCCTGGCGTTATTCTTGCGGGCCCAATAATCGGCCTCTTTTAAAACGCCCAGGACGGGGCCAAATCGTATGGAAAGCTTATTTTTGTTTGAAACATATTTTTGACCGTATTCCACGATTGCCGCTATGCCGCTCGGTGTAAACGGAAGCAAATTTTCTTCCTTGCAAACCCGGGCGATGAAGCTTGCATATTGCTGAATGGTGCGAGAGGTTCGATCAACTTCGTAATCAAAATCAGCCCGCACTTTAAAAATTTTATTAAATCTGGGGTCCTCGCTTTGGATAACTTCAAACGCCTCATAGCTGCCGAGCAGGATGACTTTGACATCCAATGGAATGGGTTCCGGTTTGAGCGATGCAGTGCTAAATCCGGTTTCTTCCGGGATATCTTCGATTTGCAGGAATTTAACGCGCAAGGTTCTTTTAAGAGCTTCCCAGACATACGGGTTCATGATCACGGAATCGATTTCCATGATCAGAAAGCCGCCGTTGGCGTTCAATAGGGAGCCGGCCTGCACCATGGTGAAATCCGTGTTAATGGTTCCCATAAAAGCGCGCTTTTCAATCCGTCCGAAAACATTGTAGTAGGTCGGATTGGTTTCAAAAATAACCGGCGCTCCTTTCGTCGAACCGTGATCGACCAAGACACTTATTTTATATTTCTGAAAGGCAGACTCGCCGCTGCGCGATGCCTGCCCCTCAGCCGGCTGTTCGGTTTTATCCGACGGAATAAACAGGTTGAAATTTTCAGCGATATGCTCCTGAGCAACATTGAGGTATTCAACAATTGCTTCATTGTCTTTGAATTCTTTTTTGATGGGGTCTAAACGTTTTTTTACCGTCGATAATGCGAAAGCATCCATCAGTTTTTCAACATCCGCATGCAGGGCCTGGCTGATTCTGTCAATTTGGCGGCAAAGGATTGGAGTTGCTCAAACAGATGATGCTGTTTTTCTGAATACTTACTTTTAATTTTAGACAACTTTTTTAAGTAGGCTTCATTTTCAAAGACCTCAGGCAGCTCTTTTTTTAAAGCTTCCACCGCCCGGTTCATTTTTTTGCTTAACTGAATTGCTTTGCCCGGCGCAACAAAAATGGCTTTGGGGCGGAATTCATCCTTGAAATTGTTGACCAGACACAGGTCATTGGGTGTCGGCAAATTTCTGGCATGTTTGTTTACCAGATCTCTGATAATCGTCGACTTTCCGGTGCCGGCCTGACCGGTGACAAAAATATTGTAGTCGGGGTCCTGCATGTTCAGGCCAAAATCAATTGCCTCAACAGCACGCTCCTGACCGATCACCGTGTCCAGGGGCTTGACTTCAGATGTATTTTTAAATTTGAATATCTTGGGATCACAGATAAGCCTTAACGCCGATGCCGGCAATTCAAATTTGTTTGACATACCCGTCCCGCTTCCTGTTTAGAGTGGAAAATTATAGCCTGCACCGTTTCTTAAAATAATTCAGCAGGGTGACGCGCCCATGCGATCCTCGATTTTGTCAATCCTGCATTCATGAAACATCGAGTATCGAGCATCGAGTTTCGAGCATTGAGCCTCGAATATCTTTTCTTCTACTATATCAACCCAAGACTTATTTGACAATTTTTGTCAGCTCAAAATAGTGCTGGGGCTGCCTGTCGGTTAGAACGGCATTGATCGGGTTGAAAGATTTATTGCGTGTGCTTGCCGGATAAATTTCAGCGAGTAGAACTTTATCTTTGTCTTTGCCGGCCTTTTTTAATTGCCGGCCGCTATAGTCATAAATGGCTGAATTCCCCTTGAATCTGAGTTCTTCATTTTTTCTTTTTTCCAATCCGGCTCGATTGGCCACTGCCAGGTATACCTTGTTTTCAATCGCCCGGGCTGGCATTACCAGACGCCAGGCGTCGGTGACTAAATTGGAGGGGCAAACGATCAGATCGGCTCCGCGCAGGGTCAACACGCGCGCCGATTCCGGAAACCGCCAATCATAGCAAATCATCGGGCCGATGGCGACGTCGCGCTTTTTATCTTTAATGACAAAAAAGCCGGTGTTTCCCGAATCAAAGCAATATTTTTCTTTGTAAAAGAGATGGGTCTTGCGATACACATAAGATCTTTTGACTTCCGGAACCACGATAAGACAGGCGTTATAAAATCTCTTTTGATGACGTTCGGCAAAGCCGGCAACCACTACCGCATTTTTATTTTGGGCCATTTCCCTGAAAAATCTGCCGCTTGGACCGGAGCTGGTCTCTGCGACCTGGGCGACTTCTTGCCGGGAAAGAAAAAAATATCCGGTGGTGCACAATTCTGGAAACACAATAATATCCGCAGTGATGTCTGCGACCAGTTCCTGCATGCGGGAAAAGTTTTTTTCCTTTTCTCCAAATCGGGGAGTAAACTGAACAACGGCCAGTTTCAATGGTTTCATCCTTTTCATTCTCCTTCCTGCTTCATCCGGTTCCCAGGTTCAACTTTGAACGTTCAGGGTTATTCGATAAGGACTGAGTGCTGAGGACTGAGGACTGAGCAAAAAAGCCTACCCGGTGTCCACTCCCTCAGCGTGACTTGCCTTTCCGGCATAGCTCGGCAAAGCGACGCCGAATCGTTTCGCGGCATGAATCGGCACTGCTATTTACGCCACTTTCGAATTCGATAGACCTCAGTCCTCAGCACTCAGTCCTCAGTCCTATGTTTTGAGCCCTGAGCCTCAGAACCTTTAAGATACCTGTCAAAGCACCTGGCCGTATGCGATGTGGCGGTATGGTTTAAAAACTCCTGTGGAGAGCCGGTAGCCACCACCCGGCCTCCCTCATCGCCGCCTTCGGGTCCCAGATCGATAATGTAATCGGCTTCTTTAATTATTTCCATATTGTGTTCAATGATCGCCACCGTGTTGCCTTTATCGACCAATGTTTGCAAAACACTGATCAGGCGTTGAATGTCGGCCAGGTGCAAACCGGTGGTCGGTTCGTCTAAAATATAAAGGGTATGTCCGTTGGACGATTTAACCAGCTGTCTGGCCAGTTTGATGCGCTGAGCTTCACCGCCCGAAAGCGTGGGGCTGGGCTGACCGAGGCACAGATATCCCAATCCGACATCACAGACAAACTGCACGGCGCGCCGGATGACAGGAACGGCAGAAAAAAATCGAACGGCTTCGGCGAAAGTCATTTCGAGGACATCGGCGATACTCTTTCCCTTGTATTGGATGGCCAGGGTTTCCTTGTTATAGCGCTTGCCCCGGCAAATTTCACAGGGCACATAGACATCGGGCAAAAAGCTCATTTTCACTTTGGGCCGACCCTGCCCCTTGCAGGCCGGGCAGTGGCCCTCGGCCACATTAAATGAAAAGCGACCGGGTTTATAGCCTCTGGCTCTGGCCGCCGGGGTCATCGCAAACAAGTTGCGGATATCGGCAAGAAATCCGACATAGGATGCCGGAACCGACCGGGGTGTGCGACCGATGGGGCTGTGATCCACTTCCAATACCCGCTGAAGATTTTGCCAGCCGCTGATGTCTTTGCATTCACCGGCGGGGTATCGTTTTTTCAACAGCCGGTTGCGCAATCCTTTATACAGGGTTTCTTTGAGCAAAGAGGATTTGCCCGAGCCGGAAACTCCGGTGACGCAAATCAGGCAGCCGAGGGGAAAATCCACACGGATCTTTTTTAGATTGTGGGTGGTTGCCCCGGTAATCGTTAGCTTGTTTGTCTTGCCGCAACCTCTCAGACGCGAGGTGATCTTTTTGGGGTGTCCGTCGAGCAATGCACCGGTGGTCGAAAATTGGACTTTTTTCAAATCGGCCAGCGAACCGCTGGCGACCACCCGCCCGCCGTCCTGGCCGGCGCCGGGCCCCAGGTCGATGATGGTATCTGCTGCACGAATGGTTTCCTCGTCATGTTCGACGACGAGGATGCTATTGCCGCGATCCCGCAAGCTTTGCAGCGCTTCGATCAGGATGCGGTTGTCACGGGCATGCAGGCCGATGGTCGGTTCATCCAAAATATAGCAGACGCCGGTTAGATTTGAACCCAGCTGGGCGGCGAGTCGAACTCTCTGGGCCTCTCCGCCCGATAGCGTGTCACCGCTGCGCGCCAGGGAAAGGTAGGACAGGCCTAACTGATTCAGCAAAGACAGCCGGGTCAATATTTCAGCGATGACCGGCTCGGCGATCGGCTTTTCCCGGGCATTGAACTTTAAAGCCCCGATTGCATCGGGCAAGCTCTTAGCGGGCTTTTGCACCAGATCCCAGATGGAAAAACCACCCACCTTGACTGCCAATGCCTGGGGTTTGAGGCGACTGCCTCCGCATTGTCGGCAAATCGTAAGGTCTTGCGGCTCTTTATTGTCCGCTTCGCTGAAACCGATGACACCCAAACCGCTGCATTTTGGGCAGCCCCCCTGTTTGCTGTTAAAAGAAAAAAGCCGGGGGTCAAGCGGTTCAAGTCCGATTCCGCAATTCGGGCAGGTTCCGGAAAGACTGAACACCTCCTCGTTGCCTGTGCGGTCGCTAACCAGCAGGCTGCCGTTGCCTTCCTTAAGGGCCTTGTCGATCAGCTGCTCGAGATTTTTTGATGGCAGGCTTCCGATGACCAGTTCGATGGTATGTTCGTGGTATCGACTCAACGCTAGGCCGGCTTTAAGCGTGGTAAGCTGACCGTCGATACGAGCCTTTTGAAAACCTTTTTTCAGGGCTTGGTCCAGCACCTCCTTATGAAACCCTTTGCGCCCGAATACTTTGGTGGCCAAAATAGTAGCAGGCTTTTTTAAATACCGTTTGCGGATTTGATTATGGATAGCCGACTGGGTTTGGGCTGTGAGCTTGCGCCCGCACCCAGGGCAATGCTGACTGCCCAGTTTACTGAACAACAATCGCAGGAAATGATAAATTTCCGTCAGGGTGGCCACAGTGGATCGCCGGCTGGAATGGCTGATGCGCTGTTCGATGGCCACCGTTGGAGCCAGGCCGGTGACCAGATCCACATCCGGCCGTTCTAAAATTTTCATGTATTGGCGCACATAGGGAGCTAGACTTTCCAGGTAGCGCCGCTGGCCTTCTGCAAACAGAATGTCAAAGGCCAGGGTGGATTTGCCCGATCCGGACACCCCGGTCATCACCACCAGCTGGTTTTGGGGAACGGCCAGGTTGATGTCTTTTAGATTGTGCTCGCGAGCACCTTTTAATAC
>JARRJQ010000325.1:0-4276 GCA_037388985.1 Desulfobacterales bacterium | reverse complement strand
CGCCGCAGTAGATCCGTCGGCAGCAATGGGAGCAGTACCGGCAACCGATATTATATTTTCGATTCGCGACGCCCTCGAAAAGCCAATAGGGGCTTCGAAGGGAGAACCTGATGATATATTCTTCCTAAGTTTCATTCTGTCTCCTAAAAATGAAAGGGATCAAAGCTTATTCTAACAGGGGTTGCCCAAGCTATATAACTGTAATTTATTAATAAACATTGCAAAAATAGGTGTTTTTAATGACTATAATAGCGGTCTTAGGCTCAAGCTCGACTTTATAAAAAAGCCCAATCGTATATCGACCATTTTGACCCCAAAAAGAGCGTTATAGGGCCGATTTTATGGTTATTTTTGTCATTAATGTTTTTAATTACTAATAGTTAGCTTGGTCCTGCCCCAATTCAGATTGGATAAAGTGTAATGACCAAGATTCAATCTTACATTTTGCAAATCAAGACACACTTTAATCTGACAGCACGCTGAGTTGTGATACGTTTACCTGTGTTTACCTGTACTTTGGAGAGTCCCAATTTTCTGCAGATGCTATGCAGATATCGGCAATTGAGGTTCATCTCTGATTGGTTGAAGCAGTAGCTTTAAAGTGCTCTTATTTTCTTCTGAGTTAAAAGCTAATTTTACTTTGTTCTTCTTGAAATCTCAAGCCGGCCAAAATCAATCCCGATGTTAAGGCCTCTGCCGGTGCCTGTCAGCGCCAGTGAAATCTCGCCCTTGGTGTAAACGGAGGCCTGGGCTGACTTAACAGCTCCTGCATGAGCCTCAGCTGCTATGTATCCACCGAAGATCTCATCTATGTTCAGGACCTCGGTGAACGTGCCCTTTCCGTCCAAAATTTCCATTTTGCCGAAGCTGAGACCGCCCCCGGTGACATTTATTTTGACATTAGCGTGCTGGCCATTGCTGCAAGTTACCGTACCATTGCCCTCTGCTGTTTTGTAGAATATGGACCATCCCTTGAGGCTGAAGTCCATATAGCACGTGGTTGAAGTCTGGTTCTTCTCCTCGGCGAAAACAGTAACTGTGACAAAGAGTTGCAGTATTATTACACCGGCTATAACAATATTTTTCATTCTGCCTCCTAAGTATCAATAATAAATTTTACCGTTGCAGAAGCTTTTTAAAACTCATGATATCATATAGTATCACAAGTTTCCCCAAATTACAGATACGCAGATGATATATGTAGTCTGTCTAATTAAATATGCGTTTGCGACAGGCTTGGCCATCATTTCCCCAAATGTGAAAATGTCACGCACGTTCCCTTTCCCGTCCCCTTTCCCTCTCTGCTTGGTGGAAAACAAAAAGCCCCGCTCTTATTTGATAAAGACGCGGAGTTTTTGATCCCAAATCATTCTTGGCCTCCGGCAGAGGTTCGCAGATATGTATTTGGTTTAAATAATAACATTTTTGGATAATATTGGTAAATTATCAGAAACATTATCTTATTATTATAGCGCGAATCTATTTAGATGTATATCCGTAAAAGCACTTATAAAAAAGGCGCCAGGCGTCGGGCGTCCACGCTCAAAACCAGCGGGATTCCACATCTGTTTTTATTAAAATTAAGGAGTTCAATAGGCGCCAGGATTAAAAACTCTATTTAACGCGAAGTGCTGCTTGAAGGATCAGCAGGGTTCAGGATTAATATCAAGAGTCCGCGGCGGCGGGGTGAACGACATGTCGTTTTCCAGCTTACTTGCCCCGTTAAATAATTCGCAGAATTGACGCGGAGCGGATTTAACTGCGGAGGTGGCCAGAGAATAAACCTGATTTCTTTTGTTGCCAATCAGAAAGTTATATTTGCATGATCGTACCAATTGCCCATTTTTCATTGAGTAACCCTTAGGCCATTTTCTTTTACCATGTAAAACTCGAAGGATCTGCACCGTGTCTTCAACCACGCGGTAAGGGATAATGAAGGGTGTGCCGGCGATCACAAGCTCTCGGGTTCCCGGGACCCGGCCGGCACGGCCAATATGTGGGCGGTCCGCCAACATCTGCACAGCGTCCCATATACGCTTTAAAACTCGGCTTGCCGCTTTGGGGTTATCCTGGGCGATAAATTCACCTGCTTCATCCAGATCGTTCAGAGCAAGGCGCACCCATTTAACCTTCATTTACGCCCCATTTCTTAAACGTTTTCTTTACTTGCCTTTCCGTGGCGAATTTACCTTTATCCGCTTCTTTAATGCCTTCCTTTATGGCCTCAATTTGCCATGCCTGGTCCTCGAGATAAGATTCAATAGCCTCAGCAACAAGATAAGACTTGGATCGGTCAGTCGCTTTTACCAACATCTCGAGTTTTTTTGCCACTTCAGGATCAAGCTTTGCTGATACGGTTGATGTTCTCATTATAAACTCCTGTAGGTATACTTATATTACATAATAATACATTATATACCTTATCATTAAAAGTCAATGGATTTATTCAGGCACAAAGTCTGGCTTTTTCTTGGGATGATTTTAGGGGATGAAAATCACTTTGGTCGGGTTGCCAAAAAAGTCTCGATATACGCGAAATGAGCATTAAATCTTTTGTAGGACGAAGTCATGTTCTTGTTATTTAAGAAGAAATCTGCCAGACGGACTTTGTCTTTTTCCGGCTTGAATAGCTTGCCAAGGCGTAGCTTGCAGGAGCGAAGGTTGATCCGCTTGAGGCCTTGAGTTGCTTGTCCTGCGTAGCTTTTAGCGAAGCAGGATATGTCCACCACAGCTTTTAGCGACGGTGGATCGTTTTCGGCTTAATGTGACAAGGTTATCAGCCACCCTAGTTAAATCCGCTTTGCTCCATATCTTCGATATATTTAACGGGGCAGGCCCCAGTTGAATCCCACTTTCAGTGGGGTTGCTGCCCAACCCCGATGAAATCTATTTCATATTTCATTGGGCAAGCATTCAACAGGGCAGGCAGACCCACAGGGACATACACAAACTTGCCAAATTTTTCGTAAAAAACAGAGGAGCGAATTTAACCGGGGAGGTGGCAAGAGAATAATCCTGATTTCTTTTGTTCCGAATCGAAAAGTTATATTTTCATGACCGTCCCTCATCCTTTCCTATCTCTCCTAGAAGGGACGTCCCGATTTCTACTGAATATAATTTATCTCAATTTAACGGCTTTTCCACTTTACATTCAGGCATCAGTTGGCTTGTTTTTCCATGAGAGTTTTTCAAAAGATGCATTACTCCATTCTTCAATTATTCTTTGTGCTTCCGGAAAGTCTGTCTCAGAAACACGAATTAAGCCCCAACCATATTGAGATTGGAAAAGGCCATCATATGCAGTATCGTGAAATGATTTAATTTCTGCATATATTCCATGTTCCTCTAAAACCGATTTGATTACATTTGCTTCTGCTTCGTTTTCAGGCTTCATTAAATTTTTCATGGTTTGATTTTCCATACTTTCTAAAGGATAACGCAGCTAATCAGCCGCGCGGCTTTTTGCGTCGGCTGAATTAGCCTTGTTAGCCAAAAAATATTTTGCAATGCTGAAGATTATTTCCCACCTAACCTCATCATCAGCTTGCGAAACTTCACCAAGGGTATAGCGATACGCGGAGCGGTATAGCAGATGGGCTTTTTCTCTATACAGGTTTGAAGATGGTCAATGGCCTTCTCAACACTCATCATAAACGGTTTAACATCTCCTTTTGCCATTTTTGTGTCAACAAATCCAAATCGGACATTCGTAACAAAGACTCCTTTGGGCTTTAAAGCCAAAGCTAAGCCTCCCAGATAATTTGAAAAGCCTGCCTTTGAGGCATGATAAGATGGGGCTTCGGCTGAAATCAAGTCATCGGCAAGGCTCGATATGCCAATGAAGTGACCTTTTCCCATATTAACCATCTTAGGAATTATTGCCGCCGCTGTTCTGACCATACCGGTTAGATTTACATCTATAATTCTTGGTTCGTCCCTCATATTTTTGAGATCCAATACTTCTCCGATCCCCGCAAAGTAAATGCACAGATCAAAAGAATATCCCAAAAATAGTTCGCCTAGTAACTCTGAGTATCTGCTATTGCCGACATCGGCAACTCGGTGTTGATATTGGGGATTCCTTATCGGTGATTCACTTCTAGATATTCCGATAATATTCCATTCAGCATTCAGCAATCTTTTGGTCGCTGCCAGACCTATTCCATCAGAATTGCCTATCATTAATGCCTGTTTCATTAATATTTTTCCTATATCCTGTGTGCTTGATTACGATGGCTAACGTGGAAGTGAGCTGCGGCCCAAATGAGTTAAGAGT
>JARRJQ010000324.1:0-4297 GCA_037388985.1 Desulfobacterales bacterium | reverse complement strand
GGTATCACTGGTTTCGCAAATTAGGTGGTACGATTCGGAAGTCCCAAATCTATACACTTTCCTTAGAAAAACCGCAGGTATGGCTAATCGGAATGAGCTCCACAATCTTTGCCCTGATATCGAATCTATCTAGCTCCTTAGCGGCGGCAATGCGGTGGTTGCCGTCCATGACGTAGTATTCATCATTGATTTTGTAAAGATGGACCGGCACAGGGGTTTTGCCCTCCAGCATGGCTCGCTTGATACTGTTCACGCGATCCAGCGAAACGTGACTTTTAGGTTTGAACTCGCTGTCAAAGTCGAGGCATTTGCCGACACTGCCGACAATCTGTTTGAGAGGTACACTGCAAACCCCCCGGTCGATGCGGTCGAAAGTGCCGTCACAATCCTGGACTTTGCATAAACATTTCGCTTCGCTATCCCGGTTATTGGGATGCAGTATTTTAATGATACTCCTCAGGTGAACCATGAACTACCTCCAGAAGGTTTAATCCAAAGGTGTTGATGACATTTGTTTTATCCCGTGGAGGATTCCATTTTAAATGAATTACCATTCGAATGAGTTCAAAAAGTGGATACGGTAAAAAAGGATAAGGTCTTATTTAGATTATAAATGTTACATTGTAGCAAGGTTGTCAAGTTAGTACGGGTGATAAATATTAGCCGGATATCATAGATTCCTGCAGCCGATCAACTGTGCATAGATGTTGAAGGTATTTGCGATTGCCGATTCAGCCATACCCGGCTAATTTTGGGTTGCCGATGCGTTTTATCGAAAGTGAATATCTTACAATGGCAAAATATCGAGGAAACAATTCCGGAATCCACAATTCTGCAAATCCTTTTCCCCGGAACTACCGGTTCCGAAATAGATAATGTTTTAGTTTTCAATAGGTTATACGCTATTTCAAGAATTTGGACACCCCTTCTCATTGATTAAAGGCTTCGTTCCGGTTCCGATCATTTTGGCATGTTCGTTAATCTATATAAAAAACAAATAAATTTCAATATGTTATAGTTTGGCACAAAACCTGCTCAGATAATTTACCGGCAGGCTTTCAAAATGAGAAGATGGTCTGGATTCAATAATTTCAAAGGAGATAATTATGGACTGGAAATTTTGGCGAAATAATGAAACTGCGGCAGCTCCCAACGGCGGAAAAACCCGACGGCTAGGAAGGCCTAAAGATCTCCCATCGGAAGTCGGTCGTCATCTGGTGGTGAAGGAAGGTTTGGACCCGGATTGGGTCTGGAGCCTGAAATGTGTAAAGAAGTTGAGAGAAAACTCCAAAAGCGCTTTCGATATCCGTATCTTCAGCCCGATAACTGCGGCGCAACAAAGGGTGAAAATTAGAGATTATGCCTCGTTGGACAATCATGCTGACCAGATCATATTCGCCGGTTGGTATGATAAGAACACCACAATCGTTCAATTGGAAGAACTGATTAAAAAGGCCGTTTAGAGCCACCTGTCTCACTCTTAGCGTTCTGGCCTGTTCGCATATCCAATGGTGATTGCAGCGTTCACCTGTGTCTTTTCAATTCAGGAATAATAGGGTCACATTTTAAATATTTATATTTAAGATGTGACCCTTTTCTTTTTCTCAAAGATGTCAACACTTTAAATATTTGAATTTATTATATATTTATATTGACAAGTCCAATTAAAATGTCATATATCAAACTATGCTTGGGCGCCGGTTTATTATTTAAAATAACAGATTTGTCTTAGGTTTGTAAGCAGATACCAAGAATTTTAGAGCTCATTGTTCTGCAAACCAAAGGTCGAAGGGATATATGAAACAGAATAACCCCAGTCTAACTGCATATAAAGTTGCGATGATGAGAGCAGCCCATCAGGTTCTTGATAACCCAAAAGTATTTGAAGATCCGATAGCGTTAAGTATTATTGGTGCTCAAAGTGCTTCCGACGTTCGCTCAAAAAGCCGAAAGTTTAAAACAAAATTACAAAGCTACCTAAGGGCCATTGTAGTCGCACGCAGCAGATTCGTCGAGGATGAACTCGCTGTAGCAATCAAGCGTGGTATCCGTCAGTACGTTATTCTTGGTGCCGGACTTGATACATTTGCCTACCGTAATCCATATTCCGCTAAAGGTTTGAAAGTATTTGAGGTTGATCATCCAGCCACTCAACAATGGAAGCGCCAACAACTTAATGCGACCGGGATACAAGCACTGGAAGCTTTGGCTTTTGTTCCAATCGACTTTAAAAGTCAATCATTGGTCGACGAGCTGCTAAAAGCCGGGTTCAGAACAGAGGAGCCATCTCTTTTTTCATGGCTTGGTGTGACAATGTATCTAACCCGCGAAACAATGATGGCAACAATGGAACAAATTTCTTCATCAACCCCTTCAGGCAGCGAAATTGTATTTGATTATGTTGTCCCTCCTTCTTCGCAAAATTTTTCACGCCGATTGGTTTTCCGCTTGCTATCCAAGAAGGTAGGAAAGGCCGGAGAGCCTTGGAAAAATTTTTTTGATCCAATTTCACTGGCAATGGATCTAAAAGCTATCGGGTTCACACAGGCTGAAGATATTGGCCCTGAAAAAATTAATGCACTGTTTTTCAAGGATCGAGAAGATAAACTTATGGTTGGCAATTTCGGACATTTGATGAAGGCTGAAGTTTAAAAAGAATCATGACTTAAGATTTACTTGACTTGACAACCACCAACTATGAT
Organism: Desulfobacterales bacterium; assembly: GCA_037388985.1. GTDB lineage: Bacteria > Desulfobacterota > Desulfobacteria > Desulfobacterales > JAHEIW01 > JAHEIW01. The sequence goes on along the minus strand of JARRJQ010000324.1, from coordinate 1,595 downwards.
ATCTTTACTTTGAGAAAAGTTTGGATACAGTCTCAGAGACTGTCGAAAAATATCACCATTTACCGTCAACTATTCCCATCCATTAAATTGATTGTAGTTAAAATAATTGTTTGATTTCCGAATGTTCTATGCTAGGCAGTGATAAAGGGGAAGATTCAAATTTATCAACTGTTAGCGAGGAGCGATGGCCAAATACAAACGCTATGATTATAGGCAAAGCCTAATGATCCCGGTCTCATTAGAAGAGCAGTTGATACCGGGCACCCTGGAGTTTGCCATTCATACGCTGGTTGAGACGCGCATGGAGATGTCGGTTTTTGATGACAACTATCAAAACGATGGTGTGGGCCGAAGCGCCTATGATCCCAAGATTTTGTTAAAAGTGGTGTTGTTGGGTTATTCGCGGGGTTTGATCTCGTCACGTCAGATTGAGCGAGCCTGCTGTGAAAATGTTTTGTTTATGGCCATGTCATGTAATCAGAGACCGGATCACAGCACGATTGCCGCTTTTGTATCGTCGATGAAAGATCAGATATTGCCTTTGTTTTGTGACATTTTACTGGTCTGTGAGCAAGAAAACTTATTGGGTGGGACCTTTTTTGCGTTAGACGGGGTCAAGCTGTCATCTAATGCGTCCAAGGAAAGCAGTGGCAGGTTATCGGATTTAAAGAAGAAAAAGAACAAAATCCGGCAAAAGGTCAAGCGGCTGTTAAAAGAGCAGATCGATGCGGATAAAGATGACGATGATGGTTTTAGTGGACCATCGAGGCGTGAGCGCCAAATTGACAAACTTCAAAAGCAAGCCGACCGCATTGAAAGCTTTCTTAAGCAAAATGACAAGAAAATCGGGGAGAACAAAAAAGAGCTTAACAGTAATGTCACCGACAACGATTCGGCCAAGATGCACACCTCCCACGGCACCGTGCAGGGTTACAATGCGCAGGCGATAGTGGATTCAAAGCACCAGGTCATTGTTCATGGCCAGGCCATTGGCAAGGGATTGGACAATGCCAACCTGCCGCCGCTCATCGATGGTGCCCAAAAAAATTTTGAATGCATCGGCAAAAGCCAAGACTATTTTAAAGGCAAGGTGCTAACCGCTGATTCAAGCTACCATAGTGTAACCAATATCGCCAAGTGCAACGCAGAAAAACTGGACGCATACATTCCGGACAATAAATTTCGTAACCGTGACAAGCGATTTGCCACTCGGCTGGGTTATCGGCCCAGATCCAAAAAGTTTACCTTTGCTGATTTTAAATATGACGGTGGCAAAGATGAATATATCTGTCCCAATGGCAAAGCACTTAAGCGCTTTGGCAAAGCCGGGCGGCATAAAGGTAAGCGGTTAAGAAGGTATGTATCGAGTGAAGCCGATTGCCGTTGCTGTCAGCACAGAGGCAAGTGCCTGCGATATAAAGATGCAAAGTGTCGGCATTTTTCCTATTATGCCGACGCATGCGGGTTGAATATATCGCAAGCGATGGTAGAAAAAATTGATACCCAAAAGGGGCGTCAGATATATCCGCAGCGAATCGGCATTGTTGAGCCGGTATTTGCCAACATTCGCGTGCACAAGGGTATGGACAAATTTA
>JARRJQ010000323.1:0-5491 GCA_037388985.1 Desulfobacterales bacterium | reverse complement strand
CATCGGCCGGGGTTTGCCGGTACAGGTGCAGATTTCATCAGGTTCAGAGCAGTCATCGGGGCATTTAAAATCGGCAATACTGATGTAAAGTTGCCCGGCAGTGCCTTTGATCGGATTGGGCAATTCGCCACCCAGTCCGGCAGGCACAGGGATTCTTTGAAGCTTGTTCCATGCGGATAATTTGGCCCTGATCCATTCAAAAGCCACATGCAAAGGGATGGCGGGAACAATCCAATCCGGATAATGTGCGCTGATTAAATGTCGATCAAGATATTGAATTCCATCCATGCAGATCATCTGATAGCCAAGCTTGCTGATTTGCCTGCAGACTGCTTTTTCCCGCTCGACAATGGTTATCTGACCGGACGGATTGGCTCTGGCAAGCGTATTGGCTGCCTTCAGTCCAAACTTCCCGCCACCGATGATCCAAAAATGATGCACGGTTGAATACCTAAGCCTATTTCCAGATACAGGAACTTTGTTCTCAAAACACGGCAATGGGTTTGGTCATATTCAGGCAAGCCTCCATTTTATGGCCAATGTTTTTCCAAAAAGGCCAAAGAGGCCTGCAACTGATCAAAGGAGAAGACCTCCAGAGAAACCGTTTGGGTAAATTGCCTTAATATCCAAAAAACCGGCTCGATATGATCGTCGGACAATGTACTCAAATCCAGATGGTCGCGGTTATCCCTAAAACCGTGGAGATGAATCATCGCGGTTTTCGACGCGCATGCACTGTATGCGCTTTTGATATCATATCCATGCAACATCAGGTGCCCAAGGTCCAGACACATGTTGAGGTTTAATTCGTGGATGATGTCGGTTAACAGTTCGTAAGGATAGTCCAGCGTTTCGACCCAGATTGAATCCGGCTGTATTGCAGCGGCAAGTATTTTTTTAAGATTGGAAAGCGCTTGATTGTGCCATTTTTTTACCATTTTCGCGTCAAAAGAATCTCTGTTGTAAGCAATATGGAGCACATACCCGGACGGTGAAAGCGGAGATGTCAGATCGATTATGCTTAAAATAGTATCGACGGCCTGTTTTTGTTTTGAAGGAAGGGGATCTGTAATCGATATATCCGTGGGCAGGTGAACATTGTAGGTTAAGTCGTATTTTTCGGCCAGATCGGATAGCTCCGCAATAACAGCCGAACCGGGTAAGACATCGGGGGGCAGACTCTCAAATAACAATCTAACATGATCCGTCTCCCAAAGATGCCATTAAAAACAACCCTGCTTCGATAATCTCTATCATTGCGCCCAGCATATCACCGGTTATAACGCCAAGTCTCCTTTTATAAAACAAAATAATCCCAGCGATAATGATTGCAAAAGACAGATTCAGCCAGATGGCGTTTGGGCCTAAAATTAAAGACAGGCCAACGGGCAGCACCAAACCCCAAAAGTGCTTTAATGCTAATTTTTGATCAAAAAATGGCTTGCCGGTGCCGTTTGAGCGTCCGTATGGCAAAACACGCATGGCAAACAGAATTCCGGCTCTGGCATAGGCGGGGATCATGATCAATAAAATAGGGCGATGAAAATCAAGGCCGGCGATTCCGCTCCATTTTAAAGCCAGCCCAAACAAAATCGCAACCAGGCCCATGGTGCCGATCCGGCTGTCTTTCATAATTTCAAGCGCTTGGTCTCGAGAACCCGGATTCAGCAAGCCGTCGGCCGTATCGCCCAATCCGTCAAGATGGAAGGCACCGGTTAAGACAGCAAATAAAATAACATCCAGAAGAGCGGTAACCGGCGGTGTCCAGAGCCGGCTAACAACCGAGTCGAAAAGCGCCAACAGCACTCCCAAAAAAGCGCCGACCAGCGGAAACCAGTGGACCATCTTCGGCGGATCAAACGATTTTAACTTTCCCAAAGGAAGGAGCGTCATAAATTGCAGGGCGGAGATCAAATTGCGCATTGTTCAAAGGTTCAGGGTTCAAGGTTTCAGGGTTAAAAAAACAAGTGCTGAGTGCTGAGGACTGAGGACTGAGAAAAAAATTGATTGGCACCCGATCATTCCATCATGAGCTGTCGCTTTCCGCCATGAATCGTCCTCCTGGAGCCATGAGTTGTCGTTTTCCGCCATGAGCTGGCATCCTTTTCTATATCGATATACCCCTATACTCAGTCCTCAGCACTCAGTCCTCAGTCCTATTTTTAAGGACCTGACACCCGATGCCGGATAAATTGAGCAGACAGCTGATGGCTACCCTTTGACGGTTACCGGGATTCCGGCAACCATCCAGACAACTTTATCCGCACACGCTGCAACGGATTGGTTGACCCATCCGACGATGTCTCTGAATTGCCGGGCCAGCCGGTTTTCCGGAACAATACCGCACCCAACCTCATTTGAGACGACGACAACCGGACAATTTGCCTGCGTCAGTGCTTCCACCAATTGTTCAATTTTGTTTTTGAGCAGCGCTTCATCACGGGTTTCCATCAACAGGTTGCTCGTCCAGAGTGTCAGACAATCGATCAGCAAAACATCCGCCTGACGGCTGTTTTCCGCAATGGTCCGCGGCAGGTCTAATGGTTCTTCAACCGTCACCCAGTTTGGACCGCGCTGCTTTTGATGCCATGCAACCCTTTGCTTCATTTCATCGTCTTGCGGCACGCAGGTGGCGATGTAAATTTTGCGTTTTGCGGCTATTTTTTCGGCGGCCTGCAGGGCATGATTGCTCTTTCCGCTTCTGCAACCGCCAATCACAAATACCAATTGCTTCACCTTGCTTGGTTCCTATATCAAAAGATAAGTAATGAGTGCTGAGGACTGAGGACTGAGCAAAAAAATCTGTCTAACATCCGACCTCTTCAACGTGACTTACCTGTCCAGCATCGCTCGGCAGAGCGACGCCAGATTGTTTTTTGGCGCAAGCTGTAACGACCATTTGCGCGGATTTCTAATTCGAAAAGCCTAACCCGGACAAGCCGGAACCAAAGAGACCAATTCATCACGAAAGCACGAAAGGATAAAAATACGAAAAAGAAATAATATAAATTTCGTGCTTTTCAGGTTTCGTGTTTTCGTGATGAAAAAAGTTTTTTCATAAAATGCAAAGAAATTACAATTAAGGTTCTCAAACCTCAGTCCTCAGCACTCAGTCCTCAGTCCAATTTTTTCAGACCGCTATCTGCCGACAGCTGTGAGTTTGGCGATGCTTTCCACATCGATATATTTTTCAAAATGTTCGGCCAGTAGATCATATTCTTTGTTGCGGGCCTCGATTCCGCCGACATCGGGCACTTCGACTTCGGGCAAACCGATATGACTTAACCAGCGTTTCAAGATCCCCGGGTTGTCAAACAGGCCGTGAATATAGGTGCCCATTATTTTTGTATCACCGGAAACACAACCGTCTTCATCCCGGCACGGCTTATGGTTGCGCTCCGTGATAACCATCAGGGGGGTGCCGCCTTTTCGATTGGTTTGGCCCATGTGAATTTCATACCCGGCGCCCTGCCGACCGTTGAGGGAAAATTGGGTCAAAGTCGTCGTTTTGGGTGCTTTTAAAACCGTTTCAATTGGCAGCAGACCCAGTCCATTACTGGAGCCGGGGCGTCCTTCCAGGCCTGCCGGATCATGCACGGCCTCCCCCATCATCTGATACCCGCCGCAGACCCCCAGTGCATACCCGCCGGAGTTCAGATATTCGGAAAGCGCTCGGGCCCAACCCGAGGTCAGGGTCCAGTTCAGGTCAAAACGGGTGTTTTTTGAGCCGGGAAGGATAACGGCTTTAAAAGCCGTGAGGTCCTGGACTTTTTCCAAAAAAACCACCTCCAGTTTTTTTAAAGAGATCAGCGGGTCAAAATCGGTAAAGTTTGAAATATGCGGAAATCGTATGACGGCGACTTTCGGATTTTGACTGCTTTTAACATTTATTTTTTCAGGGCTTTCGATGGCCACCGAATCTTCGGGCCCAATCCGGATGTGCGAATACCAGGGAAGCACACCGAAAACCCGTTTGTGCGTTTTTGCTTCGATCCAGCGGACGCCGTCTTTAAACAGACCGATATCACCGCTGAAGCGATTGATGATAAAACCCTTAATCTGAGCGCGCTGGTTTTGCTCCAGGCATTCAAGGGTGCCGATGATCTGGGCAAACACGCCGCCGCGGTGAATGTCGGCCACCAGCAGAATCGGCGCCTCCGCCTGAGCCGCCATGCTGAAGTTAACCATATCCGTTGACATTAGATTCACTTCTGCGCAGGAGCCGGCTCCCTCGAGAATAACCAGCTCATGATTCTGGCGCAAACGGTCCAGGGCTTTGCAGGCCTGTTTAAATAGCCGATCTTTTTTGCCGTAGGTGGTCGCCGCCATGCTGGATTCCTGCGCTACACCCATCAAAACCAGCTGGGATCCGGATTTGCCGGTGGGTTTTAGCAGGATCGGATTCATGTCTACATGCGGGGGGATTCCGGCAGCTTCCGCCTGAACAATTTGGGCTCTTCCCATCTCGAGTCCTTCGGGCGTAACTCCCGAATTATTAGACATATTTTGCGCCTTAAACGGTGCTACGCGAATCCCCCGGCTGGTGAACATGCGGCATAAGGCTGTGGTGATCACACTTTTACCGACATCGGAGCCGGTTCCCAGGACCGCTATGCAGGGTGCCCTGGTGTTGTGTTTACTTTTCGATACCAATGCGCGCCTTCACTCCTTTTTTAAAATAGTGTTTGATTTCCCTCATTTCGGTTACCAGGTCGGCTGCTTCAATAATCCCGGGCGCGGCCCCTCTGCCGGTAATAATGATTTCAACGTTATCCGGTCGATGGTCAAGGATTTCAAGCAGCTCATTTTCAGAAAAAAGGTTAAGGGAGACCGCGACACTGGCTTCATCAAGGATGACGACCGAATACTTTCCGGCGGCTAAAATCGTTTTTACTTTTTTGAGTCCTCGTCTGGCGGTGGCCACATCCTCTTTAGAAGGCCGACCTTTGATGAATCGGCCGCAGCCGAACTGTTCGACGGTAATCGTATCGGAGAATCGATCCAGCCCTTTGATTTCACTATAATCACCGTGTTTGATGAACTGGGCGATATAAACCTTCAGGCCGGCACCGGCCGCGCGAATGGCCAGGCCTAATGCGGCTGTAGTTTTGCCTTTGCCGTTTCCGGTATATACGTGGATATAACCTTTCATCAATGCCTTTATTCCAGTTCAAAACGGATGGGTATTTTAACCCACATTTTTTTCTTTTTTCCACCTTCCGCTCCAGGCTCAAACACCCATTTTTTTACAGACGCTATCGCTGCATTATCTAAAATGGCGTATCCACTGGAGCTCACCACCTCTAAATCTTCAACCCGGCCGGTTACATCGACCAGCACCTTCAACATGACCAGGCCTTCATATCCCATCCGGCGAGCCCGAAGCGGATAGTCGGGCGATGCATTTTGCTTGTACAGGGGCCAGGCGATCTGGACGCTCACTGATTCCGACTGGAGTCCCTTGGTTTCCGTCGCCGGCACGGCCGCTGCG
>JARRJQ010000322.1:0-14974 GCA_037388985.1 Desulfobacterales bacterium | reverse complement strand
CCAGCCTTTCCTCGGTTACTGGTCGGATCGCATCAGGGGGAAATTGCCGATCTTCCTCAGTGTGTCGGCAGCGGCCCTCTTCATGTCTTCGATGCGGTTGTTGCGATGTGGATGTTTTTTGGATGGCCCCTCGGTCAATACCACCAGGTTTCCGACTTCCCCGACGGTTTGCAGCCACTTCCGAGCCCATAACCGCCAGTCATCGGGGTGCTCCGGCTCACAGACTGGCAGGACCCCGTAGGAAAACATCAGATTCTGGCAGGTTTTTTCATAACGGCTGAAGGCGGTAATCCACACCGGAAGCCTGAAGCGCGTAATGCTCCTGGCGGTCGCTCCACTGCGGGTGGGTACGATGACCGTCGGCGGTGTGATCCTTTCCAGCGTCGTTTCAACACTCAGGGCGATCAAATCTTCAAGATGCACATCGTCGTCTTCCCGGCGGGATAGCAGTTTCCCTTTAATCGGACTGGCGCCGCGATGCGGTTCGATAGCCGCGGCAATTTTGGCCAGCATGGCGGTGGCGTCCACCGGATATTTGCCCATGGCGGATTCCCCGGACAGCATAACGCAGTCGGTGCCGTCCAATATCGCGTTGGCCACATCGGTGGCCTCGGCCCGGGTAGGCCGGCGGCTGTGGGTCATCGACTCCAGCATCTGGGTGGCCGTAATGACCGGTTTACCGGCCAGATTGGCCTTGAGCATAATGTTTTTTTGCACCAGGGCTATTTTTTCAATGGGGATTTCAACACCCAAATCACCCCGGGCGATCATGATCCCGTCGGAAGCCTCAAGGATCTCATCAATGTGATTGCGTGCCCCGGCGCGTTCGATTTTGGCGATAATAAAAGGATCGTGGCCAAAATCCTTGGCGGCCTTGCGGACAGCGCGGATATCTTCGCCGGTTTCAACAAACGACTGACTGACAGCATCCACGCCATTTTCCATGGCGAACTTCAGACATTCATGATCGCGGTCCGTAAAGGCGCCAATGCCCAGATCGATGCCGGGTAAGTTGAGCCCCTTACGAGATCGGAGCTCACCGCCGACGATAACCTTGCACCGGATATCACTGCCTTCGATTTTCAGGACTTCAAGCTCGATGAGGCCGTCGTTTAAAAACAATTTGTCTTCGGGTTTGACGACTTTGGGCAGAGGTGAGAAGCTCACCGATACGCGCGCCTGATTGCCGATAATATCCTCAACCGTCAACGTGAAAAGATCATCGGAATTTAATTCAATGGGCTCGGCTTCAAATTCTCCGATACGTATCTTGGGGCCGGGCAAGTCGGCCATGATGGTTACCCGCCTTTGGGCCGCTATGGAAGCCTGACGAATTTTTTGAATGGTTTGCCCATGGCCCGCGAAATCACCATGGGAAAAATTAAGGCGGGCGATGTTCATGCCGGCCCGGATCATTCTTTCCAGAACTTCGGCGGAATCAGAGGCCGGCCCAATGGTGCAGATAATTTTAGTTTTGTTGGCAGGAAATGGCATGGGGTTCCCCTCACAGAATTGGTCAATTATTTGTTGGAGGCACTCATTTATTATTGGCGATCAAGATTTTATAATTGCGGAATGCGGATTTCGGATTGCGGAATTAAGGACCCCAATGCATTGGTGTTTCAAAAAATCCGCAATCTGCAACCCACAATCCGCTATTGACCCTTAGGTGTCTGAATCGCCTGGCAGCCCAAGGTACTCCAATATCCCCTCCTTATACTTTTCTTTAAATGCTTTATCGACTTTTTCGATAGGATTGGCGCCCAGAAATTGGAGGCGTTTGAATAATTTTTCTTTGCGTTCATTCAGATCGGCAACGCTTTTTAAGCGGGTGAGCTCATCCTCAATTTTAAAATATTTTAATTTATCTTCGAGCGGTAATTGCCAGAAAAGCAAAAATCCTCTGTCCGGAAAATCGACATCAAGCAGTTGATAGCAATACTGCATGAAGCTTTTTTCCAGGCTTTCACGGATGGTGATGATTTTTTCTTTTTCGGCATCAAAATTTTCAAGTTTAAAGGGTTTGCCGAACACCTCGAAGTACATTTTTATTTTCGGCTCAGTGCCGGAAGGCCGCACCGTTATACGCAGGCCGGTTGTTTCAGGGCTGTTTTGCATGTGATAGATCAGCATGTTGCGCGCCGATGTATCCGTGGCGGATAAATGAGGCTGGGGTTCGCCCTCTCTGCGATCGGTTTTTTTGCGGACGATGAATTTGCCGAATGATTCAATTTGGGTATCCCGCAAGTGGTTCATGATGTGCAGAATCTGTTCCAGACCTTTGGCGCCCAGCAGTCTGATTTCGGTTAAATAATTGTGACAATAGCCGTATCCGGCATAGATTTCAGCCAGATCATCCAAAAGGGTTTTGTTTTTCTTTTTGAGCTCGGCCGCATGCTCCGCTATCCACACTGCTGCGCCGGCGGCATCTTTATCCCGGGCATAATTGCCGATCAGATATCCGTGGCTTTCCTCGGTGCCCAGAATAAAGTGGTCCATTTTACCCTCGGCTTCGATTTTATTCATCAAGTTACCGATATATTTGAAGCCGACCAGCAGGTCGCCAATACATTGAACCTTATTTTCTTCGGCGATTTTTTGAATCAATGACGTTGTGACATCGGTTTTGATGATCATATTGTCCGAATTTAACCGGCCCGTTGCTCTGTATTTTTTAATAGCATAATTGGTCAGAATGATCCCGATTTCATTGCCGTTTAAAAACCGCCAGGCACCATTGTGCTTCAGCATCACGCCGATTCGATCGGCATCCGGATCGGTGCTGATCAAAATATCTGCGGCCGTCTTTTCGGCAAACGGCAGCGAGTGGTCGAATGATTCGATAACTTCGGGGTTGGGTATATGGAATGTCACATTTTCGAACTTGCCGCTTAAGTTCGAAGTCGCCGGATCAAGGGTAACATTGAAACCCAGCTTTTCAAATACCGGATAGACCGAGGTCAGGCCCGTGCCGTGCAAAGGAGAATAAACGATTTTCAAATCGCGTTCCGCGGAAAGAGATACCTCGCAGACGGCGTCGGTATAGGCGTCGTCAACATTTTCCCCGACAAACTTGATCAGACCTCGTTTTCTGGCGCTATCAAAATCAACCCGTTTAATCTCTTTAACATTTTGGGTTACCTCATCGACCAGATTCTGATCATCCGGTGGGATAAGCTGCCCGCCGTACTGATCATAGACCTTTTTGCCGTTATCGGTCGGCAGGTTATGGCTGGCACTGAACATGTCTCCGGAAACGGCCTTTAGATGGCGAATGGTGAAAGAGAGTTGCGGTGTGCTTCTGGCCGCGTCGTACAGATACACGTTGATCCGGTTGGCCGCGTAAACCTCTGCGGCGGCGGCGGCCAGACGCTTGCCGTCTAAATTCATTACGGGATTGGGTAAGGAATCATCATAGATGCCTTTTTGGGTATATTTGCGAACATCGTATGTGAGAACCACACCTCGTTTTTTGGCTGCCTCGCCGAATTCTTTGATCAGATACTGGGAGTGGCCCTGGGCGGATGCCTGGATGGTCCAGGTATTGATTCGGTTGGGGCCGATGCCGACCGGGCCCCGGCGGCCGCCGGTGCCGAAAGGAATGACCTGGTAAAATGAATCCAGCAGGAAATCCCACTTGCCCTTTTCAATTAAATAGTGAATCTGCGGGACATAATCACTGAAGGCGTCGTCGGTCAACCAGACCTTCAGCCATTTCAACGCGGAGTCGATATACTTTTCGGGAACTTGCAAGGAACTGAAGCCGTCTTTTGCTTTTGCAATTAGCGTATGGGTATCCATTTATCGCGATCCTTATCTGTTTTTTCGATTCTAGATCCTTTAGTCTGTTTCTGCAAGCCACATGTACTGATAGGGATTCAGATGCAACGCGGCTGGTTTCACCTTTTCACCGGTGATCAAATCGGTTGTTCGGTCGGTTGATGCCGTTTCCGAAAGCGAAATGGAAACGGGTTTGGACGAAATATTGGTCAGGGCATAAATCGTCTGGTCCTGGCTGTAGCGTCTGACCCCGAAAACTTTGGGATCGATCTGCAGAATTTCGAACCCGGCATTGGGGTGAAAGGCGCTTTGCCTTTTGCGGGTTTTGATTAAATTCAGATACGGAAAAGAAAAGATTAATTCATAGGGGCTTTCCGAACCTTCGGGATTATTTTTATAATAAACCTGTCCTACGATGGCTTTCACGGTGTCGAAAATACAGTCGAGCTCGACGGGATCCAGAATACCTTCCAGCGGGCGCACACCAATTCCGTCATGGGAGGCGGTGAAGTTGAAAAACGTGTTGTGTTCGGATTCCAGATGCAGTCCGGCGGCCCATTCGGTAAGTTTGCCGGCATCTTCTTTGACCAATGAATAAAACAGCAGTGGCGGCAGAGTGAAATTATAGACCATTTGGGCTTCATCGCGGCCGTCTCCAAAATAACTGATATTTTCATCGTGCGGCACATTGGTTTCCGTCAAAATGATTACATCGGGGGCAACCAGATCCAACACCGCCCGGAACAGTTTGACCATATCATGAGTTTGGGGCAGGTGAATGCAGCTGGTGCCGATCTCCTTCCACAAATAAGCGATGGCATCCAGCCTTAAGATGCTTGCCCCCCGCTCTGCATAAAACAGCAGAACCTCGATCATCTTTTCAAGAACATCCAGGCTTTTAAAATTAAAATCAATTTGATCGGCACTGAAGGTGGTCCACAGATGAACCGTTTGACTGTCAGCTTTCTTGTATTCTGTCAGAAGCGGCAAGGATCTGGGCCGGGTGACCATGGATAAATCGGTTGAGGGGTCGACATCGATGGCAAATTCTTTAAATCCGTCTTTGCCCTGCAGGTAATTCTGAAACCATCGGCTTTTTGATGAAAAATGATTGACCACATAATCAAACATCAGCTCAAAATCCCGACCGATGGATTCAACCTCTTGCCACGTGCCCAGCTCGGGATTGATTTCAAAAAAATCCATGACTGAAAATCCGTCATCCGAGGAATAGGGGAAAAAAGGCAGAAAATGAATGCATGAGACGGCGTTTTTCAGGTATCGGCCGGCAAATGCATGCAAGGTGGTCAGCGGTGCTTCACCGGCTTTCTTCAGGCTGTCTCCATAAGTGATCAGCACCACATCTTCCTGGGAGAAAAAGGCTTCTTTTTTGCGTTTGCGGGCCGCATACCGATCGATTACGGACACAATTTTTTCAAAAGCGCGTTCTGCGTCTTTTTTGCCGTATATTCTGCCCAGCAGGTATTTTACTTTTTCGATGCCCTCCATAGCCCTTTCCTGCGACAATCATTGAGGCGCCAGCCAGTTGTGTTCAATCATATAATGTCTGAGTATACGTTCCAAAACCGTATAGGAAAAATATTGTTTGCCTAATTGATAATTGTGATCGACCATTTCCTGGCAAAGCAACGGATTGTCCAGGATCTGTTTTGTTTGTTCGACCGCTTTTTCGGTAACGAACCCATCAATTTCAACAACCGAAAATCCTTTGGGTTTAATATCTTTGATGTAAATTGAATAGGTGTTTACGACGATGGGTTTTTTAAAATAGATCGTCTCCAAAAAGGCATTGCCAAATCCCTCAAAGGTCGACGGGTACGTGACCAGATCGGCATAGGGGTAGACGTCTTTCAGGGTATAAATTTTCCGGCCATCGGTTGTGGTGCCTCTCTGTTCATCGATGATTTCGGAAACAAAAATCGTATTGACTTTCATCAGCCGGGAGTATTCGATCAGGCGCTGTTCATAGTCATAACCTTCGTCGCCGGATGCATGCGAAATGACCAGTTTGGCTTTTCGGCCGAGTCTGTGAATCAATTCGATGGCGTGTTCAATTCCCTTGCGCTGTACCACCCGTGTCGGCTGCAGAACAAAAAGTTCATCGGCTTCGATTCCCAGTGCTTTTTTCACATCCAGAGTATATTCATCGGGTGGCGGCGGTGGATGGTCAAAATCCATGACATTCGGGATGATATGAGCAGAAATGCCGGTTCGCAAACTTAACTGGGCATCCGCGACCGAGTTGATCACAATATGCTCGATGGATGGCAACACCGGCGGGAAAGCCATGTTTAAGTAGTCGCCTACGGCATTGACCATAAAGCGATCCCGTTCCCAGTAAAAGTCATGATGGTGAGCCAGGGTGCGAAAATTGGTTTCGGCAATAAATTCGGTTGCTGCGATTCCCAGCGGAATGTTTAAGGGAATGGTCAGAGCATTTTGCGGAATGAGCAGGTCGATGTCGAATTTTTCGACAAATTTATATATCGCATCCTTTAATTTTATGGCCAGTTGATAAATCTTTTTGGAGACGGCACGATCACGCCACACAACGCCAAAAGATTTCTGATAAACATCCCTGATATCCGGGTGGCCCATTTTTCGAGCTCCAGAGAAACGCCGTCCGTGCCGGCGATTCGGGTGGAAATAAAGCCCACATTTTTAACCTTGCCTTCAACTTTAGGAACATGCATCAATCTTTTTTTCCCTGTCTTATTCTAAAATAAAAAGTTGATTATTCCGCAATCCACAATGCGAATTCCGAAATCGATTAGGCTTTGCTCGCGCTGCCAAGTACCTTCTCATTCTTATACTTTACCATCTTGATGATTTCTTCTCGGGCCGGCCCAAGGTATTTACGCGGGTCGAACTCAGCCGGATTTTCGGCAAATACCTTGCGGATGATCGCGGTCATGGCCAGCCGGCCGTCACTGTCGATATTGATTTTGCACACGGCAGAGCTCGCCGCTTTTCTCAATTGTTCTTCCGGAATTCCGACGGCATCATCCATTTTGCCCCCGAATGCGTTAATCATCTTGACGTACTCCGGCACGACCGCCGAGGCCCCGTGCAGAACAATGGGAAAACCGGGCACGCGTTTTTCGATCTCCTGCAGAATATCAAAACGGAGAGGCGGGATTTTCTCGCCGGGTTTTACTTTAAATTTATAAGCGCCATGGGAGGTACCGATTGAAATAGCCAGGCTGTCCACGCCGGTTTTTTCGACAAATGCTTCGACTTCTTGCGGTTGGGTGTAATGCGAAACCTCGTGAGAGACCTTATCTTCAACGCCGGACAGCACTCCCAATTCACCTTCTACGGTAACCTCGCGTTGGTGCGCATAATCGACCACCTGGCGGGTCAGTGCCACATTTTGCTCAAACGGGTGATGGGATCCGTCGAGCATGACCGAAGAAAAGCCGGAATCAATACAGGATTTGGCCAGTTCAAAGCTGTCGCCGTGATCCAGATGCAGGGCGATCGGGATATTGGCCCCCAGCGCCTTGGCCATCTGAATGGCTCCCATTGCCATGTAAGGCAAAAATATCGGATCGGCATACTTTCGGGCACTGCCGGAAACCTGTAAAATGACGGGCGATTTTGATTCTACGCATCCGATGATGATTCCCTGGAGCTGCTCCATATTGTTAAAGTTATAGGCGGGGACGGCATAGCCGCCTGCCATCGCCTTTTCAAACAAGGCTCTGGTATGCACCAAGCCGAGTTGCTTATAATGTAAAATGTCAACCATAAAAAGCCTCCAGGTGGTTTTAGACAAGTGCCTGAACTGCCAAAAATTTCGGATTAAGATCGTTCTTAACGTTAACGCAATTCAGGCATTTTAATCCGCCTATTTTTGTGGCGGATTAGATTATTTATCGGTGAGAGCTGCGACGCCCGGCAGCAGCTTGCCTTCCATGAATTCCAGAGATGCGCCGCCGCCGGTGGACACATGGGAGACGCTGTCGGCCAATCCGGCTTTATCGATCGCCGCAGCGGAATCGCCGCCGCCGATGACCGTTGTGGCGCCCTTGGCGGTGGCATCGGCCAGGGCCTTTGCAATGGCGTAAGTCCCCTTTGCGGTTTCTTCAATTTCAAAAACGCCCATAGGGCCGTTCCAGACAACCGTTTTCACGTCGCGTAAAATTGACTGAAATTTTTCGATGGTTTTCGGCCCGATATCCAGACTGAATTTGTCTTTGGGGATCGCATCCGCGTCGACCGCCTCAAGCGCTCCGATTTTGCGCGCATCGAAATCAAAGATATCCGTGACCATGCAATCAACCGGAAGAATAATTTTCCCCGCGCCCTGTGTGAGGAGTTCCGCGGCCAGATTAATTTTATCTTCTTCAAGCAGGGATTTTCCAATTTTCTTTCCCTGAGCCTTAAAAAACGTATAGGTCATTGCCCCGCCGATGATGATTTTGTCGACTCTGGGCAATAAGTTGGAAATAATATCGATTTTACCGGATATCTTGGCCCCACCTAAGATGGCAACAAATGGCTTTTGCGGATCGGTCATGACGCCGCCCAGATAAGTGAGTTCTTTCATCATCAGATAACCGGCCGCGCATTGCGCAATATAATGGGTGACACCTTCGGTTGAAGCATGCGCCCGGTGGGCGGTGCCGAAGGCGTCGTTTACATAAACATCGCCAAGCTTGGCCAGTTTAGCGGCAAAATCCGGATCATTATCCGTTTCTTGCTGGTAAAATCTCAGGTTTTCCAGCAGCAGGACATCCCCTTCGCCGATAGACTCAACTGCCGTCTCAGCAGTTTCTCCAATGCAATCATCGGCAAATTTCACTTTTTTGCCCAGCAGCGCATTTAAAACCGTTACGCATGGCTTTAGCGACATCTCGGGCAGGCGCTTGCCCTTAGGTCGCCCCAGATGGGACATCAATATCAGTTTGCCGTCGGCGTTGCTAATGTATTTTATCGTGGGAAGAGCTGCCCGGATGCGCGTATCATTGGCAACTCTGCCGCCTTCCAGCGGTACATTAAAATCAACCCGCATCAGCACGCGCTTGCCCTTTAAATCTAAATCCTCGACAGTCAGTTTATTCATACCCTCCCTCCGCATCTAGTTGATAAAAATTCACCACAGAGAACGCTGAGCGCACAGAGACTTTTTTTAAATCTAATCCTGCGCCGTGTGCCGTGCGCCTTGCGTCTCCAAAAATCGAGCATCAATTTTTGCTTTTGCTGGACCGCTCAGTCCACAGTCCTCAGGACTCAGTCCCTTTGTTAGAGTGCTGCCAGCATGCCGATCAAATCCACCACTCGATTCGAATAGCCCCACTCATTGTCATACCAGGAAACGATGCGGGCATAACCGTCTTTCGTGGAACTGGTCGACAGAGCATCGAAAATGCTCGAGTGGCTGTTGCCGATAATATCGCTGGAAACCAGTGGCGCTTCGCTGTATTCGACAACGCGCTGCATTGGACCGGCCGCGGCTTTCTGAACGGCGGTGTTTATATCCTCGCGGGAAGCCTTTTTGTTCAGTCTGCAAACCAGCTCCACGATCGATCCATCCGGCACGGGAACGCGCATGGCCAATCCATCCAGTTTGCCCTGCAACTTCGGCAGCACTTTACCGACGGCCTTGGCAGCTCCGGTCGTTGTGGGGATGATGTTTTCACCGGCCGCGCGGCTGCGGCGAAAATCCTTGTGCGGCACGTCTGCCAGGCGCTGATCATTGGTGTAAGCATGCACCGTGGTAATAAAACCTTCTTCGAGATCAAATGCATCGTCCAGGATTTTGGCGATAGGTGCCAGGCAATTGGTGGTGCAGGAAGCATTTGAAACAATCCGGTGCTCGGGTTTGAGCTGCTCGTCGTTGACTCCGATTACGATGGTCGCATCGATTTCTTCCTTGGCCGGGACAGTCAGAATCACCTTCTTCGCTCCGGCGGCCAGATGTTTTTCCAGGGGTTCACGGTTGGTCATGGCATCTTTATCGGCGGTTACCTCCTTGTCAAATATGCCCATCACCGTATCGTATTTCAGCAGATAAGCGAGTTGTTCATTGTCAAATAAATCGTTAATCGCAACAACTTCCATGTCGTCGCGATCACTGATAATGCGAAATACACTTCGGCCGATACGGCCGAAACCATTTATGCCAACTTTTATAGCCATTATGCGGCCTCCTTATCTATTTCTACGAACTTTCGAATTAGATCGACCACGCGATGGGTATAGCCCCAGCCGTTGTCATACCACGCCAGCGTTTTTGATACGTTTTCTTTTTGGACAATGGTTGCCTGAGAATCGAAAGTGCTCGAAAAGGTGCTGCGGATAATATCACTGGAAACAATAGGATCATCCTCATAGTTAAGAATTCCGCGCCACTTGGCGGATGCGGCTGCCGTTCGCACGACTTCGTTAATTGCCACCTGGGTTAGGGGCTTTTCGTGCCAGCAGACCAAATCGACCACCGATCCGTTGGGCACCGGCACGTTCATCGAAGCACCGGTCAGACGTCCGGCAAGCTCCGGAATCAACTCGGTGACCACCTGGGCGGCATTGGTTTCCTGGGGGATGATATTTTCGGCTGCAGCGCGACCGCGCCGTTTGTCCTCCGATGGCACGTCTGCCAGGCGCTGCTGATTGGTGTAGGCATGAACGGTGCTCAAAAACGCTCTTTTAATTCCAAACGCTTCATGCAGAATTTTGACCACGGGTGCCGCACAGTGAGCCGTACAGGATGCATTTGAAACAATCCGGTGCTCTGGTTTCAGCTGATCGTCGTTTACCCCCATAACCACTGTGATATCCGGCGGCGTTTTCTGGGGCACGCACAGAATCACACGCCGGGCGCCTTGCTCCAGGTGCTTTTCGAATTCTTGCCGGCTGCGGTTTTGAGCGGTTGCTTCAACCACGATGTCCACGCCTAAATCCCCCCATGGCACATCTCCAGGCTCCTTCTCGGAAAGCATCGGAATCTGGCGTCCGACCACATAGAGATTGTTTTCGCGGATGCTGACCTCATCGGGGAAGGGACCCAGGATCGTATCAAAGCGCAACAGGTATTCCAGTGCCTTATGATCGGCAATATCGCTGATGGCGGCCAGTTTAATATCTTCGCTTTGGTAAAGAATACGAAATAGATTTCTTCCGATTCGGCCAAAGCCCATTAAGCCAATGGTTATTGCCATATTTCACCTCCTTAGCAGCATTTTTGAAGATTTTCTGATGTCTTTTTTATGTCCATAAAAAATACGTACAAAAGATGCCACAAATGATAGCGCAAAGGGCATCGTGCAAAGCGCATAGTGAAAAACGCCCATCTCCGGGTGAAAACTAATCGATTTCGACAATGCTGGGTGTATAATCCTCCGGCGGTACAAAACCCAGAAGCGTCAGGCAGGTTGCCGCCAGGCTGCTGATGCCAAGATTTTCATGTGGTAAAAGTCTCATTTTAACCTTGCCGGTGGGTTCGTACACATAGGCGAATACCGGATTGAGGGAGTGGGCCGTCCTCGTTTTGGGTTTGCCGGTTTTTTTGTCATAGATAATTTCACCGGTCTTATGATTGCACTCAAACATATCATCCGCATTGCCGTGGTCCGCCGAGACCACCAGGATCCCTTTTGCTTTTTTTACGGCTCTGACCAGCCGACTCAGACACAGATCGACGGTTTCGACGGCAATCTCAACTGCCTGGATGATGCCGGTATGACCG
This sequence comes from Desulfobacterales bacterium, assembly GCA_037388985.1. Classification (GTDB taxonomy): domain Bacteria; phylum Desulfobacterota; class Desulfobacteria; order Desulfobacterales; family JAHEIW01; genus JAHEIW01. The sequence continues at coordinate 3,483 of JARRJQ010000322.1, read as the reverse complement.
ACCATATCACCGTTTGCATAATTAAGCCGGATAAAACGGTATTGACCGCCGCCGATTGCTTCATCCACTTTGTCGGTTATCTCGGCGGCTTTCATCCAGGGGCGCTGTTCAAAAGGGACTCTGTCGGATGGGACTTCGACATAATCTTCCAATGAATCGTCAAACTTGCCGGAGCGATTGCCGTTAAAAAAATAGGTGACATGTCCGAATTTTTGAGTTTCGCTGATGGCCAGCTGTCGGATACCGGATTTAACCAGATATTCGCCCACCGTTCGGTCAATCCCCGGGGGATTGACCAGAAACTTTTTGGGGATCAGTGCGTCACCATCGTATTGCATCATGCCGGCATATTTTACATTAAGCTTTGGCCCGCGGGGAAATTTGTCAAAATTTTTTTCTTCAAAAGCCATGCTGATCTCGATGGCCCGGTCGCCGCGGAAGTTGAAAAATATGACACTGTCATTTTCTTCAATCGGGCCCAGCGGCTCGTTGTTTCGGCCGATGACAAACGGCGGCAGGTCCTGATCGATGGCATCCGGGTTTTCCCGGCGCAATGTTTCAATTGCTTCCCGGGCGGATTCAAATTTTCTGCCCTCTCCAAGGACATGGGTTTTCCATCCCCGTTCGACCATGCCCCAGTCGGCCTGATAGCGATCCATGGTTATTTGCATTCGACCGCCGCCGGAGGCGATCGCAAAGTCGATATCGCTGTCTTTTTTGAGTTCGGCTAAAAAATTTTCGAGCCGGTCGACATATTGCAGGGCAGAGGTCGGTGGGACATCACGCCCATCCAGAAGGATATGCACGCAGGCCTTTTTGATCCCCTCGTTTTTGGCTTCCTTCAGGAGCGCTTCCAGGTGGTCGATATGACTGTGAACATTGCCGTCTGAAAAAAGGCCGATAAAATGAAGCTTGGAATGATGGCTGATCACGTTTTCGATGAGTTCTTTCCAGACCTGGCCCTCAAAAAGTGTCCGGTTCTCAATGGCTTCGTTGACCAAGCGGGCACCCTGGGCAAAAACCCTTCCGCATCCGATGGCGTTATGGCCGATTTCACTGTTGCCCATATCCGCATCCGATGGCATACCCACCGCGGTTCCGTGGGCCTTGAGTTTTGCACTCAGCGTATTTTGCGCAAGCCAATCCAGCGTCGGTGTGTTTGCCCGGCTGACAATGTCGCCCTCCTTGCAGGTGCCGATGCCCACGCCGTCTAAAATGGCCAGCACGACCGGTCCCTGTGGACCCTTATAATGTTTTGCCTGTTTTAACGGTTCCATATTCAATTTCTCAGATCGTTCCTTTAATATATTAGCGGAACACCGCAAAGGTTAGCCACACAATAGCCGTTGGGATCAGGGCACCGGCCAGGATTCCTGCCGGCGACACTTCATCTCTAAAATATTTCCTTAGGATAGATACACCGGCCGGGTTGGGGGCATTGGCAATGATCGTCAGGCCGCCTCCGGCAACCGCTCCGGCCACCACGGCATATTTGAGAGCCGCGGTAAAATTCGGCACCAGGGTGCTCAAAAAAGTGATGGCCGCGTTGTCATTAAATGCGGTCAGAATGGTGGCGATCATCATTAAAGGCAATTCCGTCAGATTTCCCAGAATCGGCGCTATCCACCAACCCTGCAAGCCGCCGTGAATGACCAGCCCACCCAGAAAGAACCCGACCATCAGGGCCGGCTTTAGATTAATCCGATTCTGGAACGGCTTGGTGACCTCGGCAAACCCCAGGAAAAAAAGCATGCCGGCGATAAACAGTTCCGGGTGGTGGGCATTGATGATCGTCCAGGCCATGAAAAAGACATGCACTACCGTCACCCAGGCGGGTACCGGATCGTCACGTTTGTCCCAATCCGGATCCATAAATTTTCCACGTTGTTCGGGCGCCAGAATATAATGTTTTTTAAGCCGCTGTCTGACCTCGTCAGCCACCGCTTGTATTTGCGCATCGACGGTAGTCAGCGTCTCCTGCTCACCAATGACCGCTCCGACGAGTTCTTCAAATCTGGCGTCCATCTCGGTGCGTTTCATATATTTTCGCTGAATTGCGTCTTTGATGCGCACCAGGGTGAATTTTTCCTCCAGCCTGGTTATCTCTTTGCGAAACACCAGGAAGTAAAATCCATTGGAAATAAGAATGCCGACAACGGCTTTCCAGCCGAAATGAGATAGCATGTGCAGCGTGGTCCATTTCCAGGGGTCGGCAACCATCAATACCGGCGGGGCGGCAAAATGGGTCAGCGTGCCGCCGACCGATATATTGACAAATAAAAGGCCCAGGGTGGCATACTTAAACGTTTGACCGGGCTCAAGCTCGTATAGAATTCTGGCCAGTACAAGGGCGGATATGGTCATGGCTGCGGGTTCGGTAATAAAGGATCCTAAAATCGGGCCGATGGTCAGGGTGGTCAGCCACTGCGCGGTTAATGTGCCGCCCAGCAGATCGGCAATCTTGCGGATGAGGCTTTCAGTTAATCGCAAAATCGGACGGGTGGCCGCCAGGGTCATGATCACCACCACAAATAGCGGCTCGGTGAAATTGACCTTGTGGCCGATGTAATCCACCATCGTATTCCAATCGTAAAAACCGATGATGGCCACTACCAGAGCGACGGCCCAGATTCCGAAGACGGCTTCCACTTCACCCAGAAAATGCAACAATTCGGCCCCGTGGTGGACCGAATCACGATGCGCTGCACCGCTTTTGATTTTTTCCTCGTGCGCATGCTCCCATCTGTGGGCAATGGCCATGAACCGGCCGGTCATAAACGTATGCGCAATCGCCAGAACAAAGATCAGGGTGGCGACCAGATTGAAAGGTTCCTGCTTGATGCGGTTTTTAAGAATCAGCCAGATGCCGTGGGCATCGGCATCGTTATAGCCGTCCAGACTGCGGGGAAATTCTTTGGACTTGGTAGGAACTGGCTCTGCCGCCGAAGTCATTGCAGTCCCAATGACCACAAGACTCAGGCAGCACAACACAAAAACGGTCCCAGTTTTCCATTTTCTTCGCACGAAGAATCCCCTTGTTAAAGAAGTTTTAGAACCAAGGCAACTGGATTCTAACTGCATGCATAGGTGTAAAATAAGCCCCGTTTGTCGAACGTCAAGCCTGCGCTAAAGGCGCCATTATTGGAGCTTAAAGTTCAGATGTTGCATATTCTAGCAAAGGGGAGCATCGGGTTGGCGTAAGCCAGGTGCGCCAACTGATTAACAGAAAACGTTTGTCGGAAAGAAATCCGTAAAAGAAAATCGAATATTTTGCCCCATAGATCAATGGTTAAGAAGTATTATTTTCTTTTGCTTCTGGATGCAAGCAAAAGTTATAATTTCCGCTAACAGCCAGCCGGGGTTCGGCAATCCTTTATGCACGCAACGGTCTGCTCGGCAATTTCAAGTTCTTCGTTGGTGGGCACGACGAGTATTTTGACCTGACTGCGCATGGATTGAATTTCAAATGCTTGCTCGGAGCGG
>JARRJQ010000321.1:0-4308 GCA_037388985.1 Desulfobacterales bacterium | reverse complement strand
CTCATCCCAGTTAAACATCGAACAAATCGAAAGCGTCACCTAAGTTTATAATATAATGATCTTTTCGATGTAAATTTTTTATGTGCAACCACACTAAAACCAGGCGCACGCTTCTCTGCTTCTTAAGAGCATTCAATATAAGTGAATCTGATTTGATACATATATCTATTTTGGTACTACTCTATTTTGTTGCTGAAGGAAAGTCAATCAAGAAAACAAACTTACTAATATCATATAATATTAATAAGTTATATTAGACAATGTAACCATTAAGATGAAATGGTTTCTCTAAAGATAATCTTGGCCCAAAATTTGCTGCCATGACAAGTCACGACCTGATCTTTATAGAAAAAGGTAATTTAAACATCGGTTTGTTACCCTAACTCAGGGTATCTTTATTCAAATATCAGGCCCCAAAATTGGTTTAATCCTGACCAAGGGCTCAGAATGCGAGATGATGGGGGAAGCCGATTTTATTAGTGGATTTTATCCCTCCCGCAACACTGAGCACTGTTCCGGAAATCATTGACTCAAAGGCTCACTTAGATTAAGAACCAAATAAGCTCGAAGTTGCAGAAACGATAGCAAGCCTGTTGGACACGGGTGCCCGTTGAATTGTTATCAGCTTCCGTAATGCCGAGATGAATCCTTATATTAGAAGAGAGTCAAAGAAATTGTTGAAAAAACTACCTGAAACACTCTCTGGGATGGGTGCCACTGCTTTTGTTCACACACGTTACAACGCGACAAGACTACATGGAAAGGACCAACACGGCGATCATCAACTGCTACCTGCACAATGATATGGCTCGTTTTCTAAGGCATAGGAACAACTTGTTAGAGAACGCTACGGTCGCCATCTCCTCATTTTGAATTAAGAATATAACGTTTGGCAAACAAAAAGACGGCTCCAAGAGCCAAGTCCGCATTAGACTAACGGAAGTGTATAGAAATTCAAGCTTCGCGAGAATTTCTGGTTTCTGAAACTACGGATCGAGAAGGAGGGGGGTGAAATTAGAAAGTATATTCCTAATATTGTATCTTTAACCCTTGGAAAGATGATGCAATGAAAGGAGGAAAAGCAATGAAAAAATCAATGTTAATCACTTTGACCTTGATGGTTGCTATCACGGTTATGCTTTTTGTGGTGTATGACGGTAATACATTAGCCAGCTCAGAGGCCCCAAAAGAAATCCTGTTCGGGGGTACTTCCTGTCAAACCGGTTTATTTGCTCCAATAGGGCAAGGTGGGACTTTCGGTGCCAAAGCGGCTGTAGAAGACATCAACAAGGGAGGTGGCATATTCTTATCAAAATTTAACACCAAAGTTCCGGTCAAATTAACCTTACTTGATGATCAAAGCAATGAACATAAGGCCGCGAATTTGGCTGAAGATCTTGTACTTCGCAGTCATATTCAGTTTCTTCTTTCTCCCAATGGTATCCCGCAAACTGTTGCTACCAAAGCACTTGTTGCCGAAAAATATAAGATCCCCCACGTCAGTGCCGTAGTTCCGATGGAACCAGTGCTTGCCATGCGCGCCACAGCAGAAACGCCATGGCAATATACGTGGCTGGACGCTTTTGCCATTGGAACCCCGATTACGGATAAGAGTGATTTCCGGTATGGTAAAGGGGGGTATACCATTATAGATACCTGGAGTGATATGCTCGATAAGTTCGGCGATAAAACCAATAAAACTTTCGGCTTCTTCGCTTCTGATGACCCTGACGGCGTTGGCTGGTATGAAGGCTTCCCGGCTGCGGTTAAGGCAAAATATCCTGGTTATAAAATTATCGGTGTCGAAAATCATCTAGGATTGTTCCCTGTTGGTACCACAGATTTCTCGGCGACTATCAAGAAATGGAAATCTGCTAACGTTGAGATTCTCTGGGGCAATTCTAACGGACCGGATTTCGGTGTTATGCGCCGGCAGATGCAAACGATGCAATTCAAGCCGAAGATGATTGGTGCCGCCCGAGCTGCCTTGATGTATGATGATGTTGCCTCCTGGGGTGGTAATTTGGGATATGGTGTAGGCATTGAAATTTGGGGTCATCCGGAAATGAAGGGTGCCAAAGGCTGGGGTGACACTTCGCCGCGATCACTAGCTGATAGGTGGATAGCAGCAACCGGCCAAAAGTTTAACCAAATGGTGCCCCACGGATACCTGACAGTCCAGATACTGGCTACGGCAATTGAGCAAGCCGGAACTACGGAAACAAAAGCGGTCCAGGCCGCATTAAAATCGCTTGATTTCACTTCAATCTACGGCCGCATTAAGTTTGACGAAAACAACGTGACCCGTATTCCAATTGTTTTCGGTCAATGGATGAAGGATGATAAGGGGGACTGGGCGCTTAAGATAGTTTTATCCAAGCATGACTTCCTGCCCATTGAAGCCGATCCTATTTTTCCTATTCCATATGACTGACCACGGCAAATAATTTCTTGGAGAGGCCCACCCAAAGGTCAAGCGGCTAAATGAGATAAATGCGATCCGAACAAAAAATGCAAAAAATGGAAGAGCCGATTTTATCAGTCGAAAGCCTCTGGAAGACTTTTGGCGGTTTGGTGGCAGTTGATGACGTCAGTTTTGAAGTTCAATCGGGAGAGGTGGTTGGTTTGATGGGACCTAACGGAGCTGGCAAAACGACACTTTTGAACTTGCTTTCAGGCGGAGATAAACTCGATGAGGGCAGTGTTAGGTTCAAGGGAAAAGAAATTGGCGGGTTGTCTCCGCACAAGATATGCCGACTGGGTATTTCCAGGACATACCAGATTCCTCAACCGTTTACCGCTTTGACAGTTCGGGATAATGTTAAGGTTCCAGCATTGTATGGCCAGAAGCCCCGGCCCCATGCCGAAGTTGAATCTGATATCGATAAACTGCTTGAAATGGTGGGCCTCACCACAAAGCAAAATTTATTATGCAATCAGTTAATGGTGGTGGCGCTGAAAAAAGTAGAGCTAGCAAGGGCTCTCGCCAGTAACCCTTCGCTTCTCTTGCTTGATGAGGTGGCCGCCGGTTCGACGGATAAGGAACTGCCGCAAATTGCAGAGGTAATCAAAATAATGCGCGAGATGGGCAAGACGGTAATCATGGTAGAGCATATCATCAAACTCATGGTGGATGTGGTAGATCGTATTATCGTCATGGATAAGGGCAGAAAAATAGCTGAGGGTTCTCCTGAGGAAGTTATGAAGGATGCCGATGTAATAAAAGCTTACCTTGGTTGATGGACGAAAAAGTGAAAGATAAAGATACGAATATAACTTCGGAAGTCTTGCTGAAGGTGAGCAATATAGATGTTTTACATGGGGCATTCCAAGCCCTCTGGGATGTCACGCTGGAAGTAAAAAACGGGGAGATAGTCGCTCTTATCGGTGCCAACGGCTCAGGTAAATCAACCTTACTGGATGCAGTGTCGGGGTTCTTGCATCCGGCCCATGGAAGGATATATTACGCGGGCAAAGATATTACGAATGCGAAGCCATATCAAATTGTTGATATGGGCATAGCCCATGTTCCAGAGGGGAGACGCATTTTTCCAGAAATGTCAGTATTAAGTAATCTTATCATAGGCTCTTATAACCAAAAAGCGCAAGCTAAGAAAGATGAGAACCTGCAAATAATCTATGACCTATTCCCCGTTTTGAAATTAAGAAAAAACCAGCAAGCTAAGAATCTCAGCGGAGGGGAGCAGCAAATGCTGGCCATCGGCAGAGGTCTGATGGCATCCCCTCAGATTATTCTTTTAGACGAAATCTCGCTTGGGTTGGCACCCATTGTATTAAATGATTTATATAGCGCCCTGCATCAAATCAGAGAAAGTGGAATTACGATTCTTTTTGTGGAGCAGAATCTGAGGCGCAGCCTCATGGAGGCAGACAGGGCATATGTTATGGAGGCCGGACATATTGTGTTGAGCGGTAAGGTTGCCGATTTAAGGGAAGAATCTGAGATTAAGAAGGCATATTTCGGTGTGTAATAGACTGGGAGCCTCAATGTGATGTTTACCGATTTGTTTTCACCAATTGTTATGGGCATCCTGCTAGGCGGATTGTACGCCTTAGTGGCATCCGGCCTGTCAATGGTGTTCGGCATCATGAAGCTGATAAACATAGCCCATGGCGACTTGGTAGTCATGGGCAGTTATTTTGCGTGGACAGTATTTACCATGCTAGGCATTGACCCGATACTGAGCCTCGCTGTAGGCAGTCCACTGCTGTACATAATCGGGTTCTGTATGCAAAGATTTTTACGGGCCAGGGCTTTCCAGTTATCAAGCGATACCGCGCTCATTA
>JARRJQ010000320.1:0-7578 GCA_037388985.1 Desulfobacterales bacterium | reverse complement strand
TTTTTTTATTATCATCAGTCCTCTGGCGGCCTTTATTTCCGATCATGACCTGGCCGCCATGTTTCTGCCGATCGGCATGCTGTTGTACCAGAACAGCCTGACGCGTGATATCCCCGAAGATCCCGAGCTGGGCAAAATGCTGATGATCACCATCGCCATGGCCTGCAACATCGGCGGGCCCGGCGCACCTTCCGGCGGCGCCCGCAATGTCATCATGATGACCTACCTCAACGACATGTTCGGCATGGACATCGGATACTTTCAGTGGATCATCTTCTGTGGCCCGTATGTATTGATTATGATGCCGCTCACCTGGCTGACCGTCAATATGCGGTTTAAACCGAAGATCACATCCCTGGCGCCGTCAATGAAGCAGCTGAAAGTGGAAATCGATAAAATGGGCGGCTGGAACCGCAAGCAGATTTCGGCCATCATTATTTTTGTGATCATGGTGTTCGGCTGGCTGACGGAACAAACTTTTTATAATATGGGCTGGCTGCCGGTGCGCCTGGGAATCGGGGTGATCGCCATGGCCGGAGCAATTGCGTATTTGTTTGCCGGAGTGACCAACTGGCGCGATTACCAGGAGAGAGTCGACTGGGGGGTCGTCTGGCTGTATGCCGGCGCGATGATTTTCGGTCGCATCCTGGACAGCACGGGCGCAGCCTACTGGATTGCCAGAAGCATTCTTGAATTGCTGGCACCCATCGGCGTCGATTCCGGACTGCCGCTGCTGGCAGCCTCCAGCGGGCTGACCTCCATTGTCACCAATTTGATGGCCGACGGACCGGCTGCCGCTGCGGTAGGACCTGTCGCTCTCAATATGGCCGGGCTGGCGCATCCGGCTTCCGCGTATCTGCCGTTTATGGCCATGATTACGGCGATCTCATCTTCGTTTGCCTACTGCCTGATCATCGGCACGCCGCCCAATGCCATTGTATATGCCAGCGGGTACCTCGGACCCAAAGACTTTCTGCGGGTGGGGTTGCCGCTATGGATCGTGTCTCAGGTTTTGCTGATTTTGCTGGTCGCTGTTTTATGGCAATTTATTGGATTCGGCGACTTGCCCGGTTTCTAGCTGCACCCAAAAGGAGAAGCGAACATGAAACACACTGAAAGACACCTGGAATCTCAAGGCCACCAAAAGCTGCACATGGAAAACGGCCGGATATATTTCAGCCGGGCTGCAGAGCGCAAATTCTTTTTCTGCCTGACGGTAATCATGCTGTTGCTGGGAGTTTTATTCAAATTGGGGGTATTGCAATGACGTCGCTTGAAATCGGCAAAATGGACAAATTTTCCATGCATTTTTATGTTCAGGCCGTATTCGGAATCCTGGGACACCCGCGGAAATTTTTCAGTGAATTATCGCCGACAATCGGCATGAACCAACCCCTGGGTTTGCTGGTGTTATCCGCTGTCTTTTTTTGCGCCGCAAATCTGATGAACGTTCGACCGCACGCGTTTTTCCTCATGGGCGGAATTTATTTGCTAAACGCTGTGGGGATGGTGTTTATTATGGCTGCTCTGGGCTACCTGGTGATGACCCTGAGCATCGGCAAAAAAGTGCCGTTTGTTCGGTTATTGGGTATCTATGCGCTTTGCTCCGGTGTCACTTTGCTAATTTCCTGGGTGCCCTATTTTGTGGTGCTTACCGAACCCTGGAAATGGTATCTGATTGGAATCGGGCTGACCAAAGGCTGCGGGCTGAAGATCAAGGAGTCAATACTGATTATCGCCCTGTCGCTGACCGTTTGGATTCTTTTTTACTGGGCGCTGATTCCGATTATCACGCCGTAGCGGATGGTGATGGATATACTGGCGTTGGCGGGCCTGAACGCACAACCCCTTCAAAAGGAAGAAAACGAAATGAGCCAAAAAATAACCGTGTTGATGGTGGACGATGAAGCCCAGTTCCGGGCGACCACCGAACGGATTTTGACCCGCAGAGGATTTAAGACGATCATGGCGGCCAGCGGAGAGGAAGCAATCAAAAAACTTGACAAAAATCCGGATGTGGTTGTCCTGGACATCAAGATGCCCGGTATGGACGGACATGAAACCCTGCACGAGATCAAAAAACGCTTGCCGGATCTGCCGGTGATCATTCTCACCGGCCACGGTGCTTTGCCGTCGGCCATGGAAGCCCGCGACAAAGGCGCATTCGATTACCTGACGAAACCCTGTGATATCGACACACTGTCGGCCAAAATCAGCGAAGCTTACCGGCAGGAGCTGCATGAAGAAGTTCGGGCCGAAAAAACCGTGCGGGAGGTCATGATCCCGATCGAGGATTACACGACGTTGAACCAGGAAAGCACCATCAAGGAGGCCATCGATAAACTGCGGGAGTCTTTTTCCGCCAAGGTTTCCACCAGCCGACTTATGGAGACCGGCCACCGCTCAATCCTGGTTTTTGACGAGCACGGCAAAATCATTGGTATTCTGTCCATCATCGATCTTTTGCAAGCCATTATGCCGGGTTACCTCAGCGCCCCGAAACCGTCGATGGCAGATAGCATCCAGTATTCACCCATGTTCTGGAGCGGCATGTTCCAGCGCGAAGTGGTCCGGCTGGCGAGCAAAAAAATTAGAGAGGTGATGTCCCCGGCCCCATACACCATTGATGCGGAAGCCAACCTGATGGAGGCGGCCTACACCATGATTTACCAGAACAAGCGGCGGCTGGCGGTGATGGATTCCGGTGAGGTCGTCGGTGTCATCCGGGAGCAGGATTTATTTTTTGAAATCGAAAAAATATTAAGAACGGAATAAAACCGGTTGGTCCGTGGAAATAAAGCCTTTAACACGGATTTGTCTGTCGGGTTTAACCGGAAAAAAGAATCGGACATGACGACCTTAAATATCCACCAAAAATATTTTAAGTGCTTTTTGACATGCTTTTGTTTTCTGCTCGCCATTCTTGTCGGTGTGATTCGCTATCTTACGGGACCTGAGTTCGCTTTGTCGCTTTTCTATTTATTTCCAATTATCTTAGTGACCTGGTATGTCGGCAAATGGACCGGCATATTGCTGTCGCTGGTCAGCGCGGTTTCCTGGCTGATGGCCGACTTGGCCATGCGGCATGCGTTTTCAAGCAGCTTAATTCCATTTTTGAACGAAACCTTTCGGCTGGTCGTGTTTTTAATCATCACGTTTATTCTGCTAAAATTAAAAAAGGCCATCGATACCCACAAGGCACTGGCCAGAACCGATTCTCTGACCCTGGTGCACAACCGCCGTGCCTTTCACGATTTGGCCGATTTAGAAATAACCAAGGCGCGCCGATCAAAAAAACCGATTTCGGTTTTATATGTGGATATCGATAATTTCAAACAGATCAACGACCATTTCGGCCATCGTACCGGCGACACCCTGTTATGTTCAGTCGCCAAAACCATTAAAACCAATATCCGTGCAATTGACATCATGGCAAGGCTTGGCGGCGATGAATTTTGTATTCTTCTGGCGGAAACCGGTTCGGGCGCGGTCGCGCTGGTCGCCAGAAAACTGAAAGAGAAGCTTATGGGGAGGATGCAAAACGATAATTGGCCGGTTACCTTCAGCATCGGTGTGGTGACATTCGAAAACCCGCCCGACAGTGTCGATCAGCTAATCACTGCCGCAGACTCCCAAATGTATTTTGCCAAAAGCCAAGGCAAGAACAGAATTCATTATAAAGTCGTTGCTGAAAACGAAGACCTCGGCCGGACATGGCCGCGGATGAGCTCCGCAAGTCTTTGACATCAACCCAGCCTGCAAGCCATCTCAAAGCCTTCATCTATCTTTTCCCCTAACCCCTGATAATATAATAATATTAATGTAGGAAGTTTTTTTATAAGTGTGATATACTGATTTATAGTAGATGTCAAAAATATGTTCCGATTGACTTGGATAACATTTCAAAGTCATTGCGAGCGCAGCGAAGCAATCTCCCGGCGTTTCGAAAAGATTGCTTCGGCGCTGGGCGCCTCGCAATGACAGTTTATCGGAACAAATTTTTGACAACCGCTATAGATGGGAGAATAAAGTCCAATTGAATCAATCCCTTTGAAGCATTTAAAATATCTCAAGATATGACCACCTTCAATTCCGGATGAACGAGGTGCCGATCCGGAAGATATACTTGGGAATTCAAAATGGAACATCACCCCGAAAAGAGATCCTCTGACCGCCATTATCAGGAAATTCCCATCACCGTGGCTTACTTTAATACAAGCCGGTATCGATCTGCCAAAATGCAGAATTACAGTGAAGGGGGAATTTACTTTGAATCGGATTTTGCATTTCAGGCCAGGACAAGCAATACTAGAAGTGGTTTCAAAATCCCATCTCATGTCCGATAGCTGCGTTGTCCCGCGAATTGAAATACTCACGTACTAACGTGTACGCTCCGTTTTCAATTCGCGCGACGATTGCTGAGCACTTTAATTTAAAAAGATTAGAAGCGAAGTCCCGCTTATAACGGCGGGGCTCTCGAACACGATCTGAGGCTTTGAAACCACTTCTATTATCGTTTCTCAGAAATCGCCAGGATCTAAATGGATTTCTATCAGATGTTGCCCGCAATATCGTCACAAGACGGTCATGTTTTTTTCTGAAAGCCGATATGTGGATGATCAACCCCTAAAGCGACACAGTGGTCCGATATTTGGGATGATTGGCACCTAAACCTTTGGGGCTGGTGACAGCTTTGATTAAATCCCAAATATCGGACCGCAGGCACCTTAGAAATCATAGCGGCTTTCAGAAAATTACACGGCCGTCTGTCATTTTGTCAATTATTTCTGGGACGGCACATTGGTATCGTATCAGGTAAATTATGTGGAATTGAAAGCACCTACTGCGGGTTAGCTTCTTTTGAGGTATCTTCTCGCTTTTTATCTTCCAAACTCTTTTCCAGGTTCCGGCGGGCATTTTCATACCCGGGATAAATCTTCAATGCTGCCGAAAATTGCTTGATCGCTTCTTCAAACCTCCCCTGGTTTGCCAGGGCGACTCCCAGGTTGTTGTAAGCCTGGGCATTATCGGGATCGAGCTTCAATGCGATTGAATAATGATCGATGGCCTCCTGCACGCGACCCAGGCGATTGAGAGCCACTCCCAGGTTGCTGTGCTCCCGGGCGAGATCGGGATTGAGCTTAACCGCTTCAGACAAATATTTTATGGCCTCTTCGGGCCGGTTTTGCATAAGAAGTGCAACTCCTAAATTGCTGAGGATTTCAGGGTCCTTGGGTTTGAGCTGTAAGGCTTTTAAAAACTGGGTGATGCTTTCCTCTAGTTTTCCCTGTTTGGCCAGCGAAAAACCCAGATTTGCGTAAGCATTGGGATAATAAGGGTTGATGAGCAGCGCTTTATGATATTGTTCGATTGCTTTACTGTACTGGCCGTCATCTGCCAGAGCAGCTCCCAGGTTGTTATGAGGCCGTGCCTTGTGCGGGGATTTTTTGACGCAGTCCTCCCAGATGGTAATGCGATCGCGCCAGACTTCGTTTCGTTCATAGGTCCACAGCGCAGCAACGATTGTCAGGGATACCAGAATCAGCGGTTTCAGCCAAACCGGTTTTGCCCAGCGATAAACCAGCAGCACCACAATCAGACTGCACATCATGGAAGGCAGATACAGCCGGTGTTCGAAGGTGATTTCAAGGCCGAAGATCGAAGACTCGATTACCAGGTTGCCCAGAAACCACAGAATACCAAATGAGATCAAGCGCTGTTTTTTTGCCAGGATAGCGGCACCAGCCAGCAAAAGCGCAATCGCCAGCATCGAAAACAGGGTGGTGATCGGATCCGTCAGCGAATGGGACAGCGCAAAATCATGATCCAGGTTTTGCCGGGAAGGATGCGGCCAGAGAAAAAGGCCGATATAAAAAATCACCACCCGCATCTCCGTCAGCAGGCGTTGCACCGGCGTAAAATAGCGGGATGCATATCCGGCCGATATTTTCTGTAGCGGATCGGTGCCCAGAAAGATCAGGGCAACAATTGCCAGTAGGAGCAGCAAACCGGCCAGGAGCCCAAGGTGGTCTTTTAGCCATTTCAGGCTTAAATTACGGAAAAAATACCACTCATAAAGAAGTAGAAAAAAAGGCAGGGTTGCCGCATTCTGCTTGGTGCCTAAAGCCAGCATCCCGGTCAAAATGCACCCTGACAGCAACCCCCATTTTGATTTCCTTTGAGGGCTTACGCGAAGCCGTGCATAACACAAAAACGATAAAATATAGAACATGGCAGCCAGACTGTTCATTCGTTGCACGATATAACTGACCGACTGAGTTTGCACCGGGTGCACCAGCCAGAGGGCTGCGGTAATAAAGGAAATCCATTTATAGTGCTGATAGCGGGACTGCAAAGCAGGTGTGTGAAAGGTGGTTTGGATTAAAAAATAAAGCAAAATACCGGTGATCACATGGATGATGATATTGACCGCATGAAAGCCCACCACGTTGTAACCGTTAATATAATAGTTTAGCGCGAAGCTGATATTGGCTACCGGGCGATGATGAGACGGACTGTCAAAGGCAGCCGATGCCAGATTTTTCAAAGTGAGCTGAGAAATTCGAATGTATGGATTTTCCCTGATGTTATTTCTATCGTCAAAAATAAACGGACTGCTCAACGTTTCGGCATAGATAAAGATAACCACAACGGCGAGCAGTGCCAAAAGCGGTGTCTCAAATTTAGAGGGAAGATCAAACAGGTCTGGCGGGGATTCCATTGGTTCGTTTGCTGCTTATCTTAAATCGATTTTGGGATTGAATCCATCATTTTTGAGCTGGTTAGCCAGTTCTTCAGCTGCGCTTTTGTTTTCGTAAGCACCGACTAAAATGCGGATCTGGTTTTGCCCGGATTTTGCTGCAAGGGTGTAGCCCAAATACCCTTTTTCGCGGAGTCTGGATTTCAGATTTTGAGCCTGCTGTTCGGAACCCACAAGGCCGACCTCAACGGCATAAGGTGTTTTGGTGACGTGCACATAGCGGAAATTTCTTTTTTTCAGTCCGGTAGCGGCGGCTTTTGCTTCTTCATAGGTCTTATAGTGCCCGATGTACACGCGGTTCCATTTTCCTTTATCGGGTATTTCAACCGGGCAGGTAAAAGCGCGGTCGCCGCGTGTCCGCAATTTTGCGGCTACCTGGTTTGATGTCTGCGAATTCCGAAATGCGCTTACCTGAATCGTATAAGGCAACGGGGTTGAAGTCGGCTTCAATGATAACGGCTTTGTCGTTTTTGTTTTGGCCGCTGCAACCACCGGCCGGGTCTCGGGCGCCTTGACTGTTTTTACGGTTTCCGGCGGGGGGGCTGATGGAGATAGGGTTTTTGTTTTTAGCGCAGACTTTGATGGCTGGGCTTTAGAAGGCTTATGCGCCGCGGCATAACTGATCCGTAAAGATTGTTGGGATCGATAGGCATTCAGGTGAGTCATATATATCGGAACTTCTGAGGTCTGATCCGCCTTGATCAGCTTCTGAATTACCTTTTTTTGGGTTTCAATGGCGGCTTCGTAGTTGCCGGCAGCCGCATACGCTGCAGCCAGCGTATCCAGCGAGGCAATCTTTGGCTCGAGTTCGACGGCTT
>JARRJQ010000319.1:0-4340 GCA_037388985.1 Desulfobacterales bacterium | reverse complement strand
ACGAAAAAAGATAGGCGCCGATCGCCGCACGCACAGGATGCCAGCCCCCAAAGATCACCAGCGCCAGTGCAATCCAGCCGGTTCCCTCTGCGCCCTGGGGTCGTCCCCAGCCGGGCTTGGTCGCAAGTGAAAACGTAGCCCCGGCCAGTCCCACCAGCAAACCGCCGCAAACCGCATAAAATAGTTGCAGCTTTTGAGGATTGATTCCTCGGGCAAACGAGGCCCGGGGGTGTTCGCCGACCGACCTCAGCTCAAGTCCGTAAGGCGTGTAGTAAAAATACCACCAGCAAAGCACAATCAGCAATAGGCTCAGATAAACCGGCAGATTGTGGTGAAAAAACACATCGCCGATAAATGGAATTTTATCCAGCAGCGGCAGCGAAAGCGGGCTCACCTGCGGCCCCTGTATTCGTGAATACGGATTGCCGATAAAATAGGCCAGGTCCCTCCCCATAAGCGTCAAAACAAACCCCACGGCCACCTGGTTCTGGTCCAAGTAAATACTGAACACCGCCACAACCAGGGCCATCAGCGCACCGACAAGCGCACCGCCGATAAAGCCGGCCAGAACGCTGTGGGTCTCAAATGCAATCGCAAACGCCACCATCGCGCTCAGCAGGATGGAGCCGTCCAGAGAAAGATTGATCAGCCCGGCTTTTTCCGTGATGGTTTCACCCAGGGTTGCAAGAACGATCGGGGCAGCCCCGGCAACAACGCTGGCAAGCAGGATCGTAATGTCTAATTCAGTCATATCTCTTCATTCGAGTCGTTAAACAATAGCGTCCAAACTTCATAAGGGCGCAAGGCACATGGCTCAAGGCTTCAGGCGGACGGCTCAAGGTGCACGGTGCATGGCGCATGGGGTAAAAAAATCTCATCGAAGTTCACTGTTGAGGTGCTAAGCACTATGTCCTCTGCCTTTTACCCTTTGCCATTTGCCCTCTGCGGTCTGCCCTTTGCTCCATGCCCTCTGCCCTATGCCCTTTGCGCTATGCGCTTTGCCCTTTGCTGCCGCCAGCCGTGAATGGCGAGGGCGGCGAGCACCAGCGCGCCTTGAATGACACCGCTCAAAGAAGAATCCAGCTGCAGAGCCATGGGCAGCTGAATACTGCCGACATTCAGGCAGGCGAAAAAGAAAGCCACCAGCGGCGCCAGCCGGATACTGTAATTGGAGAGCATGGCCACCAGCAGCGCCAGATAGCCGTAATTACTGGATATGGCCGGCAGCAGGCGGTGATAGATGCCGGCAACCTGCAGACTTCCGGCAATCCCCGCAAAACCCCCGGCAAATATCATGGCCAGCACCATATTCCGCGCCGGCTTGAGTCCAAAAAGGTAGGAAGCAAACGGATTGCTTCCAATGGCTTTTAAATTCAAGCCGATCCTGGTGTAGCGCAGAATCAGCGCGGTCAAAACCAGCGCAATACATACAATAACCAGTGCCGGCAGTGACAGCCTGATGGTCGCCAACTGGGATAACCACAATCGCGGCGGAAATACTTCGGTGCCGCTCATCGATGCCACACCGGGCCTCTTCCAGGGGCCGAATATGAGCCACAGAATGATTCCCTGGGCGACAAAATTGAGCCCGAGGCCCGCAAAAATTTCATTCACCCCGCCTTTTGTCTTCAGAAAACCGGCGATCAGGGCCCACAGGGCGCCTCCAATCAAACCGGCAACAATCGAAAATAAAATCATCATCGAAGGCATCGCGCTTTCCAGCCCCAGACGCAGAAGCGCCGTGGTAAAAACAGCCCCCATCATGACCTGGCCCTCGACCCCGATGTTCCATAAGCCGATGCGAAACGTAAAAAGCAGACCGCAGGCGCACAGGGTCAGAGGGATCCAGGCCCTGATCACATGGGAAAATCTAAGCCAGGAGCCCAGCGATCCTTTGAAAATGTGATAGTAGGCGGCCAGCGGCGGGGCCCCGGCGATCAAAAGAACCAGAGAAGTAAAAACAAACACAACGATCGCCGTGACCAACACATCGCGAGATTGCCGGGTCAAATACTCAAATCTATTCGTCAGTTGTGTTGTCATAAGTAATTTATTGGAGCAAAGCGTAAAACCCGATTTATCGTGGAACTAAAAAGAGTAAAATTAAACACGAAAGCACGAAATGACGAAAACACGAAAAGGAAATAAAATAGTTTTCGCGCTTTATTGATTTCGTGTTTTCGTGGTAAAAAATTTTTTAATGCTTCATCAAAGCTTACCAGCTATTGCTCGTCCAAGCTCCTGAACATTCGTCTCTGAAGTTTCAACTTCTTTTATAATTCTACCGTTGAAAAAAACCAGAACGCGATCGGCCACCATCAGAATCTCGTCCAGTTCCGGAGACCAAAAAACGATACCGGTCTTCTGACCGCAATGTGTGTGGAGGTGCTGCCAGACCCAGTTTACCGATTCAATGTCCAGACCGCGGGTTGGATTTTCAAGCAGCAGTAAAACCGGCCTGTCGGGCAGAAAAGACAACAGCAGTCGTTGCTGGTTGCCCCCTGAAAGCGCTTCAACCGCTGAATCCGGATGCCCTTTGATCCGAAAACGATCAATACGCTGTTCGGCCAGCCGAAATGCATCCTGCCAGCGAACCACGAAATTGCCCTGACTTTCCTGAAGCGCAAAGTGTTCTGTGATATTCAGTCCTGAAATCAGCCCTTCCTCAAGTCTGGATGCCGGAAGAAAGGAAACGCCTTTGCGCTTGAAGGCGTGGTGGTCTTTTCCATGCATGTCGCATCCCAGCAGCCTTATCGATCCGCGCCTTGCCTGTTTTAACCCGCCGGCAATTCGCAGAAAGACCCCCTGTCCGCTGCCTTCAAGCCCCGCCAGCCCGACAACTTCGCCCTCGCGGATAGCCACATCACAATCTTTAAGACCGGCGCGCCCGCCGGCGCCGAACACATTTTGCATGACCAAAACTTCTTTGCCGGCTGCTTCCGAGCAGCGCGGCGGAAAAACCGGCGGGGTGCCGAACATCATTTCGAGAAGTCCCCGGGAATCAAAAGGCTGATCCATCTCGCCGGCGACCTTGCCCTGGCGCAAGACGGTTACCGTGTCACACAGCGCCTCGACATCTTCCAGCTTATGCGAAACCAGAATGATGCTTTTGCCCTCGGCCGCCAATTTTTTAAGGGCATCAAAAAGAACCTCTTTTTGAGTGCTGGATATGCCGGTTGTCGGTTCATCCAGAATCAGCACCTGGATGCCAAGGGCCATCAGCCGGAGAATCTCAAGTTGTTGCCGCTCTCCGATGGTCAGCGTTTTTAAAGCAGCATCCGGCGCCAGAGGAAATTTTAACGCTTCAGCCAGGACGTTGAAGCTTTTGCCGAATTTTTTCTTTTCCGAGCTTAGGCCGTCGGTTTGGCCCAGCATAAAGTTTTCCAGAACGGTCAACAACGGAAAATCAAGGGGATCCTGATACAGCATGCCGATGCCCAGTTCCGCACTGCGCGCCGGATTTTGATAATCAACCGCAGCCCCATCAACCCGGATGACACCTTTTGTCCGCTGGCTGAAGCCCGCCAGGATTTTCATCAGCGTGCTTTTGCCGGCACCGTTTTCGCCCAGAATTCCGTGGATTTGCCCGGTTTCAATTTTCAAATTGATCCCGTTATTGGCTTTTATCGGCCCGTAATATTTGTGGATATTTTGCAATTCGATTTGCATGGCACAACCCTTTCTCCACTTCAGAGCTATTAACTTATTTCCAGGGATAGCACAAAGGGATTTTAGATGTTTCGGAATTTTTTTGAGGAATGCGGCGTTGTGGCGATGGAGTGATGGAGTAATGCAATGAACAACTAGAAAATAAAAAGTGCAGAAAAAACACATCTTTTTCTGCACTTTTTAATCAAAACCCTATGCTCTATGCGCTACTTAGCAGAGCTTTGCCCCTCTACCCCCTGCAGCAGCTGTTCCATATACCATATCTGCTTATCATTCGCGGTTTGTCCGGCTTTGACGAATGAGCTGCCGTCCTGATAGTTCAACGGGCCTTTGAACAGGTTGATCTTGCCTGAACCCAGGTCTTTGATGAAACCGTCCAGTGCTTTTTTGGCCGAGGCCGGCAGTGCCGCGCCGGCGACAAAGCCTACCGAACTGGTATCCGGATTGTTGATATCTTTCCAGTCCGGGCCCAGCCAGACCCATTTGGACTCCCATTTGCCGGAAAAGGCAGCCTTGACAAATTCCATATAACCCGGTCCCCAGTTGAAATAAGGCACGCCGAGGCACACCTCGGAGGCACCTTCGCAGGCGCCGATATAATCATAGGGAATGGCCCAGACTTCTTTGCCTTCCTGTTTTTTCTGTTTGGCCACCACCACCGCTTCAGTGGT
>JARRJQ010000318.1:2054-6967 GCA_037388985.1 Desulfobacterales bacterium | reverse complement strand
TCCGAAATCGCATCGATTAAACGGATTCTTTTGTCGGTGAACGTATAGGATCCGGGTTTTTCAACCTCTCCAAATACATACATGCGATGACCGTCTTTATCCAGAGTCGGAATAAAGACCACATCTTCGTTATCCAGCACGAAATCCTTGCTGGGATCGCCCTGGTGGATGGCCTTAAAAAGATCAATAGAAATTGATTCGCCATTTTTGCGACGAATGTTAATGCTATTCAAATTGGCCTTTTCAGCCGGCCCACCGGCTCTTGTCAGGATCTCAAGCAGGGTTGTTTTGCCGCGGAGCTTGTATTTACCGGGTCCGGTGTTAGATGTATTTCTATATTGGATGGCTCCCAGTAAAGAAATGGTCTTGCTATTGTATTCTTTTACGACCACATCTATCCGCGGCTTTCTGACATAGTTTCTCATCTGCTTTGTCAGCAAAGCATCCAGCTGTGCGACTGTCAGACCGTTTACCGGTAAATCCTCCACAAATCCAAAGGAAATTTTTCCATCCGGACGAACCACAATTTCTTCTTTTTTAGGAACACTTCGGCCAGGCGATCTTGCTCGGGTAGTTGTTCGATTTCCATTTGCCTGGCTTTAAGGGCTGCACCGGCATTTCCCGCCCAGATCTGGATACCCTCGCCATAACTGGCCGCACAAATATCCGGTTCGCCGTCGGCATTCAAATCGCCCAGAGCCATGCCGTAGTGAATTCCGGTATGCGGAAAAATATCTTGAAATGGCTGCCAGCCGGAATGATTTACATTCCGGAAAGCCAGGATTCCCATGGAATCAAGGGAACTGGCAATCAGATCCTCAACGTTATCGCTGTCCAGATCAACGGCCAGCACCTTCCAGAGACTGTCGGCCCCTGTCATCGGACCCTTAGCCTTTTCGAAATCACCCCTCCCGTTTCCCAGGAAAAGGTGAATTCCGGCCCGGTAGGCAGCTGCTATAATATCGAGATTGCCGTCACCATTCATGTCACCCACACTGATGCCATAATAACTTCCTTTATTCAGCGGTGAGGTAGAAGACCACTTGCCCATGCCGTCTCCGAGCCAAACCCGCACGGCTCCGTATTGCCCCCAACCGGCTGCAATCAAATCCGGTCTGCCGTCTTTATTCAGATCCGCCACGGCCGCGTCCATGTAACGCCCGGTTGTCGTCGGACCGGATTCCGTGATCCAGCCGCCTTTACCGTTTCCCAGCCACACCTGCACACCGGCATTTGAGTCTTCAGTGGAATTGGCGCCAATGAGATCCATGTGGCCGTCACCGTTTACATCCGCGGCTGTTAAATTCTCGTATTGGTTTGTCTTAACCGGACCGTTTGCCTGTTTCCATTGGCGATTCGATTGATTGATCCACATGCGAATTCCGGCGGTCTCTTTTTCAACAGAAAAGGCAATGTCGTTGAGTCCATCCTCATTGAAATCGGCAACCGCCACCGAGCAAACTTCACCATGCACGGGAAGTATTTGCGCTTCGGAAATAGCACCTTTGCCGTCTCCGTAACTGATCGTAACCATACCGGGAGACAGGGCACCACCGACAACATCCAGATTGCCGTCGTCATCCATATCTTTAATGACAACCGCTCGGAATTTGCCGGAAACCACCAGCCCATCGGCTTTCGCATTTTCCGGTATTGCCGAAGAAGTTTGATGGACCTGGTTGTGGGCACAACCGATTGAAATCATCACCGCCAGGCATCCTGCCATTACCAATCCAGTTCTTGAATGGGTAGTCATTTTTCCAATCCTGTTTTTATTTATTTTTCAATGCATTTCTATGCATCGAAGTCTGCTATTGCATCCTCAACTATTTTGCTGTCCACCACTTCGGCTTTTTGCATTAAACCGATCAGCAGACAGCGATCACAAACATTATTGATCCGAAGGGGGATGCCTCCGGAAAATTCATAAAGGGTTTCAATGGCCTCCCGGGTGAAAATCCCCCGTCTGGCTCCTGCGTTTTTTAAGCGAAAGACAACATAACGTAAGGTGTTTTCCATATCCAAAGGCTCGAGATTAAATTTTATGCTGATTCTTTCCTTCAGCGGCTGCAGTTCGGATATATTTTTCAACAACGGTGGCTGCCCTAACAAAACCAGGGTGATCAGAAACTCATCTTCCGATTGAATGTTAAGCAGCATCCGAAGTTCATCCAGAGTCGCCTGATTCGAAATCACATGGGCTTCATCGATTGCCAGCACCGTGCTCACATTTTGCTCCGCATTCTGAAAAAGCATTTTCTGGAGCCGGTCAAGCAAAATTGTTTTGGAACCATTATCTGAACTCGTGTCGCCCAGTTTCAGTAAAATGGCTTTGAGCAGGTCGGTAGGCTGTAAAGCGGGATTTGATATTATCTGAAATTGAAATTGGTCCCGGTTAAGGTGATTGCTGAGCGCTTTGGTGACCGTCGTCTTGCCGCAACCCACTTCACCGGTAAGCATGGCAACCCCTTTGCGATTTTCGATCGCGTATAGCAAACGGCGCAGGGCTTCTTCATGCTGGGGGGACCGGTAAAAAACATCCCGTGTCGGTACGTTCCCAAAAGGTGTTTTTTGAAGACCCCAATGCTCTAAATACATGCACCACCGTTTCCTTGTTTAACGATTAATGGATAAACCCATTTTTAAAGAAATTGTTTCACCCGGTTTTGTAATTTATTAAAAAGCTATAACCTAACCAACTGAATTAATTTAACCTTTAATTATTAAAAACATTTTCTCCTTCGCATACCGGTTATATCGGCAAAAGCGCTTAAAAACTTAAACCCAGTTATGCAAAAAATTCATTTTTTTGGCGGCTTACCGTTTTTGATCAAACCTTCTAATTATGCCCCGATCAATTGCCGGATCTTGTCCTCACTGATTGAGTCAACAATGTTCAAAAGCGGGTCATCCGGCAGCGAGACGAATTTCTCGGTTAGAACTTTGCGTTTTTGAGAATCATAGAGGATCTGGATTTTGGGTCTCAGTGGTTGATCCGAATAGGTCTCGACGACCTTGCCGATGGCATCCGAATTTAGCCGCACATAGCTGTGAATCGGAAAGGCGGTAAAGATGCTCAAAAGCGCTTTTAAATATTGTCGCTGAAAATGTTCCTTGCTGGTATTGATAATTTCTTTTACCGCTGCAAAAGGCGTACGTTTGGCTCTTTGAGGTCTGGAATGAATCAGAGACTCATACATGTCCAAAAGGCCGATGATCTGAGCATATTCATGCATCTCATTGGCCTTTAGCCCTCGAGGATATCCGGAACCGTCTATTCTTTCATAGACCTGAACCGCGCACTCTGCCAGATAGGCATGTTTTGGGCCCAAAGTTCGCAAAATTTTTGAGCTGAAATTGGGACGCTGCCGGAATATCTTTATTTCGGCTTCGCTGAGTCTACCTTGCTTATAAAGAACATTATCGGGAACCGCTGCCATGCCCACGTCATGTAATAAACCCGCCATTCCGATTTCAATCTGCTTTTCTTTACTGAATCCGAGGTGGTCGGCCATTTTTACAGCAAAAATGGAGACATTGACCGGATGATGGATGACATACTGCTTCCAGTTGTCCTGATGCAGTGCCATAACCAGAAGCGGATCCTGGGGATAATTCACTGCGACTATTTTGCGAATGATCTCAAAACCCTTTTCCAGGGTAAACCCTTTACGACTTCGCAAAGCATTTAACACCCCTTCCATATATTGTGCGGCCTCTTCATAGATAAGCTTGCGGCTTTCATCGGCAACGGGCTGCGTCCCTGTTTTATTGCCTCCCGGCCGGTCTTCAGAAATTTTGACAAAACTCAGCTTTTCCTTTTTAACGGCTGATTGACTTCTCAACGTCTTTGACTGACTCTCGATTTCTCTGAATTGCACCACGTTTTCAATCCTCGCATAATTTAGTGTTTAGATTTCAGTGACCCGTTTGCCTTACGGCCGCGTCTTTCCAATACCGTAATTAACACCACCATTATGCAGGCCTGAATGATCAGCAGGACTGCGTCCGCCGGCCTGGCATTGCGCAGCACGACCGCGCTGGTCCCAAGGCAAATACCCAGTAAATAAATGAAAAGCACGCTCTGCTTCTTACCGCCTAAAATGTTTGCCAGGCGATGATGGAGATGATCCTTGCCCACGTACTCGATCCATTGCCTGAAATTCTTCACTTTTCCCGTCAGTATTCGATCGACCGTGATGTGCACCATATCGAATATCAGGATCCAAAAAATTAAAACCGGCGAGACCAGAGCGACAACCGGGCTGCTATCCGACCAGTCTCCATAAACGGCCACACACGCCAGAATAAATCCGATTACCACGCTGCCCGCATCTCCTAAAAAAATGGCTGCATTTTTGTTAGGCCGGAAATTAAAGGGCAGAAATCCCAGACAGCCCCCCAGCATGGCGACCGCAATCCAGCCTAAAAACGGCTGAGACGTTTGAAAGGCCACCAAACACAGAAAAAACGATATCAATGCACCCAAGCCTGCGGCCAGACCATCCATGCCGTCAAAAAAATTCATGGCGTTGGTGATGCCGATAATCCAGAAAATGGTCAAAAAGCAATTGCCGACTATTGAAACGGCACCCAGATCCGAGGGCAAAACCCGCAATATGATTCCGCAGCTCATAACCAACAGGGTACACACCAGTTGCGCCACCAGTTTTATTCCGGCAGCCACTCCCCTAAAATCATCCAGAATACCGATTCCAAACAAAATCAGAGAGGAAATCAGGATGATCTGAAGCTGTTTTGAAAAAATACCGTTCGTCAGAAGGGCCACACTAAAACCGATAAAAACTGCTGCTCCACCCAGCAATGGGGTGGCTTCCAGGTGAATTTTGCGCGTGTCGGGGATGTCAAGGATATTCAGCTTATTTGCAATCCAGGCGAACAGCGGATTCATG
>JARRJQ010000318.1:0-1974 GCA_037388985.1 Desulfobacterales bacterium | reverse complement strand
AGAAAAACTCCCGCACTTGAGGCATAAGGAGAATACCGGCCAAAACTGCCGTAGAAACGTAAAAATACCATTTAATGTTCAGCGTTATCGGCGGTCTTTTAACTTCCTTGTCGTATTGATCAAGGATGAGTTGAACACCGGTATTGAAAGCAATCGGCTTTTGGGGAAAAATACCGGGCTTCACAAATTGACGCGAAGTTTCATCTTGGAAAATTTCAACCATTCTATTTCCTGCAGTATATTATGAGCACTAAGGCTCCTATAATGATCCACCTGAGATAAATTTCACCAAGAAAACACGAAATCTATAATTAAGCTCGAAAGCTGGGATGCATGGAGGCCTGAAAGCTAATAGCATTGGCCCGAATTAATCTTCCAGGATACAAGCTTTCTGGATTCCTGGCCTTATAGCTTTCCCGGCTTAATGCCTGCTTCGTGCTTTCGTGATTAATTGCTTGTTTTGGCTCCCCGATGAACCGGGGTTTACACGTCTTTACAAGCGGCTTTCCCAGATTAGGTCCTTAATATGCTGAAAATTATATGAAATTCTTGATACCGCTTTAACTGAAAAATGCTTCGCTTATTGCAGATTGCACATTTCGTGCCATGAGGAGAGGCTAGATGAGGATATTGAACTATTTGAATTTATAACAAAAAATAAGAGACCGCCGGTTGTTTCAGTAATGATTCCTGTCAAAAATCCGGCAAAATATTCCTGTTGGGTCAGATTGCTGATGACCGCTCCATCTTTTCATAAGTATCCATAAAAACATCAATTATTTGCTCGACTTCTTTAGTATGAAGAGATGGATAGATCGGAATGGACAAAGCGGTCTTCCAGGTTTTTTCGGTGACAGGGTAACCCTTCATATTCAATTGCCGGTGTAACGGTAAAAATACCGGCCGCGCGCATCCGACCCCGATTTCCACAAGTTCGCGGACAAACGCAGCGCAATCAGCTTGCATGCCGACAACAAACCGGTAATAGATGTGCTCTGCATTTCCGGCCGGCAGCTTTAGGTCCAATGGTTCAAAATGCTTAACATATTGTCGGGCTATTTTTCTTCTGCTTTTTATGAAATCATCAAGACGTGTAAGCTGAATTTCTCCCAGTGCAGCCTGGAAGTCGGTCATTTTATAATTGTAACGAAGCCGGTAGGTTTGTTTTTCATCATAGGTTCTCAAATCCTTGACCTGCTCTGTGATTTGAGGCGAGTTGGCGATAATCATTCCCCCTTCACCGGTGGTCATCACCTTGGTTGCATAAAAAGAAAAGATAGCGGCAACTCCGAAAGTTCCCAGAGGTCTATGGTGGTAAGTGGCACCCACCGCCTGGGCACAATCTTCTATGACCGGTACATTCAGCTTTAGAATTTTATCCAGATCGGCGGCCAGACCAAACAAATGCGGAACAACGATGGCTCTGGTGCGGAGTGTAATTCGCCGCTGAACATCTTCCGGATCCATATTATAAGTCAACGGATCTGTCTCGGCCAGCACAGGCGTCGCTCCGACATACTGCACGGCATTCAGCAATGCGCTGCAAACGTAACTGGGGATAATGACTTCATCAGCAGGGCCGATGCCCATTGCCAAAAGGACGAGATGCAACGCCGCAGTGCCGGAACTCACAGCCACCGCTTCACGAACCCCCATTTTATCGGCAAAGGATTTTTCAAATCTTTTAACGACTTCGCCTTCGGCAATCTGTCCGGACTTGATAACCTCCGAGACGGCCCGCATCTCTTCTTCTCCCAGCGTCGGCCGGGAATGTGGAATAAATCTCAAATTTTCCTTATGGTAGTTTTTTAACTTCACCTCAGCTGTCCAGCCAGTAGAGGCATTTTTAATAAAGTGCCTAAAATGCCTAAAATTAATGAATTCTATCTTTCTTATTTTTGATCCAAATAGCGTATTTAACGCACGATGGGAGCGGCTTTTAGCCGCGATAACACAGAAGACTTGATGCCTCGC
>JARRJQ010000317.1:5111-11613 GCA_037388985.1 Desulfobacterales bacterium | reverse complement strand
CTCGAACCACCGCGCATATTCGAGCGTCGGAATCTTATCATCCACGCCGGATGGTGCAATCGGAATCGATCGCATAATTTTGATCTGCGGAAAATGCTTTTTAACATCCTGCTGCAGACCGATCAATTTATCTTTCAAATCCCAAAACCCGTGGTTGCCTGCTAAGGCTTCACAAAAATGCACCATATCGGGTTGGTAATATTCCAGTGTGCGCAACACCCTATCCGGATTATTGAACAGAGGGATCATACTGCTTTTGGCAGCGGCTGACTTTATAACTTGGACGGTATCCTTTAACTGGGGAAGCTTCCATTGTTGTTCTGAAAGGATCACACTGCCAATATGGTCCACATCAAATTCGATCAGACGCTCGGCTTCCAAAGGTGTTTGGACTTCGTAAATCTGTACGATTAATCGTTGCACAATTAGACAGTCTAAAAAATGTGATTGGGGGCGTTAAATAGTTGACATTTAGAGCCGTCTCTAACATATTCAGCCTGAATTCACAATCCAATTGGCTGCGTTATGCACAAATCAAACGATGAGCGATTTATAAAATAAATCTTTGCTTTTGTTAGAAATATAATTACAATAATCATAAAAGCACCCCGGTTAACCAATTAGGGGTTTAACTGAGCAGGCGAAATCAAAAAGCACGAAATGCCACGGCTAATCCTATTTCGTGTTTTCTCTTTTTCGTGTTTTGGTGATGAATAATTTGCTCAAATCATTTCGCTTAGCCATTCAGCAATCGCATGATACTCATAATCGACTTTGGCTCCCAGTATAATCAATTAATTGCCCGCCGGGTGAGGGAGAATCACGTATATTGCCTGATCGAACCGCCCACAATCAGGGCCGGTGCAATCAAAGATTTGGATTGCGAGGGTATTATTTTATCCGGCGGCCCATCCAGTATTTACGAAAAAAACAGTCCTAAAATCGACCCTGAAGTGTTTAAACTTAATATTCCGATTTTGGGTATCTGTTATGGCATGCAATTTATGGTGGCCGCTTTAGGTGGAAGCGTCGAACGGGCCGCAAGGCGTGAATACGGTTTTGCAGAGCTTAACATTAAAAGTCAGACCGGCATTTTTGAAGGAATTCATAAAGATACCCAATGCTGGATGAGTCATGGAGATTCTATTGAGCAGTTGCCCGATGGATTCAGAATTTTAGCTTCTACTGAAAATACGTCGGTTGCAGCGGTCGCCCATCGTAACCGGCGCCTGATCGGGCTTCAATTCCACCCCGAGGTGGCCCACACCCCGATGGGCAAAAAAATGTTGCAAAATTTTCTGTTCGGTGTTTGTGGCTGCAAACGCTCCTGGTCGATGAAATCCTTTGCCAGAGAAGCCGTCGGGAACATTCGTCAAGCAGTCGGTGACAAGAAAGTTATCCTTGGATTAAGCGGCGGTGTGGATTCTTCTGTAACGGCCATGCTGCTGCAAAAAAGCATTCGTAATCAGCTGACGTGCATTTTTGTCGATAATGGCCTTTTAAGAAAAAACGAAGCCGGCAAACTTAAAACGACTTTGAGGCGACATTTGAATATCAGCATTCGCTTCGTCAGTGCACGTTCCAGATTTTTAAAGGCATTGGCCGGAGTCACGGATCCTGAGAAAAAAAGAAAAATTATCGGCCGGATCTTTATGGAAGTATTTGAGGCCGAAGCTAAAAAGATCAAAGGTGCGGAGTTTTTAGCCCAGGGCACCCTCTATCCCGATGTAATTGAATCCATGTCGGCATTCGGAGGCCCCACATCCGTTATCAAATCTCATCATAATGTCGGCGGGCTGCCCAGGAAAATGAAATTGAAGCTTATTGAACCCCTCCGGTATCTGTTTAAGGATGAAGTTCGCCTTCTGGGCAAGGAGCTGGGGTTGCCGGACGATCTGGTCTGGCGTCAGCCTTTTCCCGGTCCGGGTTTGGCTGTTCGGGTTCTTGGAGAGGTCACCGTCAAACGGCTGCGGATATTAAGGGAGGTTGATGACCTTTTGCTTGAAGAGATTAAAAATGCCGGATATTATAAAAAATTATGGCAATCTTTTGCCGTTTTGCTGCCTTTGAAAAGTGTGGGCGTTATGGGTGACCAACGAACCTATGAGCATATCATTGCCATTCGGGCCGTAAATAGCAGGGATGCCATGACGGCGGATTGGGCGAAGTTGCCCCACGGGTTGCTCGGAAAAATCTCAAATCGTATCATTAACGAAGTCGATGGTGTCAACCGGGTGGTTTATGACATCAGTTCAAAGCCGCCCAGCACCATCGAATGGGAATAGAGAAAAGGAAAGGGATTATGATCGACGATGAAGATTATTCCTCGTTCAAATTCGAAGGGAATGAGGAGCCGGTTTCTGAACAAACGCTCTATCAGGAAGAAGCGAAGGATCGACGTCTTGAAAAATTGGGCCACCGGGTAACGATTATATCGATTCTTATTCCGGTCATCATCGGAGCCGTTTTTTACATTGCCTATCGCAACGTCAGCAGCAAGGTCAGTCAGGGTCAGGATACCGGAGCCATGGAAATTCAAAATCTTTCGGCCCAGCTGGAAGAAAAATATACTGTCTTGTTGAACAAGTACGGCGATCTCGAAGCATCGTTGACCCAGAAATTGGAAGCTCTTGAAAAGGCTGATAAGTCGATAAAAGACAGCCTCAAACAGGCGGAAAGCACGGTCGATAAAATAAACGCGACCAAAGTCGACAAAAAAGATCAGCAGGATGCGATTGCTAAAATTGATACGGCGTTAGTCCCCATTCACAAAGAATTAGAGGCGCTGGCGCCCTTGCGCAGTGATCTTAACGCAGTTACAGCCGAGCTGGCGTCTTTGAACAAAAATTTCCAGCAGCAAATGGCTGCGCTCTCTGCGAGCGTTGACCAGACTTTGAAAGATTTAACTCAAGTTCGTTCTGAGGTATCTGCTCTGTCCAAACGAAAGCTAGACCGGGACGACCTGGAACTCGAACTGTTAAAAGCCAGGAAAAGCTATCAAAGAGATCTGGATTTAACGAAAGCAGCCCTTGATAATCGGCTGGACTCCATTCTTGAAAAAATAAAAAGCCTTGAAAAAGTAGTTCAGGCCCCCTTTGCGGCCCCTAAATCATCCAGCGGAGGAGTTGCCCCAGAAACCGGCGGCAAAATCGTTGAGCAGGAAATCAAATAATCGCATGAATAATGATGCGCTAAATTTTATACTCAAATCGGTGGCCGCCGGCCGGATGTCAGTGCAAGATGCTGCGCGAAAGTTAGGCCATATGGCCTATGAAGATATTGAATATGCCCATGTGGATCACCACAGATCGCTGCGCAAAGGATTCCCGGAAGTTATTTTCGGACAGGGAAAAACAGCTGACCAGGTGGTCGGCATCATGGACAAAATGAAAGACCAGGAAAACGTTATTTTGGTCACCCGTGTCGATCAAAAGAAAGCCGATGAGGTGATTAAACGCTTTCCGCAGGCAGTCTATCACCCGGATGCCGCCATGATCGTCTGGGAACTTAAAAAGCAACGAATCATTGGCAAAGGGGTCATCAGCATCATTTCAGCCGGCACCTCAGACATTCCGGTTGCCAGAGAAGCCTATTTAACTGCCAAAGCCATGGGCAACCGGGTGCAAACCATTTTTGACGTCGGGGTGTCAGGAATTCACCGGCTCTTGAGCCATAAAAAAGCCATTGAAAAAGCAACCGTACTGATTGTTGTCGCCGGAATGGAAGGAGCTCTGCCCAGCGTTGTTGCCGGCATGGTCAGCCGCCCGGTAATTGCGGTGCCAACCAGTGTCGGCTATGGAGTCAGTCTGGGTGGTTTGACGGCGCTGTTTGCCATGCTCAATAGCTGCAGTTCAAATGTGGCCGTGGTCAATATTGATAACGGATTCGGCGCCGGCTATATGGCCGCAATCATCAACCGCAAGTAGAAGCTATCTCATGGAAATTAATGAAGCTATCATCGCATTTTCGCAGAGTGAGAAAATAAAGGCGGGCTTGATTTGGGCTTCCCAGGCTGTCGAAATATATAAGGCTCTTTCAGAGGCAGATAAACCCGGCGCCGAAAAAATAATAAAAACCATCGTTGGCATGATCAGCAACGAGATTCTTATCTGTAAAAAATCGGCGCCCAATGAGCTGTGGATAGAGATCGAAAAAAATATTGAAACAGCTACGGTGATGATTCACTCCAAAGTTGTCCACGAAGCTAGTTTTCACCTTACCCGGGCCTTGACCCAGGCCACCACCATCGGGCAACGGTCTATTTTTCTTCCACTGAGCGCATTTTTTCTTGTTTATGTCCTTCTTGTCAATCCTCCCTGGTTCAGGCAATACCTGCAAAAAATCGATAAGGCCAACCTTGCGCCCTAGATCCGGAATGAAACAGCGATCATTTTTTGAAACAGTTGTTGGCTCTTTGAAGGCTGAGAGCTGCAAACGATTGCATTACCGCTAAAGTCAGATCCATATCCTGTCTGCGCCTCTCGTTGGTGGCTTGTATTTTTTGTTCCCAGGCTTTCGCGCAAGTCGTGTAGGACTCGATGCATTTGTCCAGGGAACTCATAAAGCACGGGTTATTCTTTTTTCTGCTTTTTAAAACATTGATCTGCATTTTGACTTGGGCCAGCATTTGAATAAATTGTTCGTAACTCGTTTCTGTTTCAAGGCTTCTTTGGATATTGGAAAGCGCATTTAGTATATTTTCATCTTCCGGCGATTTTTTAGGACCCCAACATGATGTGCAGATAAAAATCGCAACAAAAATCATCGCAATTAAAATCCGGCTTTTCATAAGACCTGTCCTGTGTATCGTGATTTGATCTTAAACTGGGTTGCCCGTAGCAAACCACTATTTAATAATTATAACCTAATTTTTGAACATTTACAAGATAACAGCTTGAAAATATAATATTTTCATTAATTACCGCCATTTTAAACTTTTACTTTAATCCGAGTATGCTGGCTGGGTCTGCATCGCGTTCACCCTCGGCTGAATTCATATTTATTTCGTTCCAAATGTGATCGATGGGCAGCGGCTGAATATCGGCTACCTCAAAAAGCTGTTTTTTCGTCTCCAGGGTAAATTCATCCAATAGCCGATCGATGCGGTTTATTAAACTCTCGATTTCCATATCTTTCAGGGTATTGATTATTTCAATGTCGTCATTAATCTCGTCAATCATAAATCGTAAACGTTCGTTGCCCGTTTGGAAGTAATCAATTCGTTGATTGAGACAATTGGTATAGGCCAGTATGACCTGAATTAAGCTGAGATTGTAGCGGATATGCAAATTTTGCATGGCTTGCTGACGGGAATGAATCACGAAACGGGTTTGCTCAGCGCGGATTTCATCTCGCAGTTCAGCAAAACGCTGCTCCAAACGCGTTCGTATCTCGTCTTACTATATCCGGAACAAACAGCTTTCCGCCGTATCGCTCCCAGCGGGCCAAAAATTCAATTCCAACTTTTTCAGGAGAATCCTCGGTGTATTGCAAACCCATGAGCTCCAATTGTTCGCCGTTCCATTGAAGAAGCGCCTCGCCAATTTCAGCAGAGAATTCAGTCAATCCATTTAACGATATCCAATTGCCCTCCCACTGAAAGAGATAAAGCGCCACCCGTGGAGAAAGAATTCTGAGGCCATTTAAACAAATCCAGCTTCCGTTCCATTGAGAAAGCTCTCGGGCTGCTGCAGGGGTGAGCTCGAATAGACTACTGAGAAAAAGACTGGAACCGCGCATCTGGCTGATACATTTAGCCGTCTCTGTCGAGATCTCAGTAAGATCCGCCAGACGTTCGAATTCGCCTTTACAAATTTGTCTTGCGATGACCTGGTTGTTGGAATGGTACTGGACCGTTTTGTTTCTTAACCATTTGTGATCAATTCGTTCCCAGATGGTTTCAATAGATTCCGGGTGCGTGTCGGATAGGTCGATGGAGAGTTTATCGGCTGTGAGTTTGTATCTTTCAGCCGCGGTGCTCATCTGCCGCAAATGTTTGTTCAGATCGATCCCGCTGGCGATTTCGGCGACCTGCAGATCCACCATGGCCTGCCGTTTTAGGTATAGCAGTTCTTCGCACGCTTCGAAAATCCAATTTAATGGCCTCTCCAGCCGCCGAATATAGAGCTGTCTGCGCTGAATGGTTTGAAGTCCGAACTCAATGCGTCTATTTCCCACGGCCTGCGAAAAGGTACCGATGCCCTCTTTCTGCATTTCGTCTGAAATTTCTTTTTCCAGTTCATCAATACCTTTGAGATAATTGCGTTTGAGCTCAAGAATTTTTTCTTGCTCGTTCAATAGGGTATCTCTGAGCGCACTGATTTCTCTTATTTTCGCTTCGAATATGCTGCTGGAACCAGGCGGATGGGTTGATTCATTTCCTTGTGGCTTCTTTTCCCATACCCTTTTGTTTTCTGAGGCTTTTAAGGGTTCTTTTTTAGTCGTCTTAGGCTTTGATTTATTTTCAAAAACAAAAAACCCGGAAAAAACAGCAATAATCAGC
>JARRJQ010000317.1:0-5034 GCA_037388985.1 Desulfobacterales bacterium | reverse complement strand
TCTGCTGCTTTTCTTCGATCAGCGGGTCTTCGGCTGGCTCTTTATCGTCGTCATTTTCAACATCGGTCTGTTTTTCCCCATCTGCTTCATTTTCTTCATCTTTTGCGTCCACTTCCGGCGATCCCTGCTTTTCACCATCTTGAGTAGGAAAGGGTTCCTTTTCCGCGCCATTTTTCGCATGTGCGATCTCTGCATCCGGATCTGATTTTTCGGGGCTTTTCTGATTTCCTTCAGCAGGTAGCGAATCACCATTCGCGGAAGCATCAAACTCAGTTGGGACTGCACCTTTTTGTTCGTCTTCCATTTTCCATCTTCCTGTATTCTAACTGAAATGGATCCATATGAAACTATCGGCAATCCCGGTAATATCTTAAGCCAATTTGAGGCGTTCCAGCCTTTCCATACTTCCTTGTGCTTTTCCTGTTATGGAGGTCGGCCTTGCAGAATCAAATCAACAGATACTCGGATCAAGCAAGGATTTTGATTGTGTTCTTCGGCCATAGCCGCCAGCAATTCTTTTTGAATCCATTTGCTCTCAACTGAAAATTTTGACAATACGATCAGCAGCTTGTCCTGAATTCGAATTAGCTGATCGACTTCCTGCCGGATGGCCTCCCCCATTTTCATTTCTTCGGGGGCAAGCCAGCACCGAATCCCCTCACGCTGCAAATCATCACTGATTTTATCGACAAAATTGCGATCATTTCCAGCAAAGCTGATAAAGCAGCCGCTGTATTCGAAAGCCTTCGCATTCAAATGACCGGCATAGGAGATAAAGTGCTCCGGCACTCCGGCGCCTCTGAGAAATTCCTCAGGAATATTGCCTTTTGAGCGATAGATAGTGTCGATGCCGATGGTGGACGGCCCGAAGTGCTTGACTTGATTGAGTCCCCGGGTATCGCTCAGATCATTATCGCCAAAACAGCTCCAGGCCACAAAGGCTTCTTCCAGATTCGCCTGCTTCAATTCGGATTTGGTCAGATTAGCCTCAATCAGATTAGCACCGCTCAGATTCGCTCCATTAAATCTGGCCTTGATCAGATACGCCCACCTGAAGTCGGCTCTTTGGCAGTCTGATGCACTGAGATCCGCATTCGCCAGATCCGAACGGACAAAAAACGCTTTTTTGAGATCCGCTTCTCTAAGATCCGCACCACTTAAATATGTTTCACTGAGGTTAGCCTCGCTGAGTTTGGCCTGGTAAAAGATGCTGCGACTGAGATTTGCCCGTCTCAGATCTGCCCTGTTCAGAATGGCAG
Organism: Desulfobacterales bacterium; assembly: GCA_037388985.1. Lineage (GTDB taxonomy): Bacteria > Desulfobacterota > Desulfobacteria > Desulfobacterales > JAHEIW01 > JAHEIW01. Next base: position 3,775 of record JARRJQ010000317.1, on the reverse strand, counting down.
CGCTTAAGTTTGCCCCGCTCAAATCGGCCCACCTCAAATCGGTTTCCCTTAGATTGGCCCCTCTGAGGTCTACAGCGCTGAGTTTTGCGCCCGCCAGATCAGGCTCCTCACCAGGATGTTCAGTCCGCCAATTATTCCATAGCTGGGCACCCTGTTTGAGAATATCAAGATGTTGCGGAATTGCCATGAATTTTCTCCATGTTAGAATGCATTTTTGAGATGGTGTAAAAAAATCATCCGATTGTTTAAATCAGCCAAGCCTTCGCATAGAGTTTCAATATTAGATATCGGTCAGTCTAAAAATATCTTAAATGGCTCAAATGACTCAAACTATTCGAATAGGTATCTATATAACCCCTTAAAAATATGAAAAATTCTGCCCATTTTTGTTGAATGGAATTCACAAAAAAATCAGGTAAAATTATTCCTACAGATTCATAACGAATTGGAATTTTTTAAGATAATGCTGGCTAAAATACTGGCATGATTTCTGCAAATTTCAATGATGGGGGAATTTGAGTTTTCAAAAAATTAACCATGAGGAAATCACCGTTTTAGAACTTGATTCCGGGGTCATCAACGAGGAACGATCCCTGATTCTTTTAAAAAGCAGGCCCAGGAAAAACATTGATGAAACCATTTCAACGCCGCATGCATACATCAGTCGCTACCATTATGAGACCAAAGACCTGGGCAATTTTCTCGAATTATGCCCGCATTGCCGAAAACCTTCGATCCTCGCTTTGCGCAAAACGGTTATTGACACCGCCATCGACTACTTAAATGAGAAAGAAGAGATAAGAGAGCGCCGGACCACCCGACGCCGGACCGCCTTGCTGATCGCCGGCCTGATCGGCGTCTCAGGCGGTGTGTACTATCTGTTTTTTCATGTGATATCCGGATTCAGGTTTTAAACAATAAATTTTTCGTTTCCTAACTGAATGCCGTGATTTGATTCAAAAACGACCGCTCACAACACGTGTAATCTTCTGCAGAAAAATAACAACTTATTCTTTTTCAATTCGACATAGGAGTGCCGTGTGGGGCCAGCCGCCGATCTCCGGGCTGCAGAACTCCGCAGAATCAGGGCATAAGATGTTGGCATTCGACTGGAATACGCCAAACAATTCCGGTTCGGCCTCTTTTTGCTCTGGAAACCACCAGCCATGCTGCACATCCACCATGCGGGGATCCAGGATATCTGTCAGCCGTGCCTTCACACGGATGTTTCCCTGAGGTGTAAGCACCCGCACCCAATCACCGTCGGATATCTTCAAGCCGGCTGCCGTATCCGGGTGGAGATTGACGAGAGGTTCGGGGCTCTGCTTTCGTGCTTTATCGATCTGGCGCTGCTCGGAGTGATACATGGGCATAAACCGGCTTCCGGTAATCAAGACCAGGGGATATTCTTTGTGCAGATCAGGAGATCCTGAGGGGCTATGGAGCATTTCCCTGTAAACCGGCAGGGGCTCACAACCCAGATCCTCGAAGATACTCGATCGAAGCTCCACTTTGCCCGACGGTGTGCCGAAACCGAATCGCTCATAGCGCCGGTACTCCCGCCTGCCGAAGAGCCCGTTTTTCTCCACGAGCTGCGCGAAAGTCAAGCCCACAGGCGCCAGGCACCAGTCCCATACCTGATCGACTGTCTCCCAGGGCCAGTGCTCCTTCTGCCCCAACCGGACAGCCAGCCCCCGCCAAAAGTCATAAGGATTGCGCCGCTCATGAAGGGGTTCGATCCCTCTCGGACAGGCCACACAGAAGGATGGTGTCAACCAGAGCTCTGTCGTTTCGATAGTTGAGCAAATGGGAAAAACATAATCCGCCAGGGCGGCAGAAGGTGTCAGGTAGTATTCCGCTACAACATGAAGCTCAAGTGCCTTCAGAGCCTCATACACATGCCGTGTATTGGCCAAAGAAAGCATCGGATTGCTGGCAAGCGAGAGGGCTGCGGTAATCGGATACGGTTTGCCACTGATGATGGCGTCAAAGACCGCTCTGGCGTGGGCCACACTGGTCATGTCCGCCACGGGCGGATGCATATAGTCGCGGGGCAGCCGACGGTTGGCTTCCGCATTTTTCTCCCAGCCCGGGAAACCGAAAAAGGGATATTCTTCGGCGCCCAGTTGCTTGGCTCTCTGCTCTGAAGGCAGAGCCTCATTGAACTCCAGTTCGTCGTTTCCGATGATCTTGCCGACCGGGTCCGCCCAGCCAAGGGGCTCTCCGCCCGGCACATCCAGGTTCCCCGTAATGGCCCTTAAGATGGACCTTGCCCTGGCAGCCTGTGTGGCATTCACACCCTGCTTGTCCAGGCCAAAACCCCAGGTAATTATTGCGGGTTTGTTCATCGCATAGAGCCGGGCCGAATTAACCACCTGCTCCTGGGTAAGCCAGGTGATTTCCGCCACCCGCTCCGGGGTATACGCCGCAGCAGCAGCCTTCAGATCGTCAAAGCCGACGGTCCAGTTTTTTACAAAGTCGTGATCGTAGAGCTCATCTTCAATAATTACTCTTATCCAGCCCAGCATTAGGGCCACATCGGTCCCCGGCCGGATTTGGAGGAACATGTCCGCCTTTTCCGCCTCGGTGATGCGGCGGGGATCCACCACAATAAGTTGAGCACCTTTCTTTTTGGCCATGAGGATCATGGCATAAAGACCGATGGGATCAGCTTGAGAAGGCGCATGCCCCCACAAAACCACGCACTTTGCCTGCATCACGTCGCCCCAGGTAAAACCGCCGTAAGTGGCATACTCCACGGCCTGGCTGGGGCACATGCAGACATTGTTGGCCCCGCAAATGTTGGGCGAACCGAACAGGTTATAAAATCTTCGCTCGTCCCAGTGGTAGGTCCGTTTTGTGCCGTGGGTGAATGCCAGGGTTTCCGCGCCGTATTTATTCCGCAAAGAAGACAGTTTCTCCGCAACTTCGTCTAATGCTTGCTCCCAGGTAATCCGTTGCCATTCGCCGGCGCCCCGCTCGCCCCTGCGTTTGAGCGGGTAATTGAGCCGATCCGGATGATAAACATGGTCAATCATCAATTTGCCCCGACTGCAAATCCCTCCCCTGGTGATGGGGTGCTCCGGGTCTCCGGTAACCTTTACTGCTTTTCCGTTTTCCAGCTCCAACCGAAGGCCACAGCGCGGATGGCACAGGCCGCAATAGGTTCTCCTTATTTCTGTCATGGCAGGCATCTCCTTTCCGATTTCTACAGACTCGGCATTGAAGAGACTTAACCATTCTGATCCAAGCCGATTGCCACGTGTCCTTAAAATCGATTCAAACAAGCATTAAAAGTATCCAGGGCTTTGTTTGCGCTGCAAATGTCACTCGATTTTGAACGTTTAAATATCTATGTATCGATAGCTGTGCTTTTTACGCCAATTGGATCTCAAATATAGCCGTCCCTCCGCCGGTATAGGCATATGGATCAAGACACTGGATATAAGCTTTTGTCTTATCATCTTTACCGGCCAGTCCCCATTTTTCAGGTTGAGAAATGCGGAGTGCATTATAATGGGGAAGAAGTGCTGCAAGAGAATGCATACAGAGGGCGATATTCGAAACTAGCCGGTATCCATCTTTTAGCTTAAACGTATCACCTACTTTGTAAACCGAACACGTTCCTTTGATCTCTTTTACTCTCACAATAAGATCCATTACAATCTCCTGTTGGGATATGTTGTTTACGATATCACCATATTTTTAAGATGCTGAAAAACCTCATTGTCACCATTACCACACCAAGCCATACGGGATCAAAACCTAATGCAGC
>JARRJQ010000316.1:0-4886 GCA_037388985.1 Desulfobacterales bacterium | reverse complement strand
TTTACGAATAATGCGGGTTTTGGAAGTAAAAATCGGATTTTTTCGGTGGTAATATTCCCATATCAAACTGTCGACGGCGGCACCGTCCACCAGCGCTTTGGCGACAGCCAGAATCGAGTTGTCATGGCTGTAAGTGTAAATGGTTTTGCTGAAAAACGTTTGAGAGTGCTCACCCATCAGGCTGAGCCAGTAGGTGGGCACTAATTTGCCGGTATTGGAATCCGGATCGGTAAATGCGAAAATCTTTCCTCTGAGATCTTCCAGACCATGTAATTGAGTAACTCTGTTGACGATCAAATAGGATTGGTAAAAATGGCTTTTGTTTACCTCGGGAGTGGCCAGCAATTCAAACCCGTATTTTTTCTTACCGTCGACATAGGGTCCCGAGCAGATAAAGGCCAGATCAATTTGGCCCTTGCCCAGCAATTCATTTATTTCACCATAAGTTTTACGCTGAATGAGCTGAATATCTCTGCCCAGGTTGCTGGCAATATAGTCAAGAAGCTGCCGGTAATAGACAAATGTCTCCTTTGGAGAGACCATGGCAGCTACAGCCACTCTGAAAGTAGGATTGTCCGACAACAGTTTTCCCGGCTGCTCGACAATTACGGTTTTGGAAAAATCGACCACGCGAACATCGGCATCGCGCTCGCAGCCATAAAAAATGGACAAACAAAAGCAAATGATAATGCCGAATCCGGTCAAATTCTTTTTAATTTTCAACCGGCGGTTGACGGAGTCCATAGTACTCCTCTTTAAGGGGATCCTGCTGATGATAAGAAAAATCATCGAACGCTTTCGGCTGCTTAATCAAGAAATGTTCCTTATGTTATATTACTTCCGGTATCTTGTAAATATTGATTTCGAATTCGTCGCTCCCGTTGCGCTGCCCCATTTGATTTGCCTGTTGAAATTGATCAGCATTCAGCCCCGGTTGACTGATCGGTAAATAACCTCGCAAATATTTTTTTGGGCGCTTTGGTATTTCGTTTATAACCATCTTTCGCATAGATCAATTCCGGCTTTTTTAAATACACTTTGGTATCCGGAGGCACGCTATCGGTCAGCCAGACATTGCCGCCGATCGTCGAGCGGGCGCCGATAACGGTTTCGCCACCCAATATGGTGGTATTTGAATAAATGATCACATCATCTTCGATAGTGGGATGACGCTTTTTATTCCGAAAACTTTCAACGGCCTCTTTCGGCATCGATAAGGCCCCTAAAGTAACCCCCTGATAAAGCCTGACGCGATTGCCGATCTCGGTTGTTTCGCCAACCACCACACCGGTGCCGTGATCGATAAAAAAATAATTCCCGATTTCAGCGCCGGGGTGGATGTCGATCCCGGTGAAGCTGTGGGCGTATTCGGTCATCGCCCGCGGCAGACCGGACACCTGCAATTGGTATAGTTCATGGGCAATCCGCTGGACGGTGATCGCAAAAAGCCCGGGATAGCTGGTAATCACTTCATCAAAGCTTTTCGCCGCCGGATCACCCTCCATGGCCGCTTGCACATCGCTCGCCAGAACTTCTCTTAGCCTGGGCAGCGCCTGAACGAATTTAAGCGTTTTTGTGCGACCCACTTCCTTGCACCGGTCACAGGGCTGATGGTAACGAATACAACCATGCTTGATGGATAAAATAATCTGCTGCGAAAGCTCTTTAAAAAAGCCGGTTATTTCTTCTTTCAGGCAATACTCCAGGTTGGAGGGTGCCGGTACGCTCTGGGTAAAATAACCCGGAAAGAGAATGCACCTGGCTTTATGAATAGCCAGCGCAACCGAATCCCGCGAAGGAATCGGAGCAGCGTCCAGATGCTGGAAGCATTTTTCGGTGTTGCAGGATGCTAAAATTCTTTGCACCACCGAAGGAATTACTTCAGAAAAACCATATAATTTATCGGAAAATCTATTTTTTATCATAGCCTTTACACCTTTGGTTGCCTTCAGCAAAGACACGGCCCTTTTAAAACTTGATGGCCAACGAGACCAAGCAGCAGGCAAATTCGTAAAAATGGCAAATAAAAAAGCCTCCCCTTCACCGGGGAGGCTTTGGGGAGATGAATTTGATACTATAATATGTAACTAAACACTTCACAGGTGCGACATATTTTCATCTTTTCATTCCAATCCCTATGCACGGCTCCATCACAAACGGTTCCGTTGATCAGCCAGCAAAAATCGCCCGCCCCAAACTCCCAGGCCGGGCATTTAACTTTTTGAGTTGCAGAGCATCTTTTGACTTTCCAGCACGGCTTGGTGCTTTTTCCTTTTGTTACCAACCTGGATACCAGAAAAAAGATCTGCCGCTCTACGTGAGCGGGTATGGTTCGCCAGCCCTGTTCGTAACTGTGGATTGCCTTCAAAGAGGTCCCGAGCAGTTCGGCCATCTGCTTTTGGGTCTTATTCAGTCGCTTGCGGAATTTTTTAAATTCGTTTTTGTTCACAATAAATCACCGCTCCCACATTTGAGGGACCTCGTCTGATCGGCCTGCGTGAGCGAGCAGATCGCACTGACGTACCATGTGAGCGTGCAAAGTAGAAATGGTTCTTTCTGTAAATCCATAACATTGCAGGAAGGCAGGGTCAAGGGAAAAATACTACACCGTGGTACTAATTTTCAGGATGGCTTCCGCTCCAGCCCGGGAAATCGTGTTGCTCAATTCACGCTAACCATTTGGTTCTGAAGCCAAATTATAACTCTTCAGTGTTAACTGAAGGTCTCGGTAATTATACAACTTGTTGTATTTGCTTATATTTCAAATGAGATGCAATTCCTGCAAAACCCATCATTCCACTGTTTTCTCATTCCAATCGGGCGCAGCACCCAAGTTCTACCCGGGTTCACAGGTTACATGACAGACGCCGGTAGGTGTTTCAACTGCAAACGGAAAATATCTGCGTTTAAACCGGAGGGCGACATTGACCAGACTAATCAGCACCGGCACCTCCACCAGCGGACCGATGACCGCTGCAAATGCCTGCCCGGAATCGATGCCGAACACGGCAACGGCCACGGCAATCGCCAGCTCAAAGTTGTTGGAAGCCGCTGTGAAGCTCAGAGTGGTGGACTGCTCATAAGTGGCCCCGACTTTCATAGACAGGTAAAAAGACACAAAAAACATGATTACGAAGTAGATGCACAGTGGAATCGCGACTCTGACCACATCCAGAGGAAGCTGCACGAAATATTCACCCTTCAGCGAAAACATCACCAGGATGGTAAACAGCAGCGCAATCAGGGTAATCGGACTGATTTTGGGAATGAATTTCTCTTCGTACCACTGCTTTCCTTTTGTTTTAATCCCGACGACTCTGGATATAATGCCGCCGATAAAAGGAATGCCCAGATAGATGAACACGCTTTCGGCAATCTGACCAATAGAGATATCCACGACCGCTCCTTTGAGACCGATCCATTGCGGCACAACGGTGATGAAGATGTAAGCGTACACCGAAAAAAACAATACCTGAAAGATGGAATTGAACGCCACCAGCCCTGCACAGTACTCTGCATCACCGGAAGCCAGGTCGTTCCAGACAATGACCATGGCAATACAGCGGGCCAGGCCGATGAGAATCAATCCGACCATATATTCGTGATGGCCTGAAAGAAACAAAATGGCCAGCAGGAACATCAGGATCGGGCCGATCACCCAGTTCTGAATCAAAGAGAGCACCAGCACCCTCACGTTGCGAAATACCTGCGGCAGCTGTTCGTATTTTACCTTGGCCAACGGGGGATACATCATTAGAATCAGCCCGATGGCAATCGGTATGTTGGTCGTATTCACCTGAAAATAGTTGATGACCTCACGGATTCCGGGAAATAAATAGCCCCACATGACGCCGATAAACATCGCCAGAAAAATCCATAAGGTCAGAAACCGATCCAAAAACGACAGTCGCTTTACGCTGGCCGCGCGCATGTGAATTCCTTCCGATCCAATTGTTCAAAGCTTAAAATATTGTTATTTTTGGCCCGCAATAGCGAGCGCTAAGACCGTAACTTGCTGCGGGGTTAGCGAGCGAATTATCGATCGATTAAAATTGCTTACGGGGAATCCCGCCAAAAGCGGGACTTCAGCAAGCTACAGGGAATCTTCAATCCAGGATTTCACATCGTTTTTGCTGGGAATTTTCCCCACGCTCCTGACGATTATTTTGCAAATGCAGCTTGAAGCCATTGTTTTAGCTTTGTTTTCGGTGGAATTGAACCCACCGACTTTACCTCGCCTTTGATCACCAGTGCCGGCGTGCCCATTACCCCGTAGCCGCCAATTTCAGCGATGTCGGTTACATGCTCAAGGTCGACTGCCATATCCATCTCGGTCATCACTGCGATCAAATCTTGTTTCAGCTGGTTGCAGCGCGCACAGCCGGGACCCAGAACCTTTATTTCCAGTCCATCCGGCTCTAAATCCTCAACTGAACGGCCGGTGAACTTCTTGAACTCTCTTAAAAAAGCCTTGCCGTATTCGTCTTTCCACGACTCGGGAATATAGTTGCGCTTATCGAGCCGTCTTAAAAGTTCTGCACGAATCTCTTCATCGGTTTGGGCGACAGACGTTTCGGCCACCTCTGCAAGAACCAGTTTCAGCCCGATAATGCCAATGCGGTCCTTACCGATTTTGATCTGGGTAATTTCATCTTGAGACATGTTCATTGCTCCTTTACATCATTTAAGCAAAATAGTGGCCGAAGATCATTCCACTGATGGTGGCCATCACGACCACCAAACAGACAAAGGCCGCCGTCTTCCTTGTGCCCATGACACTGCGGATCACCAGCATGTTGGGCAGGCTCAGCGCGGGTCCGGCCAGCAGCAGTGCCAGGGCAGGCCCTTTTCCCATGCCGGCTCCAAGCAAACCCTGCAAAATTGGC
>JARRJQ010000315.1:0-17952 GCA_037388985.1 Desulfobacterales bacterium | reverse complement strand
CTTTATCACCGGGTACCGCCTGGTCGACGAAAACGGCCATACCGTTGACGTGAACCAGTCCTTTGCCGCCGAAGGCGATACCGGTAATTTCAACTTCGATTTGCTGGTCTTTTTTGATGTTCATCGAATTATTAAAGCGGTCAAGCTTTTTTAGCAAATTCATGGAACGCCATATTCAAAACAGGAGTAAAATACACTAAAGTGACTAGCATATCAAATTGTTGCTATGATCGATTCGTCTAAAAAATCCCTTGTTCAAGAGATCTCTTTTGCATCGGACCATTATTCACTTAAAGGGTGCCTGCATCTGCCGCCTGTTGATAAACCGCCGCTGGTAATTGGTTTACACGGGCTGTTCAGCGACAAGAATTCTCCCAAACAAATCCACCTGGCAAAACAGTGCAATCGAAATCGCATCGCTTTTTTTCGCTTTGACCACCGGGGTTGCGGTGAAAGCGATGCGCCTTTTGAAGAAAAAACTTCACTGAATGGGCGCTGCACGGATCTAATTGCGGCGGTAAATATGTTGAAAGCCAGAGCCGATTTGGGTACAAAGCTCGGTCTTTTCGGAAGCAGTATGGGCGGGGCAGTATGTCTGGCAGCTGCCCGCGACATCAAACCGGTCACCATCGTTACCTGGGCAGCTCCGGTTCGCAGCATTGATATTGTTGGCGGACGGGCGGATCGAAAGAATACCGAAAATTCCCATAATCCTTTTAAAAAGAGTCCCTTTGATATATCAGATCAGCTTTCAAACATCCGCAACATTCTCATTCTTCATGGTGAAGCGGACGAAACCGTTCCCCGCTGCCATGCCGCTGAAATATTCGAGCACGTCAAAGAACCAAAAAAGCTGATCTTTTTTCCGCACAGCGACCACCGGATGAGTCGGCCGGATGACCAGCAAGAATTTATACGCCGTGCGGCGTCCTGGTTCCAGTCCTATCTGAAGCCTGCATAAAAAGAGCACACACAGATAATTTTTCCTCACCGCATGTCGGAACACCTTGACACTGTGATACATTGTGGTATCTTTATAAACAGAGGAGATGGATGCAATTGCCTCCTCTTTGAGATCAAAACCGGACTGAGGCGAATCATGAATCATAAAACAGATGCGATGCACCCTGATGTTATCAACCTGAATCAAAAAGACTCCGGCTTTGTTTCCGAGGTGATTCGCAGGGCGGGGGTCGATATAAATCAATGCTGGCAATGCCAGACATGTGCCAGCGGTTGTCCCTTTGTGCGGGCTATGGATTATCCGCCCAACCGGGTCATCCGCATGGTGCAGCTGGGTCTGCGAAAGGAAGCGCTGGAAAGTTCCGGCATATGGATCTGTGTGGGTTGCAACACCTGTGCAATTCAATGCCCCAACTGCATTGACATTCCGGCCGTCAATGACGCACTGCGCCAGATGGCCATGGAAGAAGGCGTGGTGGTTGCGGAACCCAATATCCTCAATTTTCACCAGTCAGTCTTACAATCGATCCAACGTCACGGCCGCACCCATAAACTGGAAGTCATGATGCGCTATAAGCTCAAAAAACACGATTGGTTGACCGACTTGGCGGTGGGAATTAAGATGTTTGCCAAGCGCAAGCTTGAGCTTCTGCCTTCAAAAAGTAAAAACATTGCCGAAATCAGAAGGCTTTTCAACCATAAATCAACCGCATGAAGCATGAGCCCAATGAAAGAAAAAAATCTCATCAACCTGTCATACTATCCCGGATGTTCACTTAAAACAAGCGCCCGGGAAAACAATGCCTCGCTGATCTATCTTTTCCGACATCTGGGATACAACCTGGTAGAGCTCGAAGACTGGAATTGTTGCGGCAGCTCTTCGGCCCACAGCGTCGATACCGACCTGGCCTTTGATCTTGCCAGTCGTAATCTTTCGCTGGCACCTGTCGACCGGCCCCTGCTGGTGGCATGTCCAAGCTGCCTTTTGCGACTGCGCCATGCCTATCTTCGTCTGGAAAATGAAGCAGCCGCCCGTCAGCATTATGAAAAAACGTGGCATAAACCATTTGACCCCAAATTGCAGATTATGCATTTCTTTGAATTTTTGGATCAAATGGATTTGTTAAAATATTCTGCAGATGGTGCCCCTAGGCTGGCAGGGCTTAAATTTGTACCCTATTACGGATGCATGCTCGCTCGCCCACCAATAATGCGGCATGAAAAGAATTATCACGGTCTGATGGAAAGAATTTTAACCAAGCTGGGCGCTACGGCTGAGAAATGGTCGTTTTCTTCCCGCTGTTGCGGCACCTTCCTTACGGTAGCGCGTCCTGAAATCGTCCAGCCGATGGTCAACGAAATCATCCAAGCAGCCATAGACGCCAAAGCGGATTGTATCGTAACCGCCTGTGCAATGTGCCATATGAATCTGGAAATGCGTTGTTCGCTGAAAGAAAGAATCCCGATCTTGCATTTTAGCGAAATCATATCCCTGGCCCTGGGAATCGGAAAAAAGCAATACAAAGGTTGGTTTTCGAGGCATCTGGTGAATCCCAAGCCGCTGCTTAAGGCCCTCGACCTTTTTTAGTCTTTTCTAAATTGCAAACGAATGAATGCGATCCCCTGAAACCCCATTATTTTTGGGTCGATACGAATTCAGTGATTCACCAGATGATGATCTAAAAAAGATTTCAGCGCCTGTTCATAACCCGCAGTCCGGCTTGAATCACTGTGTCCCGCACCCTGACCGACATAAAGTTCGGCCTGCCCGGGAGCAAAACTGCGCTGTAGCTTCAACGCGAAATCCAATGGAAATCTCCGGTCATTTTCTCCGTGAATGAGCATCACCGGCATTTTTAACCCCGGGGCCAGGCGCGCCGGGCTGACTGAATCGAGCCTGTTACGGTAAAACAGATTCATCCAAAACAGGATCATCGGACCAAAGCAAATACCGAAAAATGGGTTAAACCAGCGATAAAGACTTAACAGGGCTTCTCCGGTGAAAGCGTAACTGGCCTCCAAAATAAGCACGCGAACTCTGTCAGGGTTGCGGCTGGCGGCGATAATAGCGCCCGCCGACCCGGCCGAGTGCCCGTAAAGGATAATGGGCTGGTTCAGCCATTTCATGACTGCCTCGATATCTTCCGCAAACTTAAAAGCGTTCATAAACCGCCGCCGGCTGGAGTTCCCATGATCTCTGGCACTGTGCATAATTGTTGTGAAACCCCAACGCGCAAAAATCCTCGCCCGGGAAACCATGCGATCCAACCACAGGTCGTCACATACGGACCTTTTCCGATGCGCATTTTACCCAGCCTCAGAATGCTATCGAGTATTGGTGCAAATCAGGGTGAATATCAAGTATAGTCCGATCAAGCCGCCAAGCAAATAAATAGCCGTTTGCAAATCCAAACTCCATCTCGTGTTTCGAAATTTTCTACCTTATGGTGTCAGGTTTCGGGTGTCAGGTGTCAGGTATTTACTGTGCTATATTTCACTGACATCTGAACACTGACACCTGCGACCTAAAAACCGGTACCTTGTATATTTTGAAAAAGACTGCAGATGTTACTAGAAACGAGGCGGATCAAGGCCCATCAACTCACGACGCATCACGTCAAGCGCAGCCGCTGCAAACATCTGTTTATGCATCGCGCGGCTGCCGAACCAGAAGTGAAATCGATACGCGAAACATTCATGCGGAGTCGCCATTGCAATGCAAACAGTTCCAACCGGCTTTTCAGGTGTTCCGCCGGTGGGTCCGGCAATGCCGCTGGTTGCCAAACCATAGGTGGCCCCGGAGATGCGGCGGGCACCCAAAGCCATTTCTTTGGCGGTTTCTTCATCAACCGCACCGTATTTGGCAATGGTTTCTTGAGCCACATTTAAGATATCGACCTTGGCCTGATTGGAATAAGTGACTGCAGAAAAAACAAAATACTCCGAACTGCCCGATACATTGGTTACCATATCGGCAATTAGACCTCCTGTGCAGCTTTCAGCCAGCGCCAGGGTCGACTTTTTTTCTCTGAGAAGCTTCCCGATAACTTTCTCTATGGGATCGCCTAGCTGGGAGATCACCTGATCGCCCAGCTGATGAACGACCCACTGTACGGCCGATTCCAAATCTTCATTCAGCTGCCGCTCATCGGGGCCTCTGGCGTATAGCTTCACCTGGGTTTCGGGAAATCTTATTCGCATTCCCAGAAATATTTGCGGAAAAGCTTCTGTCAGACCGGAGAGCTGTTCATACGTCTGAGACTCAGTTAGCCCGAAGGTCGACAAGGTTCTCACTCGGTAAAAAATTCTTGGATCATCTAAAAGCCGGTGTAATTGCGGCAGAACCGCATCTGACAGCATGCGTTGCATTTCATCCGGGACGCCCGGCAGGAAGAAAAACAGGCATTTCCCGATTGAGAGACGAAAACCAGGAGCGGTTCCGATCAAATTCGGCAAACATGTGGCCCTGTCAGGCAGCATCGCCTGCTTTCGGCTGGAAGGATTTAACCAGCGCCTGCGTTCTTTGAAAAATCTTTTAACGGATTCGAGCGCCGATTTATTTTCAACCAATTTTACCCCGGCCGCCTCGGCGGCAGCTTCCGCGGTAAGATCATCTGCTGTTGGACCAAGCCCGCCGGTGACCACAGCCATATCAGCCCGGCTGCCAGTTTCTTTAAAAACAGCTACCAGTTCAATAATATCATCGCCGACACATGTATGTCGCGAGACAGCGACTCCCGCTTCTACCAGCTTCTGGGCGATGTGAGCCGAATTGCTATCAATTAGAGCCCCTGATCGAATCTCTTCGCCAGTTGCGATAATCTCAGCTATCATAACATTCAAACTCCGGTTCAATGATCCAAGTAAAAAGCGACATCGAAATCTTTGCGAAACACTCGCTACTCCGGCGGTGTCAACACAAACGCAGAAGGCGGTAGATTGACATTAACCCAACAACGCTCGATATCCAGCTGGAAATCATTACCATCGTCGGTTGACAGCTTTAATCGGAACGGTACGTCAAATCCGTCGATGTTTTTAATACGCTCAATTCCAGCGCGATACTTCAGTGCATCTGAACGCTGAAATACATCAATTCGATAAATCCGCCGGTTTTCGTCGTAAAAAATTTTTTGCCGAATGCCCCACCACCTCTCTTTCAATACCAGAACAAAACCAGGAGTCGCTTCTTCTTTGATGAAATCCACAGAATCGAATTCTGGCATCGGAATACAACCGGCCAAAAGCAGCACGACATCACTTGAGGAAATCGGGATAGAAATAATCGCTTTGAGGCTAGGATCACTGGACCTAATTTTTTTAAATTCCGTTTCGCTGCTATGGGTTTCCAGATAGTAAAGCCATTGACCGTCAGTAGCCAGTTTTATCGCCGGATACCCGGAGACCAACACGGCAATATTCAACTTGTCAGGCTTTTCCCCGATCCATGCCACGCGTTGATCCAAGTAAAAACGTCCCTTCTGGCTTAACTTGATGTTGCCAATTCCTTTGAAGTTTCTGAGGGAATCATTTTTTGTTCTGAGGGCTGAAAGCAGGTCGCGGACTTCATTGGCCTTATCGGCCGGAGTGATTTCCAACTCTCTGGCAGGCCTGAAAGCAGCACAGCCAATCAGTAACACGGAGACAACCAGGTAAGGGATGATTCGATACCATTTCATACCGGTTAGGAACCATTTTCGGTGATTGCGCGAATCTTCTTTTCAAGTTCTTCCTTGTCTTTCTCTTTATGCTGCAAAGATTTTTTATAATATTTAAGCGCGTTTACCTTATCTTTTAATTTTAGATAGGCATCACCTAAATGCTCCAGCATAATCGGGTCATCCGGAACGATTTCGACTGCTTTTTGCAGATATTGTAATGCCTTTCCAAAATCGCCTTTCTTATAGTATACCCAGCCCAAGCTGTCGGTGATATAACCGTCGTCGGGTTTGTATTTTAAGGCTTCTTTGATCAGCTTCTCAGCCTCATCCAAGTTCTGCCCCAAGTCGGCATAAGTATACCCAAGATAGTTTAATGCATTCGAATGCTTCGGATCTATTGCAATAACTTTGCGCATTGCTTCCATGGAGGCCTCTTTTTCATTCAATTTGTCATACACGACACCCAAGCGGAAATAGTACTTTGCATTGTCCGGGTCCAGCTGGATTGCTTCTTTAATTAAGGCCTCTGCTTTTTCAAATTGCTCTTCTTCTTCATAAAAAGTGCCCAGATAGTACTTGAATTCCGCATTTTGAGGTGAATTTTGACTGGCATCGCTCAACAATTTTATGGCTTCATCGTTTTTCTTGTTTTCCGATAATATATAGGCAGCATGAATGACAGCGTCTTCGTAAAACCTGGAATCCGCCTTAACTTTCATGAAATGTGCCAATGCACTTTGATTATCTTTTTTCCCATAAAAAGCGATACCGGCAATGTGATGAAGCTCTGAGCTGTCAGGAGCAGCCTTCAGCATCCCTTGAATGACGACAAGTGCTTCATCATATTTTTTCGGGTCAATATACAATTGGATAACTTTAATAATAACTTCGAATTCGGTCATGCTACGGCGGCCGAGCTTTTTAAAAATTTTTTCAGCCTCTGCTGTTCTGCCATTCGAATAGTAGTAATAACCTAACTCCATGGCTGCTTGTACGTTACGGGGATCATGCTCCAAAATATCTTGATACATCTGAATAATTTTTTCTTTGTCATCCTGAGAGTTGTAAAGTTTAAGAAGTTCAAATCGCGGCTCTAAAAGTTCCGGTCTGAGTTCTAGCGTGCGTTGAAATTCTTTTTCAGCGGCTTGCGGTTGGCCTTGTTCGGCATAAATTTTCCCTAAAAAGAAATGACCGGCATAGGATTCGGGCATAAGGTCAAGCAATTGAGTAAAAACTCGCTTAGCCTGGTCTAAATTACCGGCGTCCAAATACATACCGCCGAGGAGCGAATAGACTTTTTCCTGCTGCGGATCCAGGGCAATCACCTTCTCATAGGCCTCGATGGCTGCCTCATTGTTTTTTTGAATCTGTTTTATGCCACCATACAAAATAAGCGATTTAACATCATCGGGATGCGTTTTAAGGATCTCTTCGAGCATCTTTATGGCATTTTGATCCTCTTTGTTTTGCAAATAGACAGTGGCGATTTCCCGCTTTAAATAAACGGATTCCGGATCCATGGCAATGGCTCGTTTAAGGAGAATGATCGTTTTCTCCAGGTTGCCTTCACTCCTTTGAATCTCGGCTTCTGTAAAGTAAGACCACAAAAAATATGGTCATTTTAAAGTGTATAAATTTCATTCGACTCATTATCTGTTTAGTCCTTCTAATCTGTCAACTACTCGGCTGTGCTGCCCTCTGTGTAGGAAGCAAAGTCCGGGATTTCTTTTTTAAAAAATTCTCTCATCTTTTTTATTATATTTTTTTCTACCTGCCGAACTCGTTCTCTTGATATCCCGTAACGGTCGCCGATATCCTGTAACGTTACCGGATTATCCGAAAAGATACGCAAATCAAAAATCTCAAGCTCGCGGGGTGTCATTTTCTTACGGAACTCGGCAATTTTATTATGCAGCAGAACTTCGATCTCCTTTTTCGATACCTTATCCTCGATGGATTCTGCATTGGTACCCAAAAATTCGATTCTTTCAGTGTCAGAATCTTCTTTTAAAGGGGCATCCAGGGAGACATCCCAGCCATCTAAACGCTGATCCATATCAACGATTTCGCGTTCAGATACACCCAGGCGTTCAGAAAGGAGTTTGGGCTTGGGTTCGAAGCCCATATCGATCAGTTTCTGTTTTTCTTTCTTTAATTTAAAAAACAACTTGCGCTGCCCCTGGGTGGTGCCAATTTTCACCAACCGCCAGTTATCCATTATGAATTTAAGAATATAGGCCTTAATCCAAAAGGAAGCATAATATGAAAATTTGACGGTTTTATACGGGTCAAACTTCTTAACCGCCTGCATCAGCCCGATATTTCCTTCCTGGATAAGATCCAGCAGATTCTGCATCCATACCCTTTGGAATTCGAGTGCAATTTTAACAACAAGTCTTAAGTTGGAGGTCACCAGCTGATAGGCGGCTTGTTTGTCACCATGTTCTCGAACCCGGATGCCTAATTCTCTTTCTTGTTCCCTGGAAAGCAAGTTATAATTGCTGATTTCTGTCAGGTAGCGCTGCAGCGGATCAAATTTAATAAGCGCCTTTTCAGAATGTTTGCCTTGGGGTGTCTTGTTTTTCTTGGGAACGATTGGGGCTATGGCAGATTTGGCAGACCTGGCAGCCTTCGGAGCCTTGGCAGGCTTGGCAGCCTTCGGAGCCTTGGCAGACCTGGCAGCCTTCGGAGCCTTGCCAGGCTTGGCAGCCTTCGGAGCCTTGGCAGGCTTGGCAGCCTTCGGAGCCGTCATTTTCTTTTTTGCTGTTTTTTTGCGCTTATAGGTCTTCTTTTTCATGAGAAACTTCCGGACTTTTAAATTCCGCTCTGAGTTTTAACCTCACCCGAATCCGATATGGGCAAGTTTATGCCTTCATTGCTATAGACATGAAAATGAACCTATGATATCAAATTTTCTTATTATGGGCGCCTGTAGCTCAGCTGGATAGAGCAACGGACTTCTAATCCGTAGGCCGCAGGTTCGAATCCTGCCAGGCGTACCAATATACCAAAGCTCCAGCACCTTTTGCCCGGTAGCTTTTAAGTTGGGGTCAACAAGGAATCAACTGATGTTAAACTAAGGTAGGCCTCTCGTTCTGCCTTTTGAGCATTTGGCTTTCTATTTGTTCGGTTTAGATGATATTAGATAGCAGGAGTTGCCGAAAATCACAAGACTTTTCTTTATTCCCCTAGTAGAGAGCATTTTGAGATCAAGAAGTTACAAATTCTTCAAAATGCTGCCCTTCAGAACGCAATAAATCAATCGATGACGGTTTTATAATATTTCACGCCGACTTTGTACCCGGCCGCTTCGGTTTCCGTTTGTTGGCAACACCAGAGAACCTCAGCAAAATAACCATCATAAAGCTCAGCATGAATGGCATCCGGCGAATAGTTTTCCATCATGATATATATTTCGGAACCCGGGTCAATCACATCCGGAGTTTTAAAGCACATACCGTCTTTAGAATAGTTACACATTACCGCGGGGAAGAATTGATCGGTGTTGTGATAGGCATAGATTATCGCAACATGATGGTCATGACGTTCAGACATCCTTCTTTCGTCTTTTTGGTTCATGACCTTCCTTTCTAGCCGGAATTTGTCGGGTAAGGATTTATAGTATAATGCTTGATGCTCAGCAATCGAAGATAGACTTGGCAGGATTAACGTTTGTATTATCGGATAAATGCGCTCATATGTCAATTATAAAAGATTGTGATATCAAATAAATGGATATCAATGTGATCCTTCCTGGCCAGACGTATTTTCTTAAGTTTCGCCTTAAAAGGGCCGATAAGCATGCTATAGCCGGCAAAAATTTGGATTCTTCACAACTATTTAAAATCATATAATATCTTTCAACTGCCACTCTTTCATACGAATCCTAGCGACTATAGAAGGAGAATTGAACATGGACGCGAATAATTTAATCTTTTTAGAAAATTTAGAATGGTTTGACCAGACCGGCCAAGAGATTGTCCACCGCCTGCCCCAAGAAGGCTCGGGTGAAATCAAATATGGCGCACAGCTGACGGTCCGCGAAAGTCAGGCAGCTGTTTTTTTCTATAAAGGAAAGGCAGTGGGCGCATTTGGCCCTGGAAGGCACACCCTGAAAACAGCCAATATCCCAATTTTAACGAAAATCGCAAGTTTACCATGGGGTGGAACCAGTCCTCTGCGAGCTGAAATGTATTTTATTAATTTAAAAGTGTTCACCAATTTGAAATGGGGTACACGAGACCCGGTCGCTTTTAAAGATGCCCAACTGGGGCTCATTCGGCTTAGAGCTTTTGGCATTTTTAACCTCCAGGTGGTACAGCCGGTACTGTTTGTCAACAGCCTGGTAGGCACCCAGGGCATCTTTACCACCGCCGAAATAGATGAATACCTCAATCGTGTCATTGTTTCCCGTTTTAACGATTATATGGGCGAAAAGATTGATTCAATTCTGAACCTACCGTCAAAGTATGACGAACTGTCCCAAGGGCTCTCAGAGCGGCTCACAGCGGATTTCAGCCATTTCGGCATCCGGATGACCCATCTTTACATTAATGCGATCACCCCGCCACCGGAAGTGCAACAGGCGATTGATGATCGCAGCCGCATGGGTGTATTTCAAGACATGAATAAGCTCATGCAGATGAACGCTGCCATGGCCATGGAAAAAGCTGCTGAATCAGAAGGAGGTTCGGGAATGGGAATGGGCACAGGGCTCGATGTCACAGCTTAATTCCGACCCGTTCTAAGTTTTGCCCGGATTGCGGCCATCAACTCCTAGTTTTCGCAAAGTGTGCACGTTGTTCGAAAAACCTGACGCCAACAGCAAAATTCTGTTCCCGCTGCGGCTATCCGGTTGCAGAAAAACCTGTATCAAAAATTTGTCCAAACTGCGCCCATGAGAACTTAACAGATGCTGTTTTTTGCAATGAGTGCGGTGAAAAACTTTAATACGGATCGCGTGCTTAAAACCAACCCTATGCGGTTCGTTCAAATATAAGAAAATAATTTGGGTTCCATCCGGGTCTATTATATTAACGCAGTTGATAAGGAAATGCGGAGGAACGAATTCTTTTTAAAGTCGAACATCAATGCCCTCAATGCGGTGCACCCGCCATTCTAAATGAAACAGATCGTCTCTTTAGCTGCGAATTCTGCAGAGTGAAGTCCTATCTTGTGGCAGAAGATGTGTTTCGCTATATACTTTCCAGCAGTACACCTGAGTCAAAGAATTTGATCTACTTCCCCTATTGGCGTTTCAAGGGCATGTGGTTTGCCTGCAATCGCAACGGTGTCCGGTACAAATTTGTCGATGTGAGCCACCAGGGCATTGCATCAGACCTTTTTCCAGTCAGCCTGGGTTTGCGAAGCCAAGCATTGAAACTTAAATTTGTAACGCCGGAAACTACCGGACGATTTCTTCAACCTACCCAATCTTTCGTACAAGCCGCTGAGAATTTTGAAGACCGTTTGGGCAAAACTGCGACCAAACCCGCTTTGCATCATACTCACATCGGAGAGACCATCAGCCTGATTTATGCGCCCTTTTATATTGAAGACCGGATTTTTGATGCGGTGCTTAACCGGCCGATCGCAGCGGTATCGACCGAGGATTTTGATATCGATCGACTGCCGGCAGAAAGCCTCAGCTGGCGTGTTCATTTTATTTCGACCCTGTGCCCAAGCTGCGGCTGGGATCTGGAAGGAAAAAAAGAATCACTGGTTTTACTGTGCAAAAATTGTGTTTCAGCATGGTACCCGATCGGCAAAAAGTTAAGCAAGATTAAATTTGGTAAACGTCCGGCTACTGACACTGCTACGATTTATCTACCGTTCTGGCGAATTCGGCCTGAAATCTCCGGTATCGATCTCAACAGCTACGCTGACTTGATTCAAATAGCCAATATTCCGAAAGTCATCCAACCCGGTTGGGAAGATATCGGGTTTCGATTCTGGGTGCCGGCATTTAAAGTACGGCCGAAGATATTTTTACAGCTATCAAAAAATATGACTCTCTCTCAACTGCATAATGAACTGGATGAGGCATTGCCGGAACATCGCCATCATCCCATAACTTTATCAATAGCCGAAGCCATCGAGAGTCTAAAGGTTAACATCGCCAGTTTCATTAAACCTAAAAACAGACTGGCAGAAATCTTTCAACAAATGGAGATCACAGTCGAAAGCTTTAGGCTGGTATACGTTCCATTTATTGAAAAACACCACGAGCTTATCCAACCCGATATCCATTTTGCCATAAACAAAAATATTCTAGCTCTTTCTGAAAACCTATAACACCAGCCTTCGGTTAAGTGGTCGATTGGTTAATTGGTTAATGAGTCAGATAGTCAGAAGGTTCATTCCACTTTAAACGATTCAACAACTCAACTATTTACCAATTTAACTAATGATGCATAAGCTTACATTGAAAGTTATAATGAATCATGCGATAAATAGTTTATTGTGAAATCCAAACCACCTACCCCGGATGCCCTGGTAGACCAATTCTTAAACTATTTAGTGGTCGAAAAGGGACTATCGAAAAAAACCCTGGATGCATACAGTCGCGATATCATTCGCTACCATGGTTTCCTACATAAAAATAAAAGAAATCGATTCTCTGAAGAAGACACATCGCTCATTTTGCAGCATTTAATTTCGCTCAGAAAATCAGGATTGGGGGCACGTTCGCGGGCGCGGCATCTGGTTTCCATTCGTGGTTTCTATCGATTTTTGGTTGAGGAAAAAGTTCTGCAGCATGATCCGTCCCAGCTGATTGATCTGCCGAAGGCGAGTCTCAAACTACCCCATGTTTTGTCCACGCAAGAAATCGAGCTTCTGCTTAAAGCTCCGGATACGAAAAAGCCTTCAGGCAGCAGAGATGCCGCAATGCTGGAGCTCCTTTATGCTGCCGGATTAAGAGTATCTGAACTGGTCAATATAAAATTACAGGATGTCAATCTTGAAGCCGGTTTTGTTCGTGTCTTTGGCAAGGGCTCCAAAGAACGAATTGTGCCAATCGGTCGGCCGGCTCAAGAAAAAATCAGCCTTTATTTAAAAACCGCCCGGTTTGCTTATTTAAAGCAAACCCCCAGTCCTTATCTTTTCGTAGCCCGCGCCGCCAAGCCCATGACACGCCAGGGCTTTTGGAAATTGTTGCGGAGATATGCAAACCAGGTAGGACTTAACAAAAAGATAACCCCTCACAGCTTTCGACATTCGTTTGCCACCCATTTATTGGAGGGTGGTGCCGACCTGAGGGCTGTGCAAATCATGTTGGGCCACGCGGATATTTCTACAACTCAAATTTATACGCACGTTACTCGCGAGCATCTTAAAAAATTGCATCAGAAATTTCACCCCAGAGGCTAGCAATCCGCTTCTATTCAATTCGGCTATCCATGTTGGAAGGCACCGAACAAAAATCAATCTGTTCAATGGATGCAACAAATATTTTGCAGGGCGGACAGAATTTTTTAGGTTTGCCCCTGCCTGTCCAAATCATTTTCATTCTATGGTCGCTGCCACATTTGGGACACACACATTCGATGGTAAGGGATTCCTTTAATTCGATCTGATCGATAACTTCTTCTTCGTCTTTTAAATAATGTTTCTTCCGGGATGCGGTCATATTTCATGTCTCCTTAAGGTAAAAGGTTAAAATAATCCTGCCAGGTCTTTTTTCAGATACCCCCTTCTCTTTTTGGACCCTTCTCTTTGGACCGCTCTCCTTTCTATTTTGCCTGACGATGGTCAGGCAACTGTAATGTAATGCGTATGTTATAGGCAGTTTTCTATTGTCGAAATCATCTTATCTGTTTTGCACTTTGTATTTTTTTAAAAGGTCGGCAATCGCTTCTTCCAGCAAAACACCTAAAGATTTGTCCAGATCAACTGCAAGATGCTTTAATGCTTTTAGTTTGTCCTCATCAATTCTTGTTACTCATGCAATAAAACTTATATTAAATAAAATAATAAATCAAGAAAAAAATTAATATTATTTATAAATAAATTTATATATATAATTCTAGAAAAAATGCAATTTATTCCACCCGAATTTGTCGATTTTTCAATTTGACGTGATTTTTAAATAGAACCCATCTCAAAAAGGCGGATCTGGGTTCAGCGCAAGGCGCGGTTCGGCGAAAAAGCGGAGCATACACGATAGTATGTGAGCATTTTGAGCCGAGCCGCAACACAGCCATGAGCACTTAGACGCTTTTTTCAGATGGGTTCTAATTGATTATTGAACGGTTGGAAGAGCAGACAGGCGAGAATAAGGGAATGGATGTTTTTCCATTATTTTAATAAATCAACCGGAATGATTCGAAAGGCACCCTGGCCCATGGCAACCAATTGATCTTTTGGATTCCGAATATCGGCACGCACGAAGCTGATACGCCCGGCTTTGTAAGTACTCCAAGCAGTACATAAAAATGCATCGCTCTTTGCCGGCCGCGTGTAATGGATATCTAAATTAACGGTTGTACAGTTATATCCGTCATCCAGTTGCGACCACACCGCCCAGGCCATCGTCGTATCCATCAGCGTAAACAACACACCGCCATGAGGTTGCTGCGGAAATGGCCAGCAGATGGCAGATTTTGGTTGTAACCGGCTACGCGCTTTACCGCCATGCGCCTCTTGAACCTGAATCCCCATTACATGGTAAAGTGAGTTGCGGTTCATTTTATTCAAAATTGTTTGGGTTAGTTTCATAAAATACCCTTCTTGTCCGAAGCCAACGTTTAACGCACTTGATAGAACCATGTAATGCAGATTACAACATAACCGCAAAATGACTGCAACCAAAATCATTTACCGTCTTTATTTGCTTCTAATGCACCCCACCTAATATTTGGGTAACTTGACAGGCGCGTTCTGTAAGTGCTAATGACCGGATCAAACGTAAATTCTCAATAAGAAGGCCTACAACTTGGAAGTCTTCATCATTGCTGCCGGATTAATTCTGGCTTTGGCAGGGATGATCGGTTGTATTTTACCCGTCATTCCCGGACCGCTTCTCAGCTTCTTTGCCCTACTGTTGCTTTCCTGGACAAAAAATTGGCAAATCTTCAGTCCATTGTTTCTAATTATTATGGGTGTTCTTACCGCATTGCTCATGATTTTCGATTATATTGCCCCCGTCATAGGGGCCAAAAAATACGGTGCTTCAAAATTCGGGTTGTGGGGATCAGCAATCGGTATGATTATCGGAATATTCTTCATCCCGCCCTGGGGATTGGTCGTAGGCGCTTTTATCGGTGCACTCGTCGGTGAGCTGGCAGCCGGGAAATCAGGCCAAAAGGCCCTGCGCGCCGGTTGGGGCATACTCATCGGAAATGTATTTGGAATCGGACTGAAACTCGCGTTCACTGCTGTAATTCTATTTTTCTATATCAAGCAAATGTTTTAAAACCCCAAACATAAATTACGGCAAGCCGCTTTGATCGCCAATCGATATTTTTTCTTGACCTTTACCAAGCATTTGATTAAGGTTTCGCGGTACAGCTCACCCATGAGATTGTTAGCACTCATGGCCACAATTTTATTAACGATTAAAGAAGGAGGACCACGTCTTGCCAAACGGAGTTGTAAAATGGTTCAGTAACAAAAAGGGATATGGCTTTATCGAACAAGAAGAAGGTGATGATATATTTGTGCACCATTCGGCAATCAATATGCAAGGCTTCCGTACACTCGCGGAAGGAGACCGGGTTTCATTTGAAATCGAGGTGGGCGAGAGAGGACCAGCTGCGAAAAATGTAGAAAAATTATAACTTTAAAAATACGCCAAAATCCTAAAGGCATCTGAAACCTCCGAGTGGGGATGCCTTTTTTCTCTGAATTTGTCCCGAGGCGAAAACTAACTTCAGGTTAATTATGACCCCAAGGATTTTTGCGATCCTGATTTTACCCGCAAAGCCCCGGGATGTAACGCATATACTGATTCATTAACCGGGATGTGAAGCGTGCCTTCAGGAAAATGATCATCTGCAAGGCATAAAATGACACCGTCTCATCTGTCCAGGTTAAACCCTGCTTTAATTTCTTTAACGCTTTCCATTTCTTCCGCGTGTCAGGTATTTACTTAACTATCCGATTTTGGAATAAGTTTAAATGATGTCAGCCGCTAATGACATGCATCGAAAAAATCGGTTTGACGTGCTGATCGTCGGTGCTGGACCCGCTGGAGCAACTGCCGCTTTCATCCTTGCCAACAATGGCTACAAGGTGGGCATTATCGAAAAAAGAAGGTTTCCAAGGTTCAAGCTTTGCGGCGGACTTTTATCTCAAAAAACAATCAAACTGCTTAAAGATATCTTCAACATGGATGTAAATGATCTTGAAGCAAATGGAGTCATCCATTTCCATAGTCACTCCTACGCGGTGGGGGATCAAAACGGAAGGTGTCTGCATGGAAAACTGGACTTCCCTTTTTATTTTGTGAATCGAAATCTCTATGATCTGCAGTGGTTGAATAAGGCGACTGTCGCAGGTGCCACCGCATTTTTTGAAGAAAGCGTTGTGGCTGTTGATTTTGGTAGCGGAAAAGTATCCACGCGAACAGGGAAACAATTTTGGGGTCGCTTTATACTTGCTGCCGATGGGGTATTTAGCCGCATTCGATCTATGCTTACTCGGCATGGATTACTAAGCGGCCGTCGGATGCAGGATATAGCCGTTGCCCTGGAAATATTTATTCCTAGAGAAACATCATCTGATTTTGCAGATCATCCAAATATTTATTATGGTTTCACGCCCTGGGGGTATGCTTGGTCTTTTCCCGGACCTCGAGATCAGATTCTCGGCATATGCGCTCTAAAACGAAAGCTCCGCCGCCCTATTGCCATATGCTTTAACGATTTTTTAAAGGCGCAAGGAGTTGCGGCGGAGCATTTTTCGAATGCGAAAGGATTCTGCCTTCCTTACGGCAATTACCTCCATAAAGCAGGCTATGAAAATTTTCTCTTGATTGGCGACGCAGGCGGATTTGCTGATCCTTTTTTCGGCGAAGGCATATACTATGCGCATAAAAGCGCCCAATTGGCCTGCGCCGCAATCAGACAGTCGTTTAACAAACCGCAAAATGTGTTAAAGCTTTATAGTCAGTCGCTAAATCGCAGTGTGGTTACTGAGCTGAAATATGCCAAGATGATTCGCCGGATTCTCTTTTCTCTGCCCAGGCACTCGTATTTTAAACTGATGGCATTTATGCTCAAACAAATGCCGGATAAATTGGTCGAAACAGTTCATGGGCGGCGTTCCTTTAAATTCCTCCGCCCGTTGACTCTGACTTGAAAGCAGTGCGCTTTATTTTTTGGCTCCGACGTAAATCCCTCTTCCTACTTTTTTTATTTTGCCTTCTTTCGAAGCCCGAAAAATGATATTTCTAACTTTTTTGTCTTCAAATCCTGTTTTTACTTTCAAGGTGGGAACATCTACGCCTTTTCTAGATCTTCCGACAATTTTCAATATATGTTCGGTTGCGGTCATCTTCGGTGCCTTTTTTCTAGAGACCGTTTTTTTCGGACCGCCGTAAAACCTCTTTTTCGCTTTCAGTGCCTTGCGCCTTGTTTTTTTGGCAATCTTTGGTTTCGGTGCCTTTCCATAAGCATTTAACAAGTTTGTCATCTTTTTCTCAAGTGCCTTGATGTCTTTTCTGACTGCTTGCAAATCCCGTTTTGAAATAGTCATAATAATCTACCTCCTTCATTTTTTAACAAGCGCTTATCTTCCATCACCAATTCATATATGCTTATATATTCTAACAAAACTTTTCAAGAAAACAACCCCTAACGTGTTAATTAATATAAAATTCTTTTGCTTTCTTTAAAATAGCTTTAAATTAGATCTAGCAAAAGCAATCAAACTCAACTGGCACTTTAGGAATGAAGGATTTTCAAACTGGCATCTAATATCTGACAATGGTGAGGTTTCGCACATTACATTTTCAAAATCAGAAGCGAAATCTCGCTTACTAAATGGACTATCGAGCCCGATCTGAAATATTGCAACCACTTCCATTGTATCGTAGAAAAGAAGTTTTTCTAGCAGATGAAATGATAAAAAAAGAATATCGGCAGGTGAAAATTTTGTCAAGAAATTAAGAAAAAAGAAAATAAGCGGAAAGCAAATCTGTCATCGTTTAACTAACCCTTGAAAAAAGTATTGGCTTATTGTTGAAACCATTTTTTTCAATAGAAGGGAGGATTTTATGTCTCAGATTATCGCATGCAAAAACAAAAAAGGGATCATATTGGCATCTGATAGTAAAGCAGTAGATTTTGACCTTCAAGGCAATCTGGTCGAGTGTAGCATAAAACGA
>JARRJQ010000314.1:0-11948 GCA_037388985.1 Desulfobacterales bacterium | reverse complement strand
CAGGACCTCATTCAAAAAATAAAGGCCAATGAACAATACATCGCCAAACGCCTGGTCGCTTTATATAAATTAAGCTGGTTGGGGAAATTTCAGATGATGGCCTCAGCCGCAAGCATGCACGAACTGCTTCTGCGCGAAACGGCAATTTCGCGGGTCCTGGCCTATGACGAAAAAGTCATGAACCAGATTTTGGACAATCAGCAGAATTTGGAAATTGTCCGATCCCGGTTGCAGGCGCACAGAAACGAAAAGCAACGACGTGTCGAGCAGTACCAGCAGGAAATTAATCAGATGGCTGTTGAGCGCAAAAAGCGCTCCAAGCTTCTGGCTCATGTTCGCAAAGAAATGTCCGCCCAGCAGGCCGCGGTTGAATCATTGAAACAGGCGGCCCGGGAATTGGATGAAAAGATTCAAAATTTAGACGTTGGATTAACCTCCGCGGTTCCGGATGAATATATTCAAGGCAAACCGTTTCGGGCATATAAAGGCTTGCTTAAAATGCCGGTAAAGGGTAAAATAGTAAGTCTTTTCGGTAAGTTTAAAAATACCCGCTACGATGTGCTAAATTTTCGCAGCGGTATTGAAATTCAAACTGAAAGAGGCGAACCGATTCAGGCGGTCTATCGAGGTAAAATCCTTTATGCCGACTGGTTTAAAGGATATGGAAATATGATTATTGTAGACCACGGTGACAGTTACTACACGGTATACGCCCATATTGAAGAAGTCTTTAAAGCCGTCGGGGATGTCGTCGAAGCTGGAGAAGTGATGGCCACTGTCGGCGATAGCGGATCCATGACCGGACCGAAACTCTATTTCGAAGTCAGACACCACGGAAAGGCTCTGGACCCGATGCAATGGCTTGAGAGCGGTTAGCGTAAAATCTGCTCTGCAGAAGGAGTAATTAAATGAACTTAAAGAAAAATCAGCGCGCAAAACTTTGGATGGTAATGGTAGCCGCAGTTGTCATTTGGACTATCGCTTCGGGTTTTTGGGGAAATCTGGCGGCCAAAGATGACGATACATATGAAGAACTGAAAATTTTTGCGGATGTGATTCAACTGATTCAAAAAGAATATGTTGATGAGGTCAACTCAAAAGAACTGATCCAAAATGCGATCCAGGGCATGGTTCAAAGCCTGGATCCCCATTCCTCCCTTTTGCCGCCGGAGGCATTTGAAGATTTGCAGATCGACACCAAAGGAAAATTCACTGGAATCGGAATTCATATCACAATGAAAGATGGGTTTGTTACGGTCATCACCCCGATTGAAGATACCCCTGCTTTTAAAGCCGGAATCAAGCCTCTGGATCGAATTGTCAAGGTTGATGATCAACCGATCAAAGATTTGCGGCAGGCAGTCAATATGATGCGGGGACCGAAAGGCACGAAGGTTAAAGTTTCGATCATGCGTGAGGGCCTCAAAGAACCGATCGATTTTGAACTGATTCGCGATGACATTCCCATTATTTCGGTCAAAGAGCTCGATCTGCGACCGGGTTACAGCTATATTCGATTATCGCAATTTTCAGGCAGCACTTCCCAAGAGCTTGAAGATACGTTGAAAAAAATAGAATCCAGCAACATCCCGGTCAAAGGACTCATTTTGGACTTGCGGAACAATGGCGGGGGTTTGCTCAATGCAGCTATTGAAGTAAGCGACCTTTTTCTGGATGAAGGAAAAATATTGTCCATCAAGGGACGAAATAAAATAAGTACCAAGGACTATATGGCCACACCAAATCCGGTGAGCCGCAATTATCCCATGGTTGTCCTGATCAATGGCGCTACGGCCAGTGCTTCTGAAATTGTGGCTGGCGCCCTTCAAGACCACAACCGTGCCATGATTTTGGGCACGCCATCTTTTGGAAAAGGATCGGTTCAGACCGTTGAGACATTGCGTGACGGTTCCGGGCTTAAGCTGACCATTGCCCGATATTACACACCCAGCGGCCGCTCGATTCAAGCCAAAGGAATTGAACCGGACATCATTTTAAAACACAGGCAAATCAATCCCGAGGACGTGATGGACGAAGGTCTGCTGAAAGAAAAAGATCTGGCAAACCATCTCGAAGCCGAACCGGGAAAAAATAAAGACTCAAAATCCAATACGCAGACATCAAAACCGAAAACTCCGGCAGTGGATTACGCAGTTGGCCCGCTGTCGCTCGAACAATTGCAATCGGATAACCAGGTAATGCGCGCTCAAAACCGCAAAAAGAGAAGATCTCCAAAAAACCGCAAAAAAACCACTAACCGAAACTCTCTTTTTAAGGCCTTAGCCGCGCTGGCGATTCTGGCAGTGCTGGTCACCGCAATTGGTCTTTTGCTCTATCATCTGGCACCACCGAAGAAGCCGGCAAGGACTTTACCCGTCTCAAAATCGGCGAAGACCAGCCAACCGCCGGCAACGAAGAAGCCTACCTTTGAAATCTATCCTAAAGAGAACAGACCGGCTCCCCGACCACTGGCCAAGATCGATATTCCGAAACCGCTGCCGGCGCCCAAGCCTGTACCGGTCGAAAAATTACCCCTTGTTGCCCTGATCCTTGATGATCTTGGATATGATAAAAAAATCGCCGAAAAATTTCTGGAACTCAATATAAATTTGACATTTTCCATTCTGCCACATAGCCCTTTTCAGAAGGAAATCGCCCAGCTAGCAAGTTCAAAAGGCATAGAAATAATGCTGCATTTACCCATGGAACCTGTTGAATATCCCGAGGTGAATCCCGGGCCCGGGACCCTGCTGAGCTCAATGTCACCCGATGAACTTATCCGCCAACTCGAAGATGATCTCAATACGATGCCCGGCATCAAAGGGGTAAACAATCATATGGGTTCTAAATTAACCGCCGAATCCACCCAGATGTATCAAATTTTTTCGATTTTAAAGCAACGTGGACTATTTTTTATCGACAGCCGCACAACCTCCGACTCCATGGGCAGACCATCTGCTCGTCTTTTTCAGCTGCCTTTTGCTGAACGGGATGTATTTATTGACCATTACGTGAAACCGAATTTCATCCAAAACCAAATTAAGGAGTTGATTCGTATCGCCCGGTTAAACGGTACCGCGGTAGGCATCCTGCATCCGCATACGACGACCCTGAAAATATTGAAAAAGGCGCTGCCGGAGCTGAAAGACCAGATCCAGCTGGTCCCGGCTTCAAAAATTGTGCGCCCAGCTGGATAGTTAACCGATACAGTAATAACATTTAGAAATAGTTGCAAAAATAAATTCATCCTTGAATTGCGGCCTAAAATTTAGATAAAATAATCGATGAAGCCTGCTGCAGCCTACCTGACGCAGAGAAGATAAACCTAAAGCTTCGGCTGCGGAACAGAAGCCGAAACACTTCAATGCGAAACCTAATCAGGTTCTATTAAAAGAGAGGTTAGCAGCTGATAATGGAGAAGGCGAATAATTGGACTAATCATCGTCGAGTTGCCGAGATGAGTGACCAAACACCTCTATACAACAGCCGTTTAATAAAAAATTATTTAGAATACATCAGCAAAAATTATTCTGCTGTAAGTATCGATTCAATTCTGGATAATGCCGGAATGACCCGATACGAGGTGGAAGATCCGGCACACTGGTTTAATCAGCACCAAATAGATGCGTTTCATCAAATTGTAACTCAAAAAACAGAAAAATAGGCCCCTGCTCCGTTGAAATTATTTCCAAACCCAGGGCAGGTATCGATGAAAAACCCTATATATGCGAGAATAGGACAGGCACTTTTGAGGCGTTGGCAAAGTTGTTTACAGAAAAATTTGCCGAGGTGAATCATCCCGAATGTCTGCACAAAGGAGATGCGCATTGCCGTTATGTGATAACATGGGAAAAGACGCCTTCATTCATCTGGAAGCGCATTCGCAATTATTTTCTATTGCTCGCTTTCCCGTGTTCCCTGGTTCTTCTCTGGTTTATGACTCCTGCAACCTGGAGTATTGCGATATTGATCTTTGCTATGGTTGCCACGGCAGTTTCATTTTATGCCGAATATCTTGAAAAAAGGGAACTGATCCATACCGTTGAAACCCAAAAAGCAACTGCGGAAGACCATATTTTAGAAAGTACGATTCGTTACAACAACGCCCTGTTGGTGCAGGAAATCGGACAGGTAGCTTCGAAAGTATTGGCAATTGATGAGCTGCTCAAAAGCGTTGCCGCCGTGATGAAAAAGCGTCTCGATTTTGACCGCGGCATGATCATGCTGGCCGACGAAAGCAAGTCTCACTTGCGCTTCACCGCCGGTTACGGCCATACACAGGAGCAGGAAGCGTTTTTAAAGCAACTCGAATTTAATCTGAACAATCCGGAATCAAAAGGATTGTTTGTCCAGGCCATGAGAAATTGCAAACCGCTTTTAATCAAGGATATCGGTGAAATTGAAGATACCCTGTCTCCCAGAAGCCTGGAATTTGCAAAATACATGGGCGGTCAATCTGTGATTTGCGTTCCAATCGCCTATGAACATGAAGCACTGGGAATTCTGGCCGTGGATAATATTAAATCAAAAACCCCGCTGCGGCAAAGCGACATGAACCTCTTAATGGGCAGCGGCCAACAGCATTATCTTGCGAATGGACACCGAAGGCCATATCGCCTATTCAAATGAATTCGCCCAGCGGTTTTTTGGATATAGCGAAAAAGAGATGCTCGGTAAAAATGCCGAACAGATTATTCTACCTGAAAATCAGGCTGACCGTAAGGGTTTTGAAAAACTGGTCAGCTCCCTGCAAAAAGACCCCAACCGGTTGAGGGTCATCGAAAACGATACACATTGTAAAAACGGACAAAAAGCATGGATCGCCTGGACATACAAGCCGATTTTTAGCGAGGCGGGGCAGTTTAAGGAAATTCTGTGTGTCGGCATCGATGTCACTGAACGCAAGCTGGCGGATCTGGAAAGAAAGGATTTGCAGGCCCAGCTGCAACGCGCCCAGAAAATGGAAGCCATTGGTACCCTCGCCGGCGGAGTGGCTCATGACCTGAATAATATTTTGTCCGGAATTGTCAGTTATCCGGAGCTTTTATTAATGGATCTTGAAAAAGACAGCCCGCTGATCAAACCGATATTGACGATTCAAAAATCCGGCGAAAAAGCCGCGGCGATTGTGCAGGATTTATTGACCCTCGCCCGCAGAGGCGTAGCAGCTACCGAAGTGGTCAATTTAAACAACATTATTTCAGAATATCTCCTGAGCCCCGAGCACGAAAAACTATTAATGGACCATCCGCACATAAAAGTGGAACGGCAACTCGAAGCCAACCTGTTAAATATTTTAGGCTCACCGGTTCACCTGTCAAAAACCATAATGAATTTGGTATCCAATGCGGCAGAAGCCATGCTTGACGGGGGCAAAATAATCGTTCGCACTGAAAACCGCCACGAGGATAAACATAAAATTGCGTTTGATGATATCGGCAGGGGCGATTATGTTACGATAACCGTTGAGGATACCGGAATCGGCATACCCAAAGAAGATATTGAACGCATTTTTGAGCCATTTTATACGAAAAAGGCTATGGGTCGCAGCGGCACTGGATTGGGAATGGCCGTGGTTTGGGGAACCGTGAAAGATCACCTGGGTTATATCGATATTAAAAGTGAAGAAGGCAAGGGGTCAGCCGTCACCCTTTATTTTCCCGTTAGTCGCAAAGAATTATCTAAAGACGACGAGCTTGCCAGCCTCGAAGAAATTAAAGGCCATGGAGAATCCATACTCGTTGTTGACGACATCAAAGAACAGCTGCAAATCGCCAGCCAGATGCTGGAAAAACTGGGCTATACTGTAACCACCGCTGACAGCGGTGAAAAGGCCGTGGATTATATGCAACATCATTCAGCGGACTTAATGGTCTTGGATATGATCATGGATCCAGGAATTGATGGCCTGGAAACCTATAAACAAATTGCAGTCATCAATCCAGGTCAAAGAACCATCATCGCCAGTGGATATTCGGAATCCGAACGGGTGAGGGAAGCCCAGAGAATGGGTGCCGGAGCATATCTTAAAAAACCGTATTTGCTGGAAAAGTTAGGCCGCGCAGTCAAAACGGAACTGACCAAGTAATGCCTTCGTTAAAAACTTACAATTTAGCCCCGTTTTTGTGCTTTTAGATTTTGTGCTTCAAGGCGTGATTAATCAGATGTCCGGGCAAGGATACCCTTTAGGCGTGAACATCCTGCAGCATATTGTATAACGATTTCGGATAAAGAAATGTAAATTCGTAACGCGCAAAGCCAACGACATCTTTATCATGAAGCCTCGCACGCTTTTTACCCAACCGCTCGCCATTAACCTTGGTTCCATTAGTGGAACCGGCGTCCCGAATGTAATACAGACCATCCTCAATATCGATAATGGCATGCCGTTTGGAAATTGCATAGTCCGGCATAATCATATCGTTGCCGTTGATGCGTCCGATATAAAAAGCGCCGCGGGGAGTTGCCGGATATTCGCCTTTTACCAACGGGTAAATGGCGTGTTTCAGACTCTCTGAAGCTGGAAGTGAAGAACTCTCGCTTTTGGATGGCTCAAAAATCTGAGTGCTGTTAAGGGTATCATTACCCATCCCTGAGCTGGATATAATACCTGACCGAATCGCGGAGCCGACGAGCACGGGGTTTTGGACATATTTTACGAAAGCCTCGGCTTTATGCTCTTGGGCTAGTTTACGCAATGCTGCGAGGCTGACTCTTCCGGATGCACTCAACATTTTCGCAATCCTGCCAGCGGATGAGACAGTATCGGCAGATGTCGATGACCTCCCCGGTTCGGCCAACGTATTTTTCTGCTTTTTTAAACGGGCAAATGCTTTCCCGAGCATATTCGCACTCCTCTATAATAACGACTCGATCCGATTCGATCCGTGGTATCTAAATCTTGACCATAACACTCCGGCCATCAAGACACCTATTGGCAGCAGGTCATCCAAAAGGTTTTGGGCGTCCGGCCGCAATAAAAATGATTTACCGTCAGGGAAGCGATCAAAACCCAATATGATAAAATCATCAAGTTATTACAATACATTATGTCAGAAAGACTGCCAAAAGTCAAGAATCGACCGAAGTAATTAAAAATTACAGGATCTTATACAACCCACAGATATTATATATATCGGCTATACCGCTGAAAAATTTAGGGAGTTTATACAGATTTGATTGACTCGGTTCGCGAGCGCGAAGACCGATCATCCCTGCAGCCCGCCTGGGGCTGAACAGGGTATCGGGGCGAAAATGAATAAATGAACTGCCGAATCCAGATACTGTAATCTCTTTGGGCTCGGCGGTAATGAAGTTCAATATGAAATTATTTCTAAATATTACCTTGATCCTGTTAACGATTTTGGCCTGCTTTGCTGAAAACCTTTACCTTGCCTTTCGTCCCCCGCAATCCGGAAGTAACATCATGCTAACGATACGGGCCCGCCAACCCTTTAACTACGATCGAAAAAAAGCATTGAGTTCAAAAAGAATTCAGGCGCTTTCGCAGTATGTTCCGGTATTTAATTATGTCCCCGACAAAGTTGAGGCGTCCGTTTCAAAAAAATCCCTGACCAAAGTGCTCTGGTATCGAGATCTTAAAAAACTGCTGGGAGGCATTTTAACCATTGAAGAAACGATTCTTGAGCACAAAATTTTACCCAGCACCGAGCACCTAAAAGGAAAAAAAGCCATTGAGATCCATAACCCCACCCTCTCCGCTCCGGTAATTACTCCCCTGGATGAATTGATATCTCTTGAAAAAGCAAGATCTTCTATGCAGCAAAAGGTCGAACAGCTTTTCTGGCAGGTAAACAAATCGGTTCTGGAACCCGTGCTTGAGATCTGTCAGGCGACCCTTTTGCCGAATTTAGAATTCGATGAAACAGAAAACGCCAAACGATTGGAAAAGATTCAAAGTCAATATCCGATTAAAACCCTCACCTTTCAGCCGGGCGCTATCCTTGTACCTTTCCGCAAGCGCTTAAATGAAAAGGACGTACTGCTGCTGACCGCCTTTAAACAACAACAAGTTAAAGAAATTTATCGCAATCTGCCCTGGAATCTGTTTACCATTTTATTTATGGTCGTTTTTTATAATGTGTTTCTTTCAAAGGTGCTGGCAACCGGATCACGCAATGCTGCACCGTATCGACCGTTACTTTCAATGTTAATTTTGAGTGTTTTTATTTTAAAAGGAACCCTGCTGTTCAGCTCATTGCCGTTATATGCGCTTCCCTTCGCCTTTTTGCCTTTGCTGGTGATTTCCTTAAACCATGGGAAACTCGCGGCCACCGGCACCGCCGTTGTAGGAACCATTATGCTGAGCTTATTTGCGGGTCCGCAATACCAGGTGATGCTCTATTTTATCTTTGGAGGGTTGGCCGCCGTACTGGTTTCGGACAATATTCAGAAGCGCTGGCAAATTATCCTGCCTTCTATAGCCGTGGGACTGGTCAACAGCATAAGCGTGCTTGCCCTCTATTTAGACTGGCAGGCCGTTTTTCAGGCCGCTTCGAGTCTGCCGGATATCAGTTCCCTTTTTGCAAAAGGAACGCTGACCGGCACGTTGATCGAACGGATGGGCTGGGCTTTTGTCGGTGGTCTGGTTGCCGGTCCTTTAGCGCTGCTGTTACTGCCACTGCTTGAAATCAGCTGGGATACCGCCTCAACCTTTAAACTCAACCGATATACGGATCTGCAGCGTCCGCTGATGAAGAAATTGTTAAAAGAAGCGCCTGGCACCTACCAGCATTCCATGACCGTCGCCTATCTGGCGCAGTCGGTGGGTGAAGCCATCGGGGCAAATTTGCTGCTTTTGCGCGTCGGTGCTTATTACCACGACATCGGTAAGATGGAGACCCCTAAAAATTTTATCGAGAATCAATACAACAGCGAAAATCCGCATGATCTTTTAGATCCCTGGGAAAGTGCCGAACTGATCATCAACCATGTGAAAAATGGATTTAAAATCGCCATGGAATCCAGGCTGCCAAAAGCCGTGGTGGATTTGATCTTGCAGCATCATGGCTCCCAGCTCATCGAATATTTTTATAATCTGGCCGCTAAGGACCACATCAGCGCAACCCTTGATCGAGAGGATTTTCGGTATCCGGGTCCCCGACCCCAAAGTATTGAAGCGGCAATTCTGATGATCGTCGATGCCGCCGAAGCTGCCTCCCGGTCGATGCAGGACCCCAGCCGCAGCAAATTTGAAAAAATGATTCAATTAATTATCGTCAAACGGATCAACGACGGCCAATTCGCCAATTGTGATCTGACGACCCGTGACATATCTAAAATTGTGGATGCGCTTCTTAATGCGCTGGAAGCGTCGTTTCATTCCCGAATACAGTACCCCTGGCAGGAGAAAGAAAAAGCTAAAAAAAGAAGTCGCTGGACCTTTGGTATCGGTGAGAAAGAACCACAGGTCCGCAGTTCCTTTAAAATGTAAATTGTCGCATCAGGCGTTTAGATGGTCTATAGGCAGAGTGCATAACAGGTATATTCCTTTAGATTAATCCCACAGTTTCAGGTTGGCCCGTTGAGCCCGTTTGCCGGCCTTATAGAAAATCAGAATATTTCCATTTTTAACGGGCGCAACGGGTTAACCGGCTAACCAAATAAATGGGAGACCAAATGGCATATAGTCTGCTGGAAGGCAATGAATCAATCGCACGCGGAGCCATTGCAGCCGGTTGCCGTTTTTTTGCCGGCTATCCCATTACACCGGCAACGACTATCTATCAAAATATGCTCAATTTGCTGCCGCCGTTAGGCGGCATCTGCCTGCAGGGCGAAGATGAGATTGCTTCGATCGGATTTTGTCTGGGGGCATCCATGGCCGGATTGAAAGCCATGACGGCCACTTCCGGTCCGGGAATCAGCTTGTATAGCGAAAACATTTCATTTGCCATCGGCAGTGAGATTCCGATTGTGATCGTTGATGTTCAACGATTGGGACCTTCTACGGGTTCAGCCACCCGGGGAGCCGATGGTGATATTAACTTTTTGCGGTGGGGAAACAGTGGAGGACTGCCGGTGGTTGTATTGGCGCCGGCAGATGTTAGAGACTGTTTCACATTGACCATGCATGCGTTTAACCTTGCCGAAAAATTCCGCTGCCCGGTGTTTATTGCTTCCAACAAAGAAATTGGCATGACCCGAGAAAGTGTCGATCTTCAATCTTTGGAAACCCCCGAAGTCACCGATCGCAGGATTGCGCCGACAGATCAGGCCTTTTTGCCCTTTCATGTCGACCCACCGCAAACGGTCCCGAATTTTCTGCCGATCGGCCACCGGATTTTAGTCCGGCAGACTTCCTCGACCCATGGCGCCGATGGATACATCACCACAGACACGGAGGTCATTGCGCGCAACCAGAAGCGTCTGGAGAAAAAGCTGCTGTCGGGCATCGATCAATTCTCTTTTCATGAAGCTTTCCTCGTGGAAGGTGCCGACACCCTGCTGATTTCCTATGGCGTATCGGCCCGGGCCGCCAAAGCTGTATTCAATGCCCGCAAACGACAGAGCCAACCGATTGCGCTGCTGGTCCTAAAAACGTTGTGGCCGGTCCCGGAAAAGATTATCCGCCAGTTCGCCCGTAAGGTTAAGCGGATCGTTATGGTCGAAATGAATATGGGACAATATGTGCGGGAGGTAGAAAGAATTTTGCCCCAAAAACAAATCGATTTTCTGGGTCAAATGGATGGCCGCCTGATCACGCCAGCACAGATTGCGAGGGTCATTGACCGTGAATAGTTTTTTAAATCCTCAAAGACCGCCTGTTTTCTGTCCCGGATGCACCCATGAGCGCATAACGCACACGCTGGATCAGACATTTCAGGATATGCACTTGTCCGGACATCAGATCGCGATTGTCAGCGATATCGGCTGTTCCGGTTTGTTCGATACGTTTTTTAATACCCATGCGATGCACGGCCTGCATGGCCGCGCCCTCACCTATGCAACCGGGCTAAAAATGGCACGGCCGGAACTCAAGGTTATTGTTACCATGGGTGACGGAGGCCAGGGTATCGGCGGGGCGCACCTGCTAGCCGCCTGCCGCCGCAATCTGGATCTAACCCTGCTGATTTTAAACAATTTTAATTTCGGCATGACCGGCGGCCAGTTTTCAGCGACTACCCCGCCGGAGGCTCAACTGGGTTTCGGATTTTTAAATGCGCTGGAACGTCCCCTGGATATTTGCAGCGTTGCCCGATCTGCAGGAGCCCCTTATGTTCGGCGGTGTTCGGGCTTTGTCAAGAATCTGGCCGAAGAAATAAAACGCGCCGTTGAACATGAGGGGTTTTCCGTAATGGACATCTGGGGAATCTGTCCGGGCCGTTACACAATGAAAAATCGACTCACACCTAAAATGATCGATGAGGCCCTGGCCAAGCTACCCCCGATGGAAGGCGTGGTGCCTGAGAATCTTCGGCCGGAATACGCTCAGCATTACCGCCGCATGGCCGCCGATCAGAAAAAAGTCACAGCGCCGGCTGTAATTGAGACTAGATTCAAAGCACCCCAGGCGGGTCGCCAGTGTGTCATTTTGCTTGGCAGTGCCGGTCAGCGGGTTATCACCGCAGGCGAACTTCTATGTATCGCCGGACTGACGGCTGGATTGAAGACTACCCAGAAAAACGAATACAACATTACCGTGCTCAGGGGCCCTTCAATTAGCGAATTGATTTTATCGCCTGTCGAAATCGACTTTACCGGCATAGACAATCCTACGGTTGTGGTGGCTCTGGATCAGGAAGGCGTCGATCGGCGCCGCAACCTGTTTAATCATCTGGGAAAGGATACGCTCATCATTCAAATCAGCGGCGTTAGCCTGCCTGCCAGCAAAGCCAGCATCCTTCAGGTCGATTTCAAAGCCCAAGGTATCAAACGTGCGGATTGGGCGCTGGCGTCTTTAGCGGCACTGGCCGAACATAACCGTG
>JARRJQ010000313.1:4417-6302 GCA_037388985.1 Desulfobacterales bacterium | reverse complement strand
CCATGGATACCGCCGAGATCAAACACTCTGAAAAAGCGCTGAAGGAAAGCGAGCGCAAGTACCGCCTGCTGATCCGTAACCTGCCCAACTGTGTTTATAAAGGATATATGGATGGCTCGATCGATTTTTTTGACAATAAAATCGAACGAATTACCGGTTACAGCAAAGACGAATTTGCATCTAGAAAGATAAACTGGTTCGGCCTCGTTCATGAAGACGACCTGGCTGTTAACCAGGAAAAATTCAAACAGGCGATGCGCAGCGACAACCGCTACATCAGGGAATATCGAATAAAGTGCAAAAACGGTGACGTGATCTGGATCCAGGATGGCGGACAAATCATCTACGGGGAAAATGGAGAAATTGAGTTTATCACCGGCGCCTTTCTCGATATAACGGAGCGCAAGCTTGCCGAAAAAGCGTTGCACGACTCCGAGGAAAAATACCGCTCTTTGTTTAACAGCGGACCCGACCCGATCTTTGTACTGGATCGCAACACCCAGGAAATATTGGATGCCAATCCGACCGCCGAGGATACGTACGGTTATTCGAAAGATGAATTAACCGGTATGATTTTTTCAAAATTAGGTCCGGTTGACGATATTTTGAATGCCCTTTCCAGTTTTGACCCAATCGATTGGCCCAGAGCGCGTGTCGTCAGTGCGCGTGTCGAGCATTATCGCAAAGGCAACAACCCTTTTTACGTCAGGGTTACGGCCTGCCCGACCCGTTATAAAGAAAGAGATGCCATCATCATCGCCACCACCGATATCACCGAGATGTGCGAAAAAGAAGCGCAACTGCTGCAGGCCAGCAAAATGACAACCTTAGGCGAAATGTCGGCCGGTGTTGCCCACGAACTCAATCAGCCTTTAAATGCGATTAACATGGGGAGCGAATATTTAAATATGATGATCGAAACGGGGAAGAAGATCCCTGATAAGAACCTGATGGAAGTTTGCCGTCAAATCAGTGAACAGGTGGATCGGGCTTCCGAAATCATCAATCGTCTTAGAGAATTCGGGCGCAAACCGGACTTCGCCAAAGAAAAGGTGGACATCAATAAAGCGGTACGGGTTGCGATCGGTATCGTGGGTCAACAGTTTCGGCTTCAAAACATAAATATCGCCATCGAGCTTGACGACAGTTTGCCCCCGATCTTAGCCCGCAGAACCCGCATTGAACAGGTGATTTTCAACCTGGTCGCCAATGCCCGTGATGCCGTCATGCACAGAAAAAAAGCTGGATCCGAGGCTGTTAAGCCGGCCATTGCGATCCGTTCGTTTTTTGAAAATGAGCGTGTGGCTCTGTCTGTCGCCGATAACGGCAGCGGTATACCGAAGGATATTTTAGATAAGGTATTTGAACCCTTTTTTACCACCAAGGAAGTGGGCAGCGGCATGGGGCTTGGACTTTCGATCAGTTACGGAATTGTAAAAGATTATAATGGCCACATTGATGTTCAAAGCAAAGAAAACGTGGGCACCACAGTG
Organism: Desulfobacterales bacterium; assembly: GCA_037388985.1. Classification (GTDB taxonomy): domain Bacteria; phylum Desulfobacterota; class Desulfobacteria; order Desulfobacterales; family JAHEIW01; genus JAHEIW01. Next base: position 4,809 of record JARRJQ010000313.1, on the reverse strand, counting down.
AAGTTGACGTTTCCTTGCGCATGAGGCGCATTGAAAGGGAGGTTGCATGGGCAAAATTTTGGTTATCGACGATGAAAAAGCGACCCTGTCCATGTTTCGTCTTTTTTTAGATGCCTATGGTTACACCGTTTATACGGCTGAAAACGGCACAGAAGGACTTGCCATTTTTCAGAAAGAAAAGCCTGAAATTGTGCTGACGGATATTAAAATGCCGGGCATCGACGGATTGGCCGTCTTGCAGCAGATAAAAGAAATGGATCCGAACACGGCCGTAATCGTCATCACCGGCCATGGTGATTCCGCTTTGGCCGAACAGGCGGTCGCATTGGACGCGGTTGATTTTATCCATAAACCGATCAAAAAAGAAGCCCTGGATGCCGCCCTTGAAAAGG
>JARRJQ010000313.1:0-4400 GCA_037388985.1 Desulfobacterales bacterium | reverse complement strand
GCTGGATGCAGCAAAGTAAGGTGAGGATTCTTGAACCGTCCGCCGGACCCGAATCCGCTCCGGTGTTCTGTCCGGCGAGTGGGAGCAATCGCTTATGGATCTGATTAGATATTTTTTAATTGACTTTTTTAAGGAATTCATGAAAATTTAGTATTTTGATCGAGTTAAGTTTAAGTAATTAGAAGTGGTTTTGAGGATGAGGAACAAAAATATGTGTCTCGCAATCCCGTCAAAAATTACGAAAATTGAAAATAATATGGCAACCATCGATGTCGAGGGTGTCCAACGAGAAGCCAGTTTGTTGCTCCTTGAAGACGCTCGGGTCGGCGATTATGTCATCGTTCATGCCGGCTTTGCTATTCACAAACTAGACGAAGCGGCGGCCCGGGAGACACTGGATCTGTTGCGCGAGGCGATCGCCGCGGTTGAAAAAAGAGAATCCAACCGGAATTAAGGAAAACTCTGGCGATAAGATATTGAAACCGTTTCAAGATCCTCCATTTTGGCAACCATTCTGCAACCCCCGTCCAGCAACCACAGATAAAAAAGCCACGCGCTTTTACTTGCAACTTCAGTGATGACCATGAACCAGGCGTATGCAGCTAGAAGGCTGGAAGTCAATGGTATTGTCCAGGGAGTTGGCTTTCGGCCCTTTGTTTACAATCTTGCCCGTCAATATGAACTCAAAGGGGAGGTGGCCAATACCTCCTCAGGCGTATCGATTCATATCGAAGGACCACCGGAGCGAATCCGGTTTTTTGAAAGAGATCTGACCAAAAAGAGCCCGCCGCTTGCATTTGTTGTCGAAATATCCAGCCGATCAGAGTCCGTAAAAAAATATGCGGATTTTAAGATAGTCAAAAGTGAGGGCCGCTTGCTGATGTCCACCCTAATTTCGCCGGATGTTTCCATATGCGAAGATTGTCTGCGGGAGCTTTTCGACCCCGAAAATCGCCGCTATCTGTATCCGTTTATCAACTGCACCAATTGCGGCCCGCGTTACACCATCATCGATGATATCCCCTATGATCGCCCCAAGACCTCGATGCGGCATTTTAAGATGTGTGGGGCCTGTCAGGCTGAATACGATGACCCGACGAACCGACGATTTCATGCTCAGCCCAATGCGTGTGCCGCATGCGGCCCGCAGGTCAGCCTGTATAACAATCGTCGCAAATCCATCGTCACCGATGATCCCATTCAAATGGCGGCGGAATTCATCCGGCAGGGCAAAATTGTGGCGGTAAAAGGGCTTGGCGGCTATCACCTGGCGGCAGATGCCGAAAATAGCCAGGCGGTTATCCGGCTACGCAACCGAAAAATGCGGGAGGAAAAACCATTTGCCGTCATGTCTGAGGATCTGCAGCGAATTCGTCAATTCGCCCGGGTCCGCCCTGAAGCGCAAAAATTGCTGACCTCTATTCAGCGCCCGATCGTTCTGCTGTCTAAAAAGACACTCGGTCCCATTGCAGAAGAAGTTGCTCCCCGCAACCGATATTGGGGTGTGATGCTGCCCTATACCCCGTTGCATTACCTGTTGCTAAAACACGGATTTACCGCACTGGTTATGACCAGTGCGAATCTGAGTGAAGAACCCATCGCCATTGACAACGACGATGCCTTTGAGCGCCTTGCTGAAATTGCCGACTATTTTCTAATTCACAACCGCCAGATCTATTTGCGCAGTGATGATTCCATTGTCAGAAACATTGCGGGCCAGACGCGATATATCCGGCGCTCCCGGGGCTTTGTGCCGATTCCGCTGTTTTTAAACCGCACGGTTCCACCCATCCTGGCCTGCGGTGCCGAGCTGAAAAATACCATTTGCATCACCAAAGGCGACAAGGCGTTTTTAAGCCAGCATATCGGGGATCTTGAAAACATGGACACCCTGGACTTCTTTAAGCAGACCGTCGCTCATTTGCAGCGGATTCTTGAAGTTCAGCCCGAAATTATCGCCTGTGACATGCACCCGGACTACCTCAGCAGCCTGTACGCCGCCGAACAGCAGGGAATCCGGAAAGTGGAAGTCCAGCATCACCATGCGCACATCGTCAGCTGCATGGCGGAAAACAAACTGGAAGGTGCGGTGATCGGGCTGTCATTCGACGGTACCGGCTACGGTTCCGACGGAACCATCTGGGGCGGTGAAGTGCTGATTGCCGAGGCGAAGCAATTTAAAAGAGCTGCCCATCTGACAGATGTGAGCATGCCGGGCAGTGCAGCTGCCATAAAAGAACCCTGGCGCATGGCAATCAGTTACCTGTACGATGCGTTTGGTGACAATTTCAGGCAACTGGATCTGCCCATCGTCAAACAAATCGAAGCGCGCAAATTAAAAGTCGTTACCGAAATGATTTCAAAAGGGGTCAATTCTCCTCAAACCTCGAGCCTTGGGCGACTGTTTGACGGTGTGGCGGCAATTGCGGGTATCCGCCAGCAGGTGAATTTTGAAGGGCAGGCGGCCATGGAATTGGAGATGCTGGCAGCCGGCGATGCGCGTTCCACTTACGACTACCAGTGGGCCTCTGAGGATCCGATTAAAATTTTTCTGTCACCCATCATTCGGGGTGTTGTAAAAGATGTTCAGGACGGTTTGTCTATCGGGCAAATTAGCACCAAATTTCACCGGACGCTGATCGTCCTGTTTGCAGAGGTATGTACAGCGCTTCGCCGTAACGTTGAATTGAATCGGGTGGTGTTAAGCGGCGGCTGCTTTCAAAACGCTATCCTTCTAACCGGCTTGATCAAGGAACTGGAATCGCGCAATTTTGAGGTATTTTCGCACCGGCAGGTTCCGTGCAATGACGGAGGGATTGCGCTGGGGCAGGCGATGGTAGCAGCTTCGATCGCAGATGCATCCTAGTTGATGCTTTATTAAAACTAAATTCGAGCCATTAATAATCAGGCTAAAGGCTCAAGGCACAAGGCGCAAGGCGAAGATGGCGATGATATCGTAATGAATCAAACCTTGTGCCGTATGCCGTGAGCCGTGCGCCCATGCGGAGCAAAATTATGACTCTGAAACACATCGATGAGTATCGGGATTCTGAGATATCTCAAGGATTAATCGAAAAGATTAAGTCGATCAGCAAAAGGGATATTCGGTTGATGGAAGTTTGCGGTACGCACACGGTGTCCATTTTTAGAAGTGGAATCCGTTCGGTTTTGCCGCAAAGCATTTCCCTGCTTTCCGGGCCGGGCTGTCCGGTATGTGTGACCGATCAGGCTGAGATCGATGCTTTTATTGGGCTCGCCCGCATCAATAATGTGATTATTACCACCTTTGGCGACTTGATGCGGGTTCCCGGCAGTCGGTCATCGCTGCAAAAGGAAAGCGCCGGGGGCCGCGACATCCGGGTGGTTTATTCAACCTTTGACGCTCTTGAGATCGCCAGGCAAAATTCTGCAAAAAAGGTGGTGTTTCTCGGTGTCGGGTTTGAAACCACCGCGCCCACCATCGCCGCCGCTATCCTATCCGCAGCGCAAACGGGCATAAAAAATTTCTCGGTCATTTCGGCACACAAACTCGTTCCGCCGGCCCTGGAAGCGCTGATGGCCGCAGAGCAGATCCAGATAAACGGCTTTATTTTGCCGGGGCATGTTTCGGTGATCATCGGTTTAAACGCTTACCGGCCCTTTTTCGATCGTCATCAGATTCCGTGCGTTATTGCCGGCTTTGAGCCGATCGACATCCTGCAGGCGATAGCCATGCTAATTGAAATGCTGGAAGCGGACAGCCCGGCCCTGGAAAATGCCTATTCAAGGGCGGTGACTGTTGAAGGTAATCTCAAGGCGCAAAAAATTCTGGATGAGATTTTTGAGCCAACCGATGCTTGCTGGCGCGGGATCGGGGTGATTCCAAAAAGCGGTTTAAAAATTCGTGAGCAATATGCCGCGCATGACGCTCAACAAATATTTGACCTGCAAATCCCGGACGCCAAAACCCCGGAGGGCTGTGCCTGCGGCGAGATTCTTACCGGAACCAAGACACCCCCGGAATGTGCGCTTTATAAAAAGGTTTGCACACCTATGGATCCGGTAGGACCCTGTATGGTATCAACGGAGGGGACTTGTGCGGCGTACTATAAGTATCACGGCGATGCCGATTGACAGTGGTCAGGTTTCAGGTGTCAGGTGTCAGGCGGCATGGGGCAGGGCGCATGGGCCAGAGTGTTAAAAACCGAGCGAATTTAAAAATAATGCCAACAACGGACAACGAACCACAGACAACGGACTTTTTGAAATGAAAAGCGACAAAATTTTACTGGATCACGGCAGCGGCGGCAAAATCTCCCACGCCCTGACCAAAGACATGATGCTGCCGGTTTTTAATAACGCCATTCTTGCAGCACTCAATGACGGGGCGATCTTTGAGTTGGAATCCGTGCGGCTTGCCT
>JARRJQ010000312.1:0-4411 GCA_037388985.1 Desulfobacterales bacterium | reverse complement strand
GAAAATATGACCTCGTCATTCTAGATATTATGGGTGTCAACGGGCTTAAACTGCTGGAGGAGTCCGTTGATCACGGCATGCCTGCGGTGATGCTCACCGCGCATGCCGTTAGTGTGGAAACGCTCATGGAGTCGATTCAAAAAGGTGCGATTTCCTATCTCCCAAAAGAGAAGCTTTCCGAGTTGGATGACCTGTTAAATGAGATTTTAGGCGCTTACCAGCGCGGTGAGCCGCCGTGGAAGCTACTTTTTGAAAAGCTGGGAGATTATTTTGACCGGCGCTTCGGCCCCGATTGGAAGAAACAGAACCCGAAATTTTGGTCTGAATTCGTCGTAACCTATACGATTGGAAAAGGAATACAGGAGCGCCTGAAACACAATAAGAGAATCCGTGACAAAGGAATCTAGATTCTATTTTTGCGTCAAATGTTAAATGATTTTGTATACCAAGGCAAAGCACTTGCGCTGGGTTGCCTCGAATATTTATGATCAGCTTTGTGCTCCGCCTGGTTTTGCCTGCCCCTGAATTTATCTCCAGGCCAACAGACAACGCGTTTATCGGCATTAATGATGCCTTTTATGCATGCTTTCTTGCTTGACACTTAAAATCCCTTCAACTATATTTCAATTTTTATATCAAAATCATACACAGGTGGCGAAGCATAGGTTGGGTTAAGACTAATTTGAGTCGCAGGAGGAAAAAATGGATTTTAGCCTTTCGGAAGAACTTGAAATTCTAAGAAATACGGTACGCGATTTTGCCGCAGAAAAAATTGCCCCGTTTGCCGATGAATGGGATGAAAAGCATTATTTTCCGTATGAAGAGGCGCTAAAACCGATGGGGGAACTGGGTTTGTTCGGAACGGTTATCTCAGAAGCATACGGCGGATCCGAGATGGGTTGGCTGGCAGCCATGATTATCACTGAAGAAATTGCCAGAGCTTCAAGTTCTCTGCGGGTCCAGGTCAACATGCAGACCCTTGGATGTGCCTATACCATCGAAAAATATGGCAACGAGGAATTGAAGAAAAAATATATTCCCAAACTTGTCAGCGCCGAATATCTGGGTGCATTTGCCATGACCGAACCGGATGCGGGCTCCGATGTAATGGCCATTAAATCCCGCGCCGAAGACAAGGGAGACCACTGGCTATTAAATGGATCCAAGACCTGGATTTCCAATGCCAACGTGGCGGATGTCATCGTTTATTATGCCTATACCGATCGAGATGCGGGCTCAAAGGGATTATCGGCGTTTGCGGTCGAACTTAAGAATTTTAATAACGTGCGCACCACGGCCTTAGATAAGATGGGATCCCGATCTTCACCTACCGGGGAAATCTATCTGACCGATACCAAGGTGCCCAAGGAAAATATCCTCGGCAAGCCCGGTGATGGCGCTAGAATCCTTTTTGGTTCTTTAAATCAAACCCGGCTTTCGGCCGCTGCCGGAGCTGTGGGCGTTGCTCAGGCCTGCCTGGACGCGTCCGTTAAGTATGCGATGGAACGCAAACAGTTCGGCAAGCCGATCGGTGAGTTCCAGATGAACCAGGATCTTATTGCGCAAATGTCGGCCGAAATCGAAGCTGCCCGGCTTTTGGTTTACAAGGCCGCCTGGGCAAAGGATCAGGGAAGATTGAACAACGGGCTTGATGTCGCCCAAGCAAAATATTTTGCCGGCGAATTGGTGACCAAATGCGCCAATTATGCCATGCGGATTTTAGGCGCTTATGGCTATTCCACGGAGTATTCGGTGGCGCGTTATTTTCGGGATGCTCCCACTTACACCATGGTAGAGGGATCCGCCAATATCTGCAAATGGATTATTGCGCTGGATCAGTTGGGCATTCGCAAAGCGAACCGTTAAAATGGCATGGCGCATAGCGCATGGGGCATAGCGTCTAAATCTCAGAGACATCGACATGCTTCCAGCTTGTCGAATGATGGCATTTTCCAATATGAAAGGAGCTGATTATGAACATAGTTGTTCTGGTGAAGCAGGTACCGGATACCGAATCGCTGATTCAGATCGCAGATGACGGGGTCTCCATTAAAAAGCTGGACATTAAATGGATCATGAACCCTTACGATGAGCTGGCTGTAGAAGAAGCGCTGCAAATCAAAGAAGCTCAGGGAGGCACGGTAACGATATTATCTTTCGGTCCGGAAAAAGCCATTGAAACGATTCGGACCGCTCTGGCGATGGGTGCCGATCAAGGTGTGCATGTCAAAGATCCGGCAGCTGAAGGCAGCGATTCGCTCGCGACTGCAAAATTGCTTGCCGCCGCATTAAAAGATATTCCTTATGATATAATCATTGCCGGTCATCGGGCGGTGGACGAGGATAATTATCAGGTCGCCTCGGCGGTTGCCGAACTGCTGGGCATTCCTCAGGTGTCAATGGTCAACAAAGCCGAACTGTCTGAAGGTAAGATCACCTGCCATCGAACGATTGAAGGCGGGACTGTGGTTGTGGAAGCTTCTTTGCCGGCGCTGTTCACCACTCAGCGCGGGCTCAATGAGCCGCGGTATGCTTCTCTGCCCGGTATTATGAAAGCCAAGAAAAAAACCGTTGATGTTAAAAATGCCGCTGATCTGGGTGTGGACGCCTCATTGGTGGGTGCAGCTCACCGCAAAGTAAAGATAAAGGCTCTTAATTTACCGCCACAAAGACAGCAGGTCAGAATGATTCAAGGCGAAGCGGCTGCCGCTAAGGCTGCAGAACTGGTAAAGATTTTACACGAAGAAACCAAAATTATTTAGAGGAGATACAAAATGGCACAGGGTGTTTTTGCGATAACCGAACAAATAGATGGTGAAATGCGAAAGGTCAGCTTTGAAGCTGTGAGCGAAGGCCGGCGCTTGGCAGATGGATTGGGAACCGATCTGACTGCCGCTGTGCTGGGATCAGGCGTTGAAGGCCTTGCGGATGCGCTTAAAAAGTACGGTCCTGATAAAATACTGGTAGCCGAAGATCCGGTGCTGGCGGATTATACAACCGATGCGTATACCAACGTGTTGGCTGAGCTCATTCGCGCTGCTGATCCGGCAGTGATCATCATGGGCGCATCCGCTCAGGGAAAAGATCTTGCCGGGAGGCTCGCGGCCCGGCTGGATGCGGGTGTGGCAATGGATTGCGTGGGGATAAAAATAGATAACGGTAAATTAACATATACCCGACCGATGTTTGGCGGCAAAATCCTTGCGGATGTGGAAATAGAAGGAAATCCGCAAATTGTTGCCATCCGACCCAACGTCATGAATATTAACGAAGTCTCCAAAGATTGTACTGTTGAAAAGCCGACTGTTCAAGTTGGGGAAATCAAAGCGAGAGTTGTCGAAAAGAAAATGGAAACCGGTGATAAAATTGAACTGACCGAAGCGGATATTATCGTCTCCGGAGGTCGCGGTACCGGTGGTGATTACGCGGCGATTGAAGCGCTGGCCAAGGAGCTGGGAGCAGCGGTAGGCGCGTCTAGATCATCGGTAGATGAGGGCTGGCGGCCGCACAGCGATCAAGTGGGGCAAACCGGTAAAACTGTATCTCCGACGCTTTACATTGCCTGCGGCATCTCCGGTGCGATACAGCACCTTGCCGGCATGTCGACTTCAAAATATATCGTGGCAATTAACAAAGATGAGGAAGCACCGATTTTTTCAAAAGCGGATTATGGTATTGTCGATGATTTGTTTGACGTCGTTCCCGCCATTACTGAAGAAATCAAGAAATCGAAGGGATAGGTTCTAAATTCGGCTTTGGTTTGTAGATGCCGCTTGTTTGAGATATACTCATTTTTAATCAGCCCTGCCATCAGCAGGGCTGATTGATTTAGAAGGCTTCTAATAATAAAAGGAGGACCCATTGGACAAGGAAGTGGTTGAAAAAACAAAACAAACGGCTGCGCTTTACTTTGCAGACGTTAAAGGTGAAAGGCCTTTTGATCTATGGCATTCTTTTGACAAGGCGCTGGCCAAAGATCTATCGCTTTTTATTACCGGGCAGATGTATGCACGGGAGAAAATTCCTCATAAAACCAGGCAATTAATAACAGTTGCTGCGCTCACTGTGCTTTCTCGTTTGGAAGAACTCCAATTGCATATCCATGCAGCCTTGAATGTCGGATGCACCCCTGGTGAGCTTGCTGAGGTGATTTTTCAAACCGCCATTTACGGTGGGGTGCCGGCAACTAATCAGGCTTTAAAAGCCTTGAGATCGGTGCTGGAAGAAAAAGGGCTATGGCCGCTGGAGGCTTAGAAGCCATCTCTGGAGATAGCGAAGCTTTCTCGCTTGACACATGAGCTGTATTTTTTCTATCTATTTGAGGGGTCGGAAAGCTTTCCCCTCACGCCCGCGCCGGACCTGCCCCGCTGCAGTTAGAGCTGATACCCGGCTTTTTCAATAAACCATTATG
>JARRJQ010000311.1:0-5100 GCA_037388985.1 Desulfobacterales bacterium | reverse complement strand
CCTCGACACCAACAATCAATCCGATCTGGTGTATTTATTTATCGAAATCCTAAAAGCCCCCGTTCACCAGACATTCAAAATGGTCGCTGATGCCAACGATGATAGCATGTTTAACAGCAGCGACGAGAGAAAGGGTTTGCTCGGGAACGACCGCGTTGTCGCTTGTCGAGAATGTGGTGTGAATATGTAGGTCTTGTTGCAGCATCCTCAGGACTATACCATATCTTTAAAAACAAGCCAAAAATTTGGCATTAACAAAAAATAGGTCAACTTAGTTAACAACGTCCTCATTTTACTTTATACAGTCAGATTTTTCGATCACGGAAGGTGCAAAGATGATGCTTGAATTGATTGAAATTTTAGATATAGGTTGATTCTAATTTTCGTAACATGTATCCAGATTTTATCCCTAATAATTGCTTCAGAATTGATAGTCGTTAGTTTCTCAATTCATCACCAAATATTTTGATTCGATAATCAGAATTAAACAAAATAATTGAAAGCGTTAGAATTTTTAGGTACTGCTCGAAACTTACGTAAATAAGAAGGAGGCTGGCTGCGTCGTTGCTCTGGTTACCGCCGCGATTGATTTGAAAAATCCGGTTTTGTGCCACCGCACTGATTCTGATCGAACGGTCTGCAAGGTCAATTTCAAACGGATCGACTCCGGCGCTATCGGAACCGATCCGATTCACCGGCGGCTTGGAACCGGCGAGCAGGATGCAGTCAAAGAGTGACCCCGAAACATTAAGCCCAGTGTATCAACACAGGCGAAATTGGCGATTGACAAAGGACAGCATTATGAAAAACACAAAAATTGTCATTAAGGCTGCCGCCACACCACTTGCTTCGATATTCGGGAGCGGTTTTCTTGTCATTGTACCCATCCTTGCCGGCGCGGTGGGTTCCTACGCCTGGCTGGCGATGATTTGTGTCTGTGGTTTGGCATATGCCATGGGCAGCGTGATCCGCTTCAATATCCGCAACGCCGAACCGTTGCTGGCATCCGGAAACACCGACCATCGTTCGGTACTCTTCGAACGGGCTTCGGACATCGCTCTGATTATCGCTTATGCGATTTCCGTCTGTCTATATATTCGCATTTTGGCCGCTTTCCTGCTGGGCGGTTTAGGCATCGATACAGCGATCAATGAGCAAATTTTCGCGGTCGCGGTGATCAGCATCATCGGCATTGTCGGGTTTATTAAAGGTCTCAACATGCTTCAAAAGCTTGAAGTAATCGCCTTGGGTGTTACCCTTATTATTATTCTGCTTTTGCTGGTCGGCTTTACATCATACGATTTCGCAGCCATCAGCAACTCCGGCATTCAGCTACCGAATATGCCGCAACACAACTGGTGGCAGATTCTTACCATTGTCGGAGGAACGCTTATTGTTGTTCAGGGGTTCGAGACTTCCCGCTATCTGGAAGATGAATTTGATACCGAAACCCGGGTCCGATCCTGTCGTCTGTCTCAAATCATCTCTACCGTCGTCTATGTCGTTTTCATTATTCTGGCCATCCCTTTGATGCATTTTTTGGGCGCAAAAGTTAAGGATAACGCACTGATCATGCTGGCCGGCAAGGCATCGTTTCTGCTGCCTTTGCCTTTGGTGGCGGCCGCCGTTTTAAGCCAGTTCAGCGCCGCTGTGGCGGATACCATTGGTGGCGGCGGCAACCTGGAAGAAACCACCAAGCAGCATGTGGATTCCCGTCACGCCTATTTGCTTATATGTGGGATTGCCGTCATCGTTGCTTCTTTCGATACGCTGACGGTCTTAGCGCTCGCTTCCAGGGCATTTGCATTTTACTATACCTTGCAGTGCCTGGTTGCTTTTCACATCAGTCAAAGGCCGGTGCAAAGACTCGGTATCGCGCTGGTTGGTGCTGCTTTGGGATTTATCACCCTTTTCGCAGTGCCGGCCGGTTAAACGGCCCTCGGTGAACGAAAAATAACATAGCCGCTAACCGATTCGATCTCCTGTATCAACGGGCTTCTCTCCAAACACTTCCGGGTTAAGCAGATCCGGAGGTCTTTTGCTCTTGATCATCGCTTCGATGTTCTCAACTGTCCGCAGAGCCATCTCTTCCCGCGACTCACGTGCCGCACTGCCGATATGGGGGAGCAAAACCACATTTGGGAGTTCCAGCAACTCGGCAATCGGCCCGGGATCCGGATTCGGGAATTCCCTTTCATAGACATCCAGACCCGCACCTCTAATCCACCCCTCTTTGAGCGCCTTTGCCAGTGCCTTCTCGTCCAGAACCGCTCCGCGGGAGGTGTTGATAAGAAAGGCATTGGGCTTCATCAGAGAGAGGAGCCTTTCGCCAACAAGCCCTTTGCTGTCCGGGGTCAAAGTGGGAGTAAGGGCGACCACATCAGCCTCCCGGAAAAGATGCTCCAGTTCCCGCCACTCCACATGCAGATTACGCTCCTCATCCGCCGTCAATCGGTTCCTTTTGTTATAGAGCACGCGCATACCGCACCCTTGCGCCCGCCTTGCCAAACTTTGGCCAATTCGCCCGAGCCCGACAATACCCAGCGCTTTATCGTATATGCGAGATGTAAGAAAGGCCATGGACTGGTATTGTTTCCATTTATGGTTACGCAAAAATTGATCCGCCTCCGGAAGCCGCCAGGCAGTTCCGATCACCAGTGCGAAGGTCAATTCTGCAGTAGTCTCCACTATCATGTTCGGAATCCCGGTTACCGGAATCCCCCGTTTCGTGGCTGCCTTGATGTCCACAAATTTTGGGAAAATATACATTGCAGCAATGCCCTTTAAATCCGGCCCTGCTGCTTCAATGACCTTTTCGGGGTACTGAACTTCTCCCAGCGCATACAGATAGTTTTTCCCCTTTACCGCCTGAAGTAAATCCTCGTCACTTATCACCCGATCCACGTGAGGGAACACCTCCACTTCCGCCGATTTTCTAAGGCGATTGACGGCAACTTCCGGGATAGGCTGGGGAATGAAAACTTTCGCGTTCATGGCCGATTTCTCCTGACTCTTTTGGTTTCTTGCAAAACGAAGCGGAGTTGCTTCTACCGCCTTGTTCGGTTGGGTGCTTTTTCAATAGGCGCTTTTGACCACACCGCCATCGACTCGCAACGCCGCACCCGTAGTTGCGGACGCTAGAGGGCTCCCCAGATAGCAAACAAGCGAAGCCACTTCGTCGGGAGATGCGAACCGTTTAATGAGTGATGTGGGGCGAACTTTTTCGAAGAATTCCTTTTCAAACTCTGCGAACGTCTTGCCCTCCTTTGCCGCAAGCTCGTTTACGAAGTCCCCGACCCCTCTCGAGTTTGTAGGGCCTGGTAGAACTGAATTCACCGTGATTTCTGTTCCTGCAACGTGTTCAGCCAATCCTCTTGCAACTGCAATTTGCGCGGCTTTCGTCATCCCGTAATGGACCATTTCCTCCGGTATCTGGATAGCGCTTTCGCTTGAAATAAAAATGATCCGACCCCAGTTGCGTTCTTTCATCGAGGGGAGATAGATCCTCGACAGGCGCACGCCGCTGAGTACGTTCACTTCGAAAAACCTCCGCCAGTCCTCATCCGGTATTTCCTCAAACGGAACCGGATCGAAGATGCCCAGATTATTCACCAGAATATCCACACGTGGATGCGCCTTTATTAGATCCGCCGCAACGCTTTCCAGCGATACGTCGCCTGCAAATCCGAGAACTTCGCCATCGGCTGAAAATTTCAGTTCGTTTATCGCACGCTTCACCGAGTTCTCCGAGCGTCCGTTGATAATCGTTCGGGCACCTTCCGAGGAAAAAGCTTTTGCAATCGCGAAGCCAATTCCCGCAGTGCTTCCTGTGATTAGAACGGTTTTGTCTTCGAGTTTAAGATCCATATTGTCTCCATTTATCTATTTTCTTTTCTATTGCAACTGAATATCCAATTCTTTGCTGAGCAACAGAGATAACTTTAGAAATGAAGCTCTCATAGCACTGAGCCAATCTGATAAAGCCATTTTATTTTGAGTCAGAGGTTCATGAATTTTAATCGTATCATCTGACGGTATCATCCCGAGAAGCCTGGATAATTCTGCTATCTGTGTGATGATTTTTGTTTTCTGGCCTTCAAGTTTTTCTGGGGGCTGGTTCATTTGACATTTATTTGCCGGCAAACATTTCAACCTCGGTTTTGCGCTCCGCCTCGTTATCCTGCAGCATCGAAGTTTTGCCTTGGGGGGACAGGGTCTTTTGGAAATCATACCACTGCTCGATGTCCTTTTCCGATAGATTGACTTTCGTCACTGCAGCAAGTGAATTGACTTAGATCATTAACGTTTCCGTCAGGTCCCTGTCATCGGCCGATGTTTGAAAAACGCCATAGGGAGCTCTTAAAACGGCCGAGGCCTGGTTGATTCCGACATTGATCATGAATTTCCACCACAGCATCCGGATCATGTCATCCGGTGTTTCATTAACGATTCCGGCCCGCTCAAATGCTTGCTGCACGCGGCGTACCCGTTGACTGAGATCGGTTTGGGTGTTGGCCGCTTCTCCGAAATAGTGCTTCCCCGGTTTGCTGTAAGTTATCCGGTTGTCCTGCCGGACGGCATCAATTGCCACCGAGATGGTGTACAGCACCTTGTCCATGCCGTAGATGGAACCGATATATTCTTCACTTTCAAGACCGTTCATGACCGAGATGAAGGTGGTGTCGGGGCCGACCAGTTTGTTCAGGCCGTCAACAGCGTCTTTAAGATGGTGATGCTTCAAAGCCACGATGATGAGATCGGCCGGGGAGGCGGCTTCATCCGGATCCAGGACCGGTAGGATATAAGATTTTCCGTTGACCACCAGGCCGTTTTTTTCAAGCCGGTCCTTGCGCCGGCCGTTGGCAATCAAGGCCGTCGAAAAGCCGGAGGTGTCGAAAAACTTGCCGGCGAAATAAGCGCCCATCGCCCCGGCGCCGAGGATGGCGACTTTTTTAATTGTCTGCATGCATTTCCTCCTGGCAACTTGGGTTGCCCCAAGCTATCTAACTGTAATTTAATAATAAACATTCCCAAAATAGGTGTCTTGAGGTCCGTAACGGCGTTTTTTGGCCCAAAATCGGCCTCATGAGCAAAAGCAGA
>JARRJQ010000310.1:0-7198 GCA_037388985.1 Desulfobacterales bacterium | reverse complement strand
AGCCGGCTTTTCAGCTGCGGGTTGTTTCTCCGATTTAGATGGCAAGTAGCGGTCCAAATTAATCTGATCCAGATTTAAATCAAATGCCAGGTTGGGCTTTGAAAAATCAGAAGCGTTCAGCGTGAATTTCAATGTCGATTCGTCCAAACTCAAAACTGCGTTCGATACGGCTATTTTTGTTTGATTTCCTTTAAGGTTGGCTTTGAGGCCCGCTCGATCCAGTGCCTGAGGGTCTGAGGTCGTCAGCGGGAGTTCTTGGCCCAAGGCCGCCAGCAGCTTGCGGGGGGAAAATGGCTTGAGATCAATCGCCAGATCGAAGCCGAGATTTGAACCCGGATTCATCAGGCTTCCTTTTAGTCCCAGAACCAGTTCCTTGAATGCTTCAAAGTTTAAGTTCAACGGAATATTTGCCTGTTTGAAATCCCGGCCGATTGGTCCCACAGTTCCATTGATGGACAGCGGTTGATCATTGACACGTGCCGAAAAAGAAAGCTTGACCGGACGATCAAAGGAAACTTCCTGCAAGCCCATATTCACTCCGGTGATTTCTTTGCGGACATTGGCGCTGTGGTCGATCCAGATGATCGAGCCATTTTTAATTGAAAAATCGCCAACCGTCAGATTCTTGATTGGCAGGCCTGTATCTGCTTTTGCAGATGTGGAGGTTTTTTGCGATTTTTCTGCCGAGGGTTGTTCTTTGAGTTTAGCCGGCTGGGACCAGTTGACGTGACCGTCTTTGTTTTTGACCAGGATAATCTGAGGCGTGTTTAAAATGAATCGTTTAATCTGAATGTCCTTGAAGATCAGCGGCAGCAATTTTACTCTGACTTCAAAGGATTTGACCGTAATAAATTCTTTTTCCGCAAATTGTGGTGTATTTCCCAGCTGTAAGGCGGAAAGCGAAATGCCGGCCCACGGAAAAAGAGATAAGCGCAAGTCATCGCCGACTGAGAAGGGCCTGCCGGTCTTTTCGGTAATCAGCTTTTCCACTCTGGGTTTGTAATCTCGAATGTCGATAAAAGCCGGAGCGATAAGCAGTACGGCAATAATGATAACCACCAGGCTCGCACATATCAACACGCCCCACTTGATGGCTTTTTTCATCGTTTTCCTCCTTAATGCAAAGGTTGCTGAATCATTTGCATCAGCTAACCTATTCACCATCTTTACGGGTGTCAAGAACTTCCTGACGGAAGCTAAAACCGGTAGCCATTCATCCGCAAATATGTGATCGGCGAAATCATGGTTGACGGCAATTCAGCCAACCGGATCACCCAGTTACACTCAGCTGAGCGGATTGACTTTTTCAATAATTTCAAGGAAAATAAGGCTTTTGTAAATTTTAATTTGATGATAACTAGGTAGATGGTCATTTGTTACTGGGAAAATTTGTCGTCAAGGAAGCCTTATTATGGATTTGCGCGGATATCTGATGGAAAGCGAAGAAGAATCGATTCGCCTTGATTTGAAAACCGATGGTGCCCTTGTTGAAAAGCAGGCGCTTTGGGCTGGAATTCATCCCGGTATGCGCGTGGCGGATTTGGGATGCGGGGCGGGCAAAACCACTTTTCATCTGAACAAACTGGTTCAACCGAGCGGATACACTGTGGGTGTCGATGTTGCGCCGCAGAGAATCCATTATGCTGAAAGTCATTACAGCCATGCAGGAATTAAATACATTTGCAGGGATATCCGCCAACCGCTGGAAGATATCGGGATGTTCGATTTTATTTGGGTGCGCTTTGTGCTCGAATATTATCGTTTAGAAAGTTTTGATATTGTGCAAAATATTTCCAAGATTCTGAAGCCCGGTGGAATCATGTGCCTGATTGATCTGGATTGTAACTGTATGCGCCATTTCGGTCTCTCCCGGCGACTTGAAAATGTTTTAGTAGAGGTCATGAAAACTTTGGAGGATAGATTTAATTTTGATCCTTATGTTGGCATAAAATTGTATTCATACCTTTATGATTTGGGGTATCAGGGCATCGATGTGAATATCACGCCGCACAACTTGATTTTCGGTGAATTGAAAGATACGGACTATTACAATTTTGGCAAGAAAGTGGAAATTGCTGCAAAGATATCGGGTTATCGTTTCGAAGGATTTGAAGATGGTTATGAAGGTTTTTTAAAAGAATTTGAAGATTATTTTAGTGATCTAAGAAGATTTACATATACACCTTTAATTTCCTGCAGAGGAATCAAATCCATGTCCTGAACATGGCGGCGGACTTCAAGGCTTCACAGAAAGAGTCAAGCGGATTTGATCGGGATAACGGTTATATTGTTCGCGGCCCTAAATAAATCGCAGCAGTCGATTAAGATACCTGAAGTATTCATCTGAACTTTTCACGCTGCATACCCATAGGTTGTAAAGTTTTTCATAGACAATGGATTGGTCGTCGGCATAGGCGGCAGGATAAAGCAGAACAGCCATCTCTTTTCGCCGGAATTGTTCGGATAAACTGGAAAATGCGGTATTGAGTACTTGGGGCGTCAGTCCTTTGGGATCCAATACAAATACCTGGAGGCAATTTGTCAAATCGGAAAGATTCATACCGACATCAGATAAAGTGGCTGTAATGATGGCTTTTAAGCTGCCGTTGTTCTTCAGTGAATAAAAATGCCGTTTTCTTCTAAGGCCCAGCCGGTGATATTCTGCGGCCAAGTTATCGCAGCTAAATCTATCGGCTTTCATGTCCAGGGCTTCCAACATGAGCCCGCCGGCTGTATGCTCGTAGTAATTTACCAGCTCCTCAATGTCTTGAGTTCGTGTGGCGGTTAATTGCCAATCGTTTTTTAAATCCGGCATGTGCCTCGGGGTGTTCTGATAGTGATAATACGCGAATGTATCAATCGAACACTCTTTTGGATTATTTATGCTTTTGGCGGCTCCGCCAAAAATTCGATTCGGAAATTTGTTGTCCGAGCGGTAATAGCAGATCACATAGTCCATGTGGAGGGAATAAAGGCGGTTTGAGTCATTGAGCATGCGTCCGATCTGATCGAGTACAACCAGACCGGCTTTATTTTGGGAAGATTTTCTAGCGGCATGATGCTGAATCAGCCAGGTGTTTTCGTAAAAACGAATCATTCCCAGATGGCCTAAAATTCGGCCCCGATCTTGATAGATAAAATGTCTGGCGATATGCGGATTGCCACCGTAAAGTCTTTCATATGTCTTTCTGATTTTGTCTTTGTTTTTTTGGATAAAGGCGTATTTGTTTGGATAGATAAAACCGGTATCAAAGAAAAAATCCCATAGTTCATCTAAATTGACATTATTGCAAAAGTAGGAATTTTGATCTTTCGCCTGATGCAGCAATGCGACGAGCCTGACATGATCCTCAATATCCATGTCCAGCAGCGCCAGACCACATTTTATTCTGCGGCTGCCTTTAGGGGCTTCCCGAACTTTTTGGTAGACGACCTGAGCGCGGCACTGAAACCGAAAACTGTTGGCAAAGCTCAGTTCAAGCTTTGGAATAATCATGCCGGGCAAAAGCACCGCGTTGCGCTCATCCTCTTCCACTGAAAACCCCGATCCGGACAAATCAAGAGCCTTGAGATCAAATATTGTTTTGGTAAACGGATGTTTGAAAATGATATTCGGCGAGGGAATCAATTCATATCGCTGGCTGCGAAACTCTTTATGTTTGAACTTTTGAATTTCAAGTCGGAGTGGTTTTAAAATATAAGTGCCGCTATTTTGAGTGGTGGTTTGTCGAATGATTTTGCATTCACCGCTATAATACGTTTCTCTTGAGTCAGACAAAATAAGATTTGCCGGCGATTCCGGATTTATCCAGTCAAAAGTTTGGGGCGGTGCCGTCTTGAGCACGATTTTAAATGAACGGGCATTAAAATCCAGCAGGGTGCCGCGGAAAACGGAGCTGTTCTGAATTAGCTGGGCGGTTATGTCCATGCAGGCGTGCCGCCTCACCATTCGCGAACTGACTTCATAGCCATTATCCGGCAAAAGCAAACTGATGATGTCTTCATCCATCCGGATGAGTTCGGCTTCCACCAGTATCAGGTTTTGGCCGTCGGGGATCAGGGCACTATTAAATTCATAATATTTTAATATCTCCTGAATGTTTTCAGCCTTGTGCCAAAAACAATCCAGTAAATCGCCTAAACACGGTTGCGGTTTAGCCAATAAGGTAAGGCTTTTGTTGTAATTGCGGTGTTTAAGATTAATAAGGAGGGTTTCGTCCTGAAAGTTGATGAAATTGAGAGGCAGATATTATTATCTTAGGCTGTCCTTATGATGGTAGTTCTTCTTATCGTCCAGGTTCGAGACCTTTCCATTTCTCGATTCCGTTCCTCAGACACGTTGGCGAACGAAACATCGTGGGGCTCTCTTCATCCAGCATCGACAGAAGTGTATCGAATCAAGGCAGGACAACTGGGCACAGAGCATCACTTTCTCATTATTGATGAAGGTTCTACATCATGCACCTCTTGAGGTAATTGCTTTTTGAGCGTTAGCATATAAAAATGGGGCAGACAACAATTATTTTGGTAAAAGAAAAATTATTTTTTTAAATTTCATTCAGTTATTAGTGATGCATTATTAAAGCTAGCGTAGTCTATAATGACAACTGTAGGTGTGTAAAGAAAAATATATGCTTTTGATGCAGCATTCTTTCAGATCTACTAGATATTGTGTTTTTTTATCGGATAAAAAAGATTTTTGTCCTTTTTTTGTTAGGAAGCGGTTGCGATTTTATCAGCTAAGTTTTATCTTTGGCGGGGTGTGAGGGTCATTATTAAACACGTTCTGTGAAGCCTTAGCAAAATGCCACAAACCATTTGAGCTCGCATAAAGTCATGAGGCATCTGAAAGGAGCTTATCAATATGGGCAATCAGGTTAGAACCACAATTCTGCTGGCAGTGATGACGGCATTAATTTTATGGATCGGCCAAATAATGGGCGGCCGACAGGGCATGACGATCGCTCTGGTACTGGCTGCCGGGATGAATTTCTTCAGTTACTGGTATTCGGACAAAATCGTTTTAAAAATGTATCGGGCTCAGGAAGTTGATCGCTCCCAAGCCCCGGAGCTTTATGAAATTGTCCAGACCCTCTCGCGCAGTGCGGGACTTCCCATGCCAAAACTATTTATCGTCCCTTCAGAAACCCCAAATGCATTTGCCACCGGTCGAAATCCGGAGCATGCGGTGGTGGCAGTCACACAGGGGTTGCTTAAAATAATGGACCGGGATGAGCTAAGTGGTGTCCTGGCCCATGAATTGGCCCATGTCAAAAACCGTGATATTTTAATCGGCAGCATCGCGGCTACTATGGCAGGCGCCATTATGGTTTTGGCGAGCATGGCGCGATGGTCAGCAATTTTTGGCTGGGGCGGCCGCAGTGACGACGAAGGCGGCGGCGGAGCCATTGGTTTGATCGCGATGTCGATCCTGGCGCCATTGGCGGCAATGATTATTCAAATGGCGATATCGCGTTCCCGAGAATATTTAGCTGATTCCAGCGGTTCGCGTTTTGCAGGCAGTTCGGAAGGTTTAGCCCGGGCGCTTGAAAAACTTGGCCGATTTTCGAAAAAGTTGCCGATGCATGCCAGTCCATCGACCGCCCATATGTTTACCGTGAATCCTCTGTCGGGAAAGAGCTTGATGAGCTTATTTTCAACCCATCCCCCGCTGGAAGAACGCATCGCCCGTCTGCGGGGTTACCCCTCTCAGACGGGCCCGGCCTCAAGATCTGGAGAGGAGCGCGGGGTGGCTGAAGCCAAGGCTTTCTGGGACCGGCTATCTGGAAAGTAGACACGGGTTATTCAATTTAGTTAACAAGAAGTGGTTTGAAAACCTCAGATTGCGTTCGAGAGCAAGGCGTCATGCGGATTGGAAACGGAGCGTACACGTCAGTACGTGAGTATTTCAATCCGCAGGACAACGCCGCTATCGGACGCAAGATGGGGTCTCGAAACCATTTCTAACAACATTCCGCACCGCCGCAAGCGGCGGCGTTCTTGCCTTTGATCCAGGTCTGAATGATATACGTCGCGCATCCCACGCCGGGTGACACACGGATCGCTTCTGCAGGACAATTTTTGGTACAGGCACCACACTCCATGCAACCGTCTAAATCATGAATGCGGGCTTTTTGATGATGCATTGAAAATACCCCATGGGGACATACGATTTCACACATGCCGCAACCCACACAGGCGTCGTCGTCGAGTCTCAAGGTAGTTACGCCGGGAAGATATCTAAAGGTTTCCATTCGCAAATTCCGATCTAGTAAACTGCTTTATGAGTTAAATTAGAGGTTCTATCCCGTAAATGCCGAACCCACCCAGGCGGCCAGCGCGAGCAACAGAGCAGCCGCTTGCAACGGTAAAGCCTTGCGCATTTCTTTTTCTACTCCAGACGGCGATGTAAAAGGGGTGGATCCAGTAAAATTCATCGCCAGGAAAGAACTGATTGCGGTGGTGCAAAGCATCAGTGCTAAAGCGCCAAATATCTCTAATTGGCCTCGGAACAGTGCCACAACCCCTGTCCCGCTTAAAACGCCCAGTATGGATCCTTTCATTGCAAAGGATCTTCCCGGAATCCAAGGCAGAAGAACCGGCGTAGCGATCGCTCCGGCCAGGATACCGGCGGCATATGCAATGGCTAATAAACTGCCTCTCACCCATGCAGTGGAAAAGGAAAATACCGACGTGCCGATTCCAGAAAGCACAAAGGCCGCGATAAGAATCCACAGGGATGGCTTCGGCAAATGAGCCAGTTCAACCGGAATCAGGATAAAACGCTCTTTTGCGCTGAAAGTAACCTTACGCATGTAGGGTTCTGACTTGAGGCCGCTGCCTAAAAACTTCGGGAGATCTTTTGCCCTGACCGGCCCATAAATGATTTTGAAGCCGCTTTCTTTTTTTACCTGATGCGCCGCAACGCCTGTAGCGGACAGTTGCGGTAAAATCAGCTCGTTGTGGCTAACCACTTTATTAACCTGTGAAAGTTTTACGCGGCGAACTACCTCCTTGGTTGAAAACAGGTCTTTGCTGGCCCCACACCACACATTGATTCCACGGGTATCAAGCACAAGGATCCATGCGTTGATTGATCTGAGTTCCTTGCGCAGAACGTCAAATGTGAGTTTATAGTTCGCGGTAACCAGAACCGCTGATTCGGCATCCGGAGCTCCGACACAATAAAGCCCTGGTG
>JARRJQ010000309.1:0-4435 GCA_037388985.1 Desulfobacterales bacterium | reverse complement strand
CCGAAGTCTATCGACTTTTCGGTCCGGTCAAAGAAGATGGTTTCCACAATTTTAGGCAGCTCGTTGCCGACCAATTACCGGATTTAAGCTGTTTAAACACCCGCCTGTCAGCCAAAGCGATCATTTATCCCCAGTCGCAGGTTATGTTCGAATACTGTCTGGATGAAAATAAGGAAGATCATCATATCTTAAAAGAGGTCAACACAGACGATTCATTGCAGGCCGTCATCGGCATCCGGCCATGTGATGCCAAGGCCTTTTCGCTGGTCAGACTCAATTTCGACACACCGGAGTACCAGGATCCCTATTGGCTCAAAGCATATGAAACCACCACACTGGTAGGCTTGGCTTGTGAAGCGCCGTGCAAGTCCTGCTTCTGTACCACCGCCGGCTGCGGGCCGTATCATGATCAAGACCTGGATGTATTGCTGATCGATGGTGGCGACCAGTACTGGGCCAAAGTCATGACTTCCAAAGGCGAGGCGTTGGTGCAGGCGGCCGGCTGGACCTCCACCGTCGAGGAAAAAACGGCGGTCAAAGAAATCGAAGCGAAAAAACAGGCCGCTGAAGCCAAAATAAGCTCATCGATCAAGACCGACCGATTAAGAGAAACCGATACCACTGAGCTTTACCATGCCCCATTTTGGGAGGACGTTTCTTTTTCCTGCATTAACTGCGGCACCTGCACTTACGTGTGCCCGACCTGCTGGTGTTTTGATATCCAGGATGAAAACCAGGGCAGTTGCGGCGTTCGCATGCGCAACTGGGACAGCTGCATGTACCCGCTTTTCACCCTGCATGGCTCCGGCCATAATCCCAGAGACACAAAACTGCATCGGGTTCGCCAGCGGTTTATGCACAAGCTCAAATACTACGTCGATAAATATGATGCCGGAATTCAATGCGTGGGTTGCGGGAGATGCGTGCGCCTCTGCCCGGTAAACATCGACATCCGGCGCGTTTGTGAGTTGATGAACAGCTACGCCTCTTCAAAAGATGCGTGTGCTGTATAAAGTCATCGGAGACATAAATTTATTCGTTTGTTATTATAAAATTTAAACTTATTTTTGTAACAATTAAATCCGAAATCCGAATATCGAAAATCGAAACAAATCCGAATATCAAATGACAAAAATTCAAAACGGTTTGGAGCTCTTTCTTTTTCCTGCTGATTAATGATTCTCCTCTTGGTTTTGGAAATTTGAATTTCGAAATTGTTTCGGGTTTCGACCAATTTTATTAAATCAGGTGTGTTTCGAATTTCCGGTTTATCCGGCGGAGGGGATAACTGTGCAAAATCCATATATGCCATATCCGGTTCGCATCGATGGTATCACCGTTGAAACCGAAGACAAAAATCTGAAAACATTCAGATTCGTCTTTTTAAACCCTGAAAATGAAGAAAAATTCAGCTATCGATCCGGTCAGTTTGCCGAACTTTCGGTGACCGGAAAAGGAGAAATCCCCATCGGCATCGCTTCATCTCCCACGGAAAAAGGGTTTATCATGTTCACGGTGAACAAAGTGGGACTCGTATCATCCTATCTGCATGCGATGAAAGAAGGCGATATCATGGGTGTTCGCGGTCCCCTGGGCAACTGGTATCCGTGGGAGCAGATGGAAGGTAAAAATGTGGTTATCATCGGCGGTGGTTTTGCTTTCACCACCCTTCGATCATCCATCATCTATATGCTGGACCCGGCAAATCGACCCAAATTTAAAGATATTCACGTCATTTACGGTGCCCGGACGCCGGGTATGCTGCTGTATTGGAACGAGCTGATTGAATGGGAAAAACGCGACGATCTCAATATGCATATCACGGTCGACGGCACCGATGATCCGGACTGGAAGTATAACACCGGTTTTGTGCCGACCATCACCGAGCAAAAAGCCCCTCCCGGCGGAGAGGATACCTTCGCCATTGTTTGCGGTCCGCCGATCATGATTAAATTTACCCAGCCGGTTTTGGATAAACTGGGCTATTCTCACGACCACATTATTATGTCCCTTGAAAACCGGATGAAATGTGGAATCGGAATGTGCGGTCGCTGCAATATCGGTAAAGAATTTGTTTGCAAAGACGGACCGGTTTTTACCCTTGAGCAATTAAACCGAACTCCCAGAGAATATTAGATAATTAATAAACATATTTTCATGTTGACAATTATGGATTATTTAAGGTAAAAGTTTTTGTTTATAAATGGGTTATATGGCTGCGGCCGATAAAGATATAGATTATTATTAAATAAGAAGGAGGATGATTAAATGCCAAGTGTAGAATTCATGGGAAAAACATTTTCGGTCGACGAAGACGGGTTTATCGATTCCTACGACAACTGGTGCAGCGAATGGGTGCAGTGGGTAAAAAATCAGGAAGGTATTGAGGAGCTCAATGAAGAACACCAAAAGGTCATCGAAGTGCTTCGTGATTATTATGAAAAAAATGGGATTGCCCCGATGGTTCGGGTTCTGTCCAAAGTTACCGGTTTTAAACTGAAACATATTTATGAATTATTTCCGTCCGGTCCGGGCAAAGGAGCATGTAAGATGGCCGGGCTGCCCAAACCCACCGGATGCGTCTAATCAAAAAAATTGCGACCGTTTAATGATTTGAAAAGGCTCTGCTGCTCGGGCAGGGCCTTTTTTATTGGAATTGCTCCTCAAGGGAGGCCTTCATGATCCTTTCAGTAAAAACTTCGCACAGGACAGAATTAATCAATATTACATCCAAAATTGCCGAATTGGTAAAGAAATCCGGTGTTGCCGAGGGCCGCTGTATTCTGTATGTGCCGCACACAACGGCTGCGGTCACGATCAATGAAAGTGCCGATCCCAGTGTTAAAGAAGATATCCTGATGGTCTTAAATCAAATTGTGCCCTGGGATGCCAATTACCGGCACATGGAGGGCAATTCACCGGCTCATGTCAAATCAACGCTGGTGGGTGCATCGGAGATGGTCGCCATCGAAAACGGTTCGCTGGCATTGGGCACCTGGCAGGGGATTTTTTTCTGTGAATTTGACGGTCCGCGGACGCGAAAGGTTCATGTGCGAATTACTGCCGAGCGCTTTTTGTAACAAGCGCTTCTAGTGTGCTGTCCCAGATCATGTTCCAAAGGAATCCCGATGGCAAAACTTGACGATATTGATCGAACCATTTTAAATCGGATTCAGTCTAATTTTCCCATCACTTCCCGACCATACCGCATCATTGCCGAAGGTCTGGGTCTATCCGAAGGCGAGGTTTTAAAGCGCATCTCCCGCTTAAAAAAAGCCGGAATTATCCGCCGCATTGGCGGCAATTTCACGCCTGATAAGCTGGGTTTTGTCAGCACCCTATGCGCGGCTAAAGTTCCGGAAGATAAAATAAGCCGGTTTGCTGAAGTCGTTAACCGCTATGCGGGTGTCACGCACAACTATCGACGCGACAACCCGATCAATATCTGGTTCACCTTTATTGCACCGAGCATGGATGAAATTAATGCCAATCTCAAACAGATTGCCGAGGAAACGAGCGTAACCGAGATTCTCAATCTACCGGCAACGAAGGTGTTTAAAATCAGGGCGGAATTTAAAGTCTAGATTTCAAGGCTCAGAGGTTCAAAGACTGGTTAAATTAGTTTTATTTGTTTCATTAGTTGAATTGGTTAAATTCAAGCGAACCAATTGAACAAATTAAACCAATCAAACCAATTAAACAGGTGTAACATCTGCCGGCAGACTGAAACCTGACACCGAATATGTGATTATGAACGACATCCGCATTGCTGCTGTTATGATGAATTGTCCGCTCGGCCGCACACGGGAAAACCTGGATCGCATGACCGGTTGGGTGGCGGCGGCAAAAACAAGGGGGGCAGATTTTGTCTGCTTTCCGGAGATGAATGTTACCGGCTACAGCACCAAAGTCCGCATAAAGAATTCGGCCGAAAGCGTACCGGGGCCGATCAGTCAAACCATTTTAGAAGCGGCCCGTGAATTTGACATGGTTATTCTGGCCGGCCTGGCCGAAAAAGACGCTAAAAGCAGGGTGTTTGCCTGTCACCTGGTCGTATCCCCACAGGGCGTTGTCGGTGTCTATCGCAAAATTCACATCGCACCGCCGGAAAAAAAGATATTCTCAGCGGGCGCCCGCATACCGTTTTTTGAAATCAGGGGCGTCAAATTCGGCATTCAGCTCTGTTATGATGCGCACTTCCCCGAGCTCTCCACTCGCATGGCCACCGATGGGGCTGATATCATTTTTATGCCGCATGCATCTCCTAGGGGCACGCCCGTCGAAAAATTTAAATCCTGGATGCGCCACCTGCCCGCCCGCGCTTTCGACAACAGCCTTTTTGTGGTTGCCTGCAACCAGACCGGAGACAATCAAAGCGGACTGCTTTTTCCCGGCATAACCGTCATTCTGGGTCCTTCCGGTCGGGTCATCAAAA
>JARRJQ010000308.1:6001-10447 GCA_037388985.1 Desulfobacterales bacterium | reverse complement strand
TTTAACCCGATCCCCTTTTCTCACGCCAATGTCTTCGGGTTTCGCAAACCAAGTCGGGCAAACATGTACATCGATGAGATCATCGCCGTCTTTCACAATCATGATTGTGGCCGGTGACATTCCCGGCATGGGCGGTTCTTCTTTGAACCCGACGACCCAGGCCCTGAAATATTCAAATTCTTTGACATCGTAAAGTTGGTTGTAAGGACTGCCTGCCTCCCAGCCCTTCATCAGCTTCTCATCCACTGCGCCTACAGAATTGGCGATGAAACCCGCGATAATAATAACCATGGCCGCCATAACGAAACGGTGATGGTTTTTTCTCATGTATACCTCCTTAAAAACAGTATTGTTGGCCGTATAACAAACATTTTTATATTTATATTTATTATATCCATCGATTTCGGTTTTTCAACACGAATAACATCCGGTTAATTTTTGGCTGTCAGCACGTCAACATCCACCATTTTGACCATCAGGGCATTGCTGAGCCGAATTACCATGAAATCCGCTCACGCTCTCTGAAAAAACCGCCGGTCGGCCCGTCATCAGGCAACGTGGCCAACCAGACAGGGGTGTCAGCACCCTGTCGCGGTGTCAACGGCGCCTCTTTACCGCCTAACTCTGTTCGAACCCATCCCGGACATGCCGAATTTACCAGAATGTTATCATTGCGGACTTCCCGGGCAATAAGTATGGTTATGCAGTTAAGCGCCGCTTTGGAGATGCGATATGCCGGTGTGCGAACCATGGTGGCCGTCGAATCCGAATCGGCCATTTCCGTTAAAGACCCCAGAGAGCTGGCCAAATTAACGATCCGACCATAGCCGCCGGCCCTCATCAGCGGAATGCTCCTCCTGCACAGCCGCAACGGCCCGATGACATTGGTTTGCAATGTTTTCTCGATGGTGTGCCAGCTGACATTGAGAACACTTTCCTCGCTGTCAATCATGATACCGGCATTATTGACCAGGATATCCAGTCGGCCAAACCGAGCCTGAATGTGTGAGACTGCGGTTTGTATGCTTTTCTCTTTGACAACGTCCAGTATTTCGAAATCCGCATCCCAGCCTTTCCTCTTCAGGCGAGAGCAGGCTTGTGCACCTTTTTGCGAATCTCTTGCACCCAGAATCACTGTAATTCCATGCTCAGCAAGCCCCTGGCTAATGGCAAATCCAAGGCCTCGATTGGCTCCCGTAACCAAGGCAACCCTCTTATCATGATCGGGCATGGGTCATTCCTCTAACTATCATTTGGTTCTCTAAAAATTTAGACGCTTAAGGATTAAATTAGGTTTACATATCTTGGGAGGTTCAGGGTTCAACGGTTGTTGGATTCTGGAAGCTGTTAAATTAGTTTTATTAGAAGCTATCTCAAAAATGTCTTTTGGCTAAATATCTTTGTTGGTGCCTCGTTTCAAATCCTCAACAACCAACAGGTTGCCTGCGGTTTGAAACTCGGCCCCGCCGCGATCTTGAACCAAAATCCTATTTTTGAGATGGCTTCTAGTTTCATTGGTTGAATCGAGTGGCTTCAATCGAACCAATTGAACAAATTAAACCAATTAAACATATTCAACACCAGTCAGCAGCCTGACACCCGACACCTGAAACCTGCTTTTAAACAAGACGGCTGCTATTAGGACTCGGCATAAAGCAGTTCTCCTTCCCCGAATACCGCAACCGGATAACTGGCCAGGTCAAATGGATCTCCATTCCAGCAAACGAATGACGCCCATTTGTCTCTGTCCAGAACGCCGAGTCGATCATCGAGCCCTAATATTTTTGCATTCCGGCGCGAAATGAGTTCAATGGCCTGTTGCTTGGATAAACCAGCCCGCATAAACCAGCGGGTTTGCAACAACAGCTGACGTGAAAGCGTTACCGGATGATCGGTCATCAATCCGAATTCCACTCCGGATTCCAACAGATGGCGCACATTGCGCCAATCCTCGTGTTTGAGTTCCACCTTATAGGCGAAAGAATCAATCGGTCCATAGACAACAGCAATTCCTCGGTTTTTTAATTCCCGGAATATCTCCGGACGATGAACATCGCAGGCGTGTTCGACGGTAATTTGAATTTTAAATTCATCAACCACTCGCAAAAGAGCAGCAATATCGTCGATTTTATGCACGTGGGCTCGCAGGCACATTTTGCGGTTCAGCAAATCCTTTAAGACCTTATCTTCGGCTGAAAAGTGGATGTCTGCTTTCTTACTGCCCCGAGCTTTACGGAATTTTTCCATTTTCTGCCGCACCTCGTCCAAGCGGCTGCGCAACATGGCCACCGCCCCCATCCGGGTGGTGGGGCGCTTGCCTTTCCATGCATATGTTTTCATGGGATTAAATCCAAATGCAGCTTTTAAGCCCGCACGGGCGATCAAGGCATTGCTGCTGGATCTGGCGTAATGTCTGATGACCGCTGAATGGCCACCGATAATGTTACCGCTGCCGGGCATCACACACGAATACAAGACGCCCATTTCCATTGCGTCCTTTAAGGCTTTATCATCCATTTGAACCGAATCCAGAGCGTCGGTCAGGGCTAAAATGGAATCTTGGTGCTCATTGGCCTCCCCTTCGGCGCTGGGCTCTCCGGCACGTTCCATACCGATATGACTGTGCGGATCAATAAATGCCGGAGTCAGCACCTCAAATTCCCCAAATTTGCGGCCTTTTCTGGTTTTGGATACGGCAATAATCTTTTTATCCTTAAACAATAAGTGAGCGTCAGAAACGACTTTTTTTCCAGTATAGATTGTTTTAGCGGATACGTGATTCATATGCTTTCCTCATGGATGGAACATCAAAAATATGAACAAACCGGCCGGGTTCGGTTGAATCATCTTAAAAAGTCAGCATCCGTTTTTCATAAAAGATAATGGGTTTATATTCGAACAGGGCGTTCAAATGATGGAAGAAGGCATGCTGGCCATTGGTCTCCCATAAGGAGGTAATAATCGCGTCGACTTCTTTATACAGCTGCTCGTTTTCATCAAGCGATAAGGCGGCGCCTGGCGGCGGCATATCTGCAACGGTTTCGTTAATTAAATTCAGCCACATCTGGCTGGCACCCATAATATAATAAGGCCAGCTCTTTTGGATGGCCGAAGGCCAATTCGGATCACTGGTGTCACCGATCCCGGGTTTGCCGATCTTATCCGGCTGGTCGTAAAAATCGGCGATGAGCGCCCCGCTTAATTTCATTTCTGCAAGCAGCTCATTTGAGCGAAGCACATCAAAAATTTGATAGGCCGTTTGTGCGGAACCGTAGAAAATAAAGCTGAACTGATGGCCGGCTTGGTCCCGAGCCGCCCGGCGATGAAACCGCCAGAGATGAATGCCTCCTTTGAACTGCTCCAGCGTCGGCGCTATAATTTTGTGAGCAATCAACAAATCCCAATGCCAGTTAACCGGTTCCTCTTCCGGCCATCGCAATTGAAAGCGTGCAGACCACCAGCCTTCAGTTGATGCGATTTCGGGCGGCGGAGCAACCCGTTCGGGTATTCGACCCGACTCCGTTATTGTGCAGCCTTCCCCGACCATCATCAATAAAACAGATACAACCGCCACCCACTTGTAACCGAAGTTATTAAACACAGATCGTCTCCTTTAATTCAATCAGATTTTAGCCTGCTGTCAAACTCAAAGCTATTTATTCCTGGTTCCGAGCAAGCCCTGCCATGTGGGCCGCTCAAGAAATGAACCGTTAACGTTGCGTTCCATTTCTTCGAACATCGCAAGCGGTACGGCAAAGCTCATCAGATCGCCTGCCAGCTGTTTGCGTATGTATTCACGGGCGGAAAGATCCGTCAGTCCAACAACCGCCCTTTGCCTTTTAAGTTCGCTTTGATCGTTGCAGTTGAACGGTTACAAGGTTGATAGGGTCGGGGCATTGCAGCTGAATCGTATCTTTTTCCCACCACGGCAACGTGCCGCCGAATTGAAAGGTTTGCAGGCTGGGGAAAATATCATGGTAGAACCAGCCGCATAAACCCGCCGGGTTGTGACAGCTGATTTCGAAGCTTTCCCCTGGTCTGTGTCCTGCATTGCATTCGCCTTTTACGCTTAAAATGGTTGCCCGCACCGCATAACCTATTTTGGGATCGTGTGCCATCGTCATTCCTCCTTTCAAAGCATACGGCAATTTATGATTGTGTTCTTTTTTGACATCCTGTTCTGTATATACATCGCATCTATCCAAAAGCGGCGAGCAGCTCGCCTATCTGCCGGTTTGGCGTAATCGATCCCAATTCGTGGACCTTTTTTAATATATCGTTCAGCTATCAACGGCCGGGCTTCCACCCACAGCTTTTTCCCGCCGGTAAGGTCCCATCCATTCAATGCGGAATTTATGGTCAGCGCCTGACATAATTTGGCCGGACCCCCTGTCAGATCCTTGTCGCTTCCTCCTCGGTTGCGTTGCATGTGCTGTACCCCTTCAA
>JARRJQ010000308.1:0-5855 GCA_037388985.1 Desulfobacterales bacterium | reverse complement strand
GTATCAGCGCGCGGATTAAAACGGCTTGAGGGTTTTGTTCTTCCCCGGTTACAATGTTCAACATATAATGTTTGCCGTAGACGAAGTAGACGTAGGACACCCCTGCCGGGCCAAACATGACCGCATTGCGGGGCGTTTTACCTTTAAAGGCATGACTGGCGCTGTCCGTTGAACCCAGGTAGGCTTCTGTCTCGCAAATCAGGCCGCTTAAAACCCCGCCGTTGAGCTTTCGGACAAGCTTCTTGCCCAACAATTCTCTGGCGACCGTCATGGGTTCGCGTACATAAAAACGTTGCTTTAAAATTTTCATTGGACGGCAGAAATAAACGTTCTTTTTATTAAGAAATCCTCCTGAACTTGGATCCTTCAGCTTAGATCCGGTTTTCGGCTACAAGACGGGCAAAATGGCCAAAAGATCGATCATAGGTGCGCTCTGCATCGTTGGGGAAACAGCAGGCTGGCAACTCCCGGCTGTCCAGATGATAGCGTATACAAGCACAACAGTTGCCTTTGCGGGCGCACGGTTCATAACTGCAATTGCATTTTTGAAGATTTTTTTCGATTTTACATTCCATAATGTCCTCCCAAGTACTACGGGTTCCAACGAGGTCACAGTTGTCCGGCTGTAAGATCACCCGGTTTATCCTACTGAGGGCAATTTATCAAAAGCCTTTTCAGCCAGCGCCTTGCGGGTTTTGCCCGATATCTTCACATGTAATTATCTTTCAAAATGGTTCCTCCTTTGAATGCAAGCGCTGACTTCCTGCCCATATCATGAACCGGATGGTTATTCCATGACAAAATCCCACAAATTGAGGCCAGCTCAATTTGACAGGTTGTCGGTCATCATTTACAATTTTAAACATGAGCGTCCACAAATCAAAAGTGTTTTGGATGGTCGGCAGCATTTTTGCTTTGAGCTTTGCAGTCCTGTTTTCCATTCGCCTGGGAATAATTAAAAGCATAATGTCCCGCCCGCGAACCCTTTCCGTCGAATCGATCCATACGGTCTCTGAGCGCGACAGCTGGATGAACATTTTCCAGAATGAAAGCAAAATCGGCTTCTCCCATACCCAGCTTTTTAAGGAAACAACCGGATATCGCCTAACCGAAGCTGTTCAGATGCGCATCAATACAATGGGCATGATTCAGGATATCAATCTGAATACCGAAACCCGGCTCAATCCGGATTTTACCCTCCGGAAACTTGATTTTGAAATCAGTTCGGGCCGATTTCGCTTCAGGGTTCGCGGCTCGGTTAACCGAAACATTTTGCATGCAACAACCGAAAGTGCCGGCTCAAGCCGCAGACTGGAAATTGTCCTTAATGATAAGCCCTACCATTTCAGCAGTATTATCGACGCAATTGCCGCCACCGATCTCGAGCCCGGTGACAGATATATTTTTAATATATTTGATCCGGCATCGATGGGGCAGGCTGATGTAATTGTCGAGGTTCTCGGTCAGGAAATCATCAATACCAGCGGATCCAGCCAGCTGGCCACGAAGGTTTCGTTGAATTTTAAAGGCGTTTCCCAGCTAGCCTGGATCGGGGAAAGAGGTGACGTGCTCAGGGAGAAAGGTCTGCTGGGAATCAGCTTTGTAAAAACGGATCGCAAAGATGCCCTTAACGGGCTTGCTGTTGGATCAATTCAGGATCTGACCAGGGTGGCTTCGGTGCCATCCAATGTCTTATTTGAAAACCTCGGAACGCTTAACGTTTTGAAAATTAAAATTCAGGGAATATCATCTCAAAACCTGCAGCTCCAAGGCGGTAGACAAACATTTAAAGGACAGGTTCTGACTGTCAAAAAAGAAAAGCTGACCGATCTGGCCCCCGTGCTGCTGCCTCAAAATATGGCGGCCTTGGAAAAGATTTTTTTAAGACCCAGTCCCTTTATCCAGTCTGACGATCAGAGAATCCAGGATATGGTCAGGGAAATTTTAGGAGATGAGACGGCTGCCTTACCTTTAACCAAGGCCCGAAAATTGGTCGATTGGGTGCACACCCATATTGAAAAACGACCGGTTTTATCGCTGCCCGACGCGCTTTCCACCCTTGAGAATCGCGTGGGGGACTGTAACGAACATGCCGTCTTGCTGGCGGCACTGGCAAGGGCTGCCGGGATTCCAGCCCGTATCGAAGCCGGGCTCGTGTATTTAAAGGGCCGATTTTACTATCATGCCTGGAACCTGCTCTATCTGGGACGGTGGATAACCGCCGACGCGGTTTTCGGGCAGCTGCCGGCTGATGTCAGCCACCTTCGTTTGGTTGCCGGATCTTCTGAACAGCATATGGACTTGATGGGTGTTATCGGAAAGATACAGCTAACGATCTTGCAATAGTTCGTTGTTAGTCGTCCGTGGTTAGTCGAAAAAGAGAAAGCTTCCAATTTCGAACTTTCATCATTTAATTCAAAACAACGGACAACGAACAACTGACAACTAACATAAACATAGAAAAATTTCTGTTAAACAATCCAATATGGTATAATTATAAATTGTAACTGTTTTGTATAAATCATTCACCACAGAGGCCACAGAGCACACAGAGAAAAATATAGAAAATAATATTTTTAGTCCATCTCTAATCTGCTGAATTCAATCTTTGTGTTCTCTGTGCTCTCCGTGGTAAAAAAATCATGATCGAATTAAAAAACCTGACAAAAAAATACGGTGATTTTCAGGCCGTGAATAATCTGAACCTTTTCGTTAAAAAGGGAGAAGTTTTCGGATTCATCGGCCCCAATGGTGCCGGAAAAACCACTACAATTAAAATGATGGGCGGAATAATTGAACCCACCGCAACCACCCCCATGGCAAAATTGATAATGAATAATTTCCCCCAAAATTTAGTCATGTGCTTGTAGGTTTCATTACTGGTACGCACGTACAGGGTTTCCATAACGGCCACCAGTGATTGAATCCTATTCGCATGGCATGAAACAGCGGTTGATCATGTCGGCAGCCCTGCTGCACCATCCGGAGGTCGTTATCGTAGATGAACCGATGGTGGGACTCGATCCGGCAGCCATTATAATGGTCAAAGATCTATTTCGATCGCTCGCCGCCCAGGGCGTCACGATTTTCATGTCAACGCACACGCTCAAAGTTGCCGAGGATACCTGTGATCGCATCGGAGTGATTAATAAGGGTCGCTTGATTGCCGTGGGAACCACTCAGGAACTGCAACGCGACGCCAATGTCAGCGACGCCGACCTGGAGCGCGTATTTTTAAATCTGACTTCAGAGCCTTCATCCCTGCAAAATTAGCAGCTGCTGAAAACAAGCAAAATGAACGACATCATCACTTTATTAAAACCCCGAATCTGGCCGCTTAAAAACCGCGGCCTTTTAAATGCCAGTGGCAAAAGCACTACCCGCTTTCTTTTGCTTGGCAGCTTTGGTCTGCTTTTTTGGTGCGGGATATTCGCGGTTTCCTGGCGGGTTCTCATCTATTTTAAAGGTGTTGAAGAAATCGGCGACATCCTGGGCTATAAGCTGCTATCGATGATGCTGATCGTATCTTTTGCCCTGCTTCTTTTTAGCAGCATCCTGACTTCTCTCTCCAAACTTTATCTTTCCCGCGATCTTTCACTGGTTCACTCTTTGCCGGTTTCCAGTTATAAAATTTTTATCGCCCGCTGGATCGACGGTACCCTCGAAAGCACCTGGATGGTAATCATTTATACCTTGCCGGTTTTTGTCGCCTACGGCCTTGTTTACCAGAGCGGTCCCTTTTACTATTTGAATACCACGCTAACGATGTTGTGCCTGGCTGTTATCGCTTCAACCATTGGTACCCTGATGGTGATGATCGCGGTCATGTTCATTACGGCCAGTCGGATGAAAAGTGTATTTATCTTTATGGGTATCCTTTTTTTTTGTCGTGATCTATCTGGCGATTCGCCTTTCAAAGCCTGAATCGCTTGTTGATCCGGAAGTATTTGACAGCGTTATGGTCTATATTGCTTCGCTGCAAACTCCATCATCACCATTTCTGCCAAGCAGCTGGGCATATGACAGCATCCGACTCGCTCTTTCCGGTTCGATTGGCGATAGTTTGTTTTTCATCGCCCTGTCCATTAGTTTTGCCGGGATGATTCTCTTTGCCATGATCTTACTTTCAGACGCGGTTTATTTTAAAGGATTTTCAAAAACCCAGAACGCGCCGGTCCGCCTCTTTAAGAACCATGTCGCCGGTGACCGAATTTTTAACTTCTTGCCGGGCCCGATAAAATCTTTTATGGTCAAAGAGCTTAAAACATTTCTCCGCGACCAGACGCAGTGGACTCAACTCTTCCTGATTGCCGCCCTGGTAATTATTTACGTTTATAACTTCAAAGTACTGCCCCTTGAAAAATCGCCGATCAAGACCGTGTACCTTCAGAATTTATTTTCATTTTTGAACATGGGACTGGCTTTATTCGTCCTGACGGCTGTGGCAGCCCGGTTTGCCTATCCAGCGGTGAGTCTGGAAAGAGAAGCCTTCTGGCTGGTTAAAACCTCGCCGCTATCCTTGCGAACATTTTTATGGATTAAGTTTTTTATCTATTATCTTCCGCTGCTGATCTTAACCGAAATTCTGATCGTTACAACCAACATCCTGCTAAACGTCACCCCTTTTATGATGGTCCTATCAGGCCTCACGGTCTTTTTGGCTGTTCCCGGTATCGTTACCATGGCCATCGGCCTGGGGGCAGCCTACCCGGATTTCAAAGCCCAGAATCCGACCCAGACGGTAACCAGTTTCGGAGGACTGATCTTTATGATCGTTTGCGCCGGATACATCGGTCTGGTGATCATCATTGAAGCCGGGCCGGTTTATAACCTTTTTATGGCCAGTATCCACAACCAAACAATCAGCCTGTCAATCTGGATATGGACTGTCGGTTCATTTATCCTGGTTCTGGTTATCAGCTTGCTGGCCATTTCCCTGCCGATGCGTTTTGGTGAAAGGCGTCTGTCGGAATTGCTGACCTGATCCCTTCAATCCCTGCAACCCTCTCTTGAACTTTTATCTTGACATGTAAAATGTATATATTTATATTTACATTAGTCTTTACATTTGATTAAATTTAGCCACAGACCCACACAGACATACACAGACAATATCTTTTCCTCGGACGACGTTGCCCGAGGAAAAACTGTATGCCCTGCGGGCAATCCAGTTTAAATAATTGATAAGGCTATATGTAAGACAGACGTGTTTCACATTGCAATTCGCCACAGATTAGCATGGAGTTTATCTCGCGAAGCGGGATGACCGTTTTTGTTCGGCCATTGTCGGCCGAACAAAAGCTCCGTGTGAGTCTGTGTGGGTCTGTGGCTAATTAAAACATAAAAGTCGGAGGGCCCATGCAACCCCAGCTGACACCCAAACAGCAGCGTTTTCTGGATTATTTCCAGCGGCAAATCGCCAAAACCGGTCTGTGCCCCAGCCTGCGTCAGGCCGCAGCGGAGCTGGGGGTCAGCCATACAGCCATCGCCCAGATCCTTCGCATGCTGGAAAAAAAGGGTTATGTCAAACGCGAAGGGCGTTACAGTCGTCAGGTTTACCTGTTAAATCGTGCCCGCGAGGCTGCAGCCTTGCAGCGCTGGCGCGAAATACCGATTATCGGCCGGGTCACCGCCGGCCTGCCCATGTATGCCCAGACGGAGTGGGATGGCAGTATTGTGCTGGACAGCGCCGTTTACCGCAGCCCAAATCTCTTCGCCCTGCGCATCAAAGGTGATTCGATGAAGGATGCCGGCATTCTCAGCGGCGATCTGGCAATCTGTGAACCGCGTCAGTACGCCCAAAACGGCGAAATTGTTGTGGCGCTGATCAACAGTGAAGAGGCCACTGTCAAACG
>JARRJQ010000307.1:0-4919 GCA_037388985.1 Desulfobacterales bacterium | reverse complement strand
AATCCTATATTCCGCTCAATTTTTACGAATATCTGGTCAAACATCTTCCAGGGGTCAGGTTTGTGGATTTAACCGATCCGATCGATCAGCTCAAAGGCGTCAAGAGTGCGGAAGAACTCGATTTAATCAGGGCAACTGCGGCGTTGCAGGATGCGGCCATAGCGCATGTGAAAAGCAAGATCAAACCGGGCCTGCGGGACTTTGAAGTATACAACGAAGCCCGATATTCGGTAACCCAACAGGGCAGCGAGCGACAGTTGATTCTGGCGTGCTCGGCGCCCAAAGGTGAGCATGCCTCATTCCAGTACCGTCACTTCCAGAACCGGGTGATCCGCGAAGGCGACCAGTTTTCCCTGTTAATCGAGGTCAATGGCCCCGGCGGTTTCTACGCCGAAATCTCCAGAATTTTTTCTCTTGGCCAGCCGTCCCAGGAGCTGGGCTGCCCATAACGAATTTCTGTTAAAGAACGGCTATAAGCCCGAACTGCGTTTGTATGCCCACGGCCAGGGCTATGATCTGGTGGAAAGGCCTTTCCTTTTGGATGATGAAACCATGCCGATCAAGGCCGGCATGAATATTACGGTTCACCCGGCAGGCGTAACCGACACGGTCTGGACGAACGTATGCGACAATTACATCATCGGCCCGGACGGACCCGGCGAATGTCTGCATAAAACCCCCAAAGAAATCATTATTATATCCTGATCGCTTAAGGAGCTTGAGATGAATGTGTTAATCCTCTGCAAAGATGTGGACCCCCATCTGTATAAAAGTTATTTAACATCGGATTACCCGGATGTGAATTTTGTGGCCGCTGCAGAAGAAGATGAAGTCGGTGATTTTATTGAAACGACCGATATTCTGTACGCCATACGCATCTCCGACGGTTTGCTTCGCCGGGCCAAAAATCTGAAGTGGATCCAGTCTATGATTACGGGAACTGATTTCATCGAGAAACTGCCTGCTTTCCAGTCCCGCAAGGATATCATTTTAACGTCTTCACGCGGCATCCATGGCCCGCAAATGTCTGAAATGGCGATCATGTTGATGATCGCCATGAACCGGCAATTTCCGCGCATCATCCGCAACCAGGATCGCCGGGTATGGGAGCCCTGGCCCACGCAACTGCTTTATCAGAAAAAAGTCGCTATCTTAGGGGTCGGGGTGATCGGCCAGGCCATCGCCAGCAGGTGCAAAGCATTTGAGATGACCGTTTACGGTATCAATCCATCCCGCCGGGAACTTGATGTCCTGGATGCTTACTTTGGGTTGGATGATCTGGGCAAGGCGGCATCGGAAGTGGATTATTTCATTTGCGTTGCGCCCTCCAAAGCCGATAACAAAAAGATGCTGAACGCCGAGTTCTTTGCCAAATTGAAACCTACCGCGTTTTTTATCAACATGGGCAGGGGCGACACGGTTGATGAAGACGCCTTGCTTCAGGTTTTAAAGGATCGAAAAATCGCCGGTGCGGCTCTGGACACTTTCTGGCAGGAGCCTTTGCCCCCCGACCATCCATTCTGGGAGATGGACAATGTCATCGTCACCCCGCACATCGGCGGCCGCTGCGATGTTTATGCGCAACAGGCGGCCAAGATTTTTCATGAAAATCTGAAACGCTATCTGGGGGGTGAAAGAAAGAACTTGATCAACTTAGTTGCACGCAGGTGATCCCGGACCCGACAACATCGATTCCTGAACTCCGCCCACAGTCGAATTCCTGAGATTCGGGGACATCCTTTACAGGCCCAACTGCCCGGCTGCATATTCCAGGCCGAGCTCTACCAGCTTCTTGCGGGTCGGAATGCCGGTAGCCGGATCCCAGCCCCGGGCCGCATAGTATTCATCCAACATTTGATCCAGATCGTTTTGGCTGATGAGATGGTCTTTGGAGGCTCCGGCCTTCAGGGGTTCGGTCATCAGCCGCCGGGGCAGGGTATCATCGTCGCGGGTAAATCCCTCGCGCACATTAAATGCTTTTGCCAGGTTGTTGATGCGCTCACCGACGCGGGCAACCTCCTGCGGCGTATAAACAAGACCGGTGACCGCCTCCATCAGGGCGGCCGTATTTTCAGTGGCCATATCGGCTACGGCCATGTCCAGCAAAAAAACACACATGGTGGGGCAATCGGCCGTGGCCGTGCGCACGTCCTGGTTCCATTTGGTGAGCCGGCCTTTGTCGGCAATGGTGAGCCGGTCCACCGCCTGGGGGACGGGAATTCCGAAAATTTCCTGGAAAGCATAGCCGCGATTATGATCGGCCCCCGTAAAAGAGGTCGCATAATTCAGGCCGTGGGCCTTGGCGCCCCGCACATCATAGCCGGGCAACTCCAGGCCCTTGACATGCAAGGCACATACCTCGGCGGCCGGACCGATCTTTTGGGCTGCGATGCGGACCCCATCGGCCAGCAGCGCACCGATGCCCTCCCGTCGGGCAATCAATCCCAGCATGGCAACCATGGCCTGATGGTTGCCGAATTTGAGCTCGATTCCGCCGGTATCGGTCGGTCCGATGATCCCCTTTTCATAACATTCCATGGCAAAGCCGATCACCACCCCGGCTGAAATGGTGTCCAA
Organism: Desulfobacterales bacterium; assembly: GCA_037388985.1. GTDB lineage: Bacteria > Desulfobacterota > Desulfobacteria > Desulfobacterales > JAHEIW01 > JAHEIW01. The sequence goes on along the minus strand of JARRJQ010000307.1, from coordinate 2,342 downwards.
TCCCAGTTCATCCGCCAGACGGTCGGCCGCGATAATCGCGTCCATGTTGTCGACCCCGGTTTCACCGCCGAAAGAATAAAGGGTTTCGAACTCCGGTCCCTCGGCCATCACTCCTGCATAGGGCTCGCTGCGCGCAACTTTAAGCTGGCTGCAGCCCACCGGGCAGCCATAACAGGCCTGGCTGCCCGTATTGCGGCTTTCAAGGGCTTCGACCCCGATCTGCTCCACCGGTTCGAATTCACCGGTGGCGGTCCAGTTTTTGGCCGGAAATATCCCCAGCGCGCAGGTGTTGTCGACATTGGAGGGCGTTCCGGTTTTGGCAAATTCCGGATACAACACCTGGCTGGCTTTCATGGCTTTGGCCATCGCCCCCCGGGCGATCTTGAGTTTTTCCCGGGAGCATATCGCAACGGGGCTGCTGCCGCGGACGGCAATGGCCTTCAGGTTTTTGGCACCCATGACCGCCCCCAGCCCCTTGCGTCCGAATGCACGCATCTCATTGATTATGCATGCTATTTTGCATAGATTTTTGCCGGCAGGCCCGATACAGGCCAAACGTACATTCTGATCGTTTAATTCATTTTTGATGATCTGCTGGCAGTCCGAGGTTCGCATGCCCCAGACTTTGGCTGCGGAGCGGAAATGGGTCTTACCGTCCTTGATCCAGATATAGGTAGGCTTGGCAGCCCGGCCTTCGATAATCAAAGCGTCGTAGCCGGCAAATTTCAATTCCACCGGAAAATGACCGCCGCTCAAGGACATGCCCACCGCGCCGGTCAGGGGTGATTTGGCGGTGACCGCCATGCGGCTGGCGCACGGGACGGTAGTCCCCGAGAAAGGACCGCCGGCAAAAATCAGTTTATTTTCCGGCCCCAGCGGGTCGGTCCCGGCTTCAAGCTCGTCAAATAGATACTTAATGCCGAAGCCGGCCCCGCCGATATAGTCGCGGGCCACTTCCGGAGGCAGCTGCTCTTCGACTGCGGTCTGCTCACTCAAATTAACCCGCAAAATTTTCCCGGTGTAACCTCCTTGATACATTGCCTTCCTTCTTTTTGGACCGGGTCCCGGTCCGGCGCGGTTGAGTTAAGTCCCTTTTCTTACTGCAATTTGTCCAGGGCAATCAGTTTGGCCTGGGGTACAATGCTTTTGTAATTGCCGCCGGAGACGATCTTGCAGGCAAAGGGAAACTTGGTTCCTTTGACCCATTGAATGAGACCCACCGGGGTGATCGCAATGTTTTTATCGCTGAATTTGATCGGGCCGCCGATAGTGACCATGTCCGTATCGGCAAATGCTCTACGCAGGGTCTCTTTGTCGAGAGTCTGCGCCCTGCGCAGTACATCGGCAATGATTTCATAGCCCAGATAAAATCCGCCGAGGGGCTGGGTCCACTGTTTGCCGGATGCGGCTTCATAGGCATCGGCCAAAACCTGGCCACTGTATCCGGCCAGAGAAGATTTGAACGGATAGGCCGGATGCCACAGAACCTCGGTGGATGTCCCCAGACCGATGTCGTCGCCCAAGGCTTCCACGGCCGAAGGAAAAAGCAACGCGCGGCCGATGGCACATATCTTGGGTAAAAATCCCTGGCGGTAGCACTGTCTCCAAGCCCTGGCAAAATCAGGCGGCGTCAGGTTGGCAAACAAAATTTCAACCTTTTCCTTTTTCCAGCCGCTGATAAAGGAAGAAAAATCCATGGTTCCCATCGGAAACCGTCCCAGATCAATGACCTTATAGCCGGCAGGCCCCAGCACATGGCTTGCCCCGTCAGCCCAGGAGATGCCGTCTTCGTCATTGGCGGCCAGAAGCCCGACAATTTTGTTCGTTTTAACCTGAGTCCAGCTGTCCAGATAAGCGGCCATCATATCCCTAACACTGGAAGAAGCATCAAAGGCCCAGTGATAGGTACCGGCCTGCAAAAACATTTCAACCGGCATCATCGTGCTGATGCTGGGAACTCCGTATCGTTCACAGACGCCGGCAACGGGATTGACCGTGGCCGGTGTGGCGGAAACATACATCAGATCCACTTTCTCTCTGGTAATCAGCCTTGAGCCCAACTCGGCCGCCTTCGACGGATTGCTTTCAGTATCCAGGATTTTTACCCTGACCGGCAGTTTTTTGCCGAATTCTTTGATGAAGATTCCGCCGTCTTTGTTAATTTCATCCAGAGCTCGATTGTCCACCCAGGGCGCAGACTCCGTGAAGGCTGCAATGGGACCTGTCATGGGAAGCGGTCGTCCGATGAGGATATGGTCTTTGCCCGCTGCACGGGCCGATTTGAGAAAACTGGGCACAGCCGATGAAACGACAATGGCACCGGCGGCAGAACCGGCTTGTTT
>JARRJQ010000306.1:0-17577 GCA_037388985.1 Desulfobacterales bacterium | reverse complement strand
CGCACAACGCAGCTGTTGGGCGTTAGATGCATTTTTGAGTTAGCTTCTATTTTCTCCAGAATTCCGGAACTACCAGAATAATCACCGTAAATATCTCAAGCCTGCCTAACAGCATGCACCAAATCAACAGCCATTTACCCAGCATCGGTATCTGGGCGTAGTTTTCCACCGGCCCCACCATGCCGAAGCCCGGCCCGATGTTGCCCATACTTGCGGCTACGGCGGCAAACGAGGTTTTAAAATCCACTCCCATGCCTGCCAGAACCACCGAACTCAGTGCAAACAATCCAATATACAAAGCCAGGAACCCGACCACACTGTGCATCACGTCATCGGGGACGGCTTTTCTCCTGATTTTTATCTGCGTAACCGCATGCGGATGAATCAGGGTAAAAAGCTCGCGATAACAAAATTTAAAACACAGCATCACGCGCAGGCACTTCACGCCGCCGCCTGTGGAACCCGCCGAAGCACCGAAAAACATACACAATAAAAGGATCAGTTGAGACATCGCCGGCCATTTTTCATAATCGGCGGTGACATATCCTGTGGTAGTGATTATCGAAACCACCTGAAAAGCACCATAACGCAGAGCAATCAAAGTAAACACTGTTATAATGGGCAATCGAAGCGTTTTTGGTGGAAAATCCACCGGTGGGCATGGTGGTGAAGGTATGGCATAGCGCATCATACCAATTCATTCCACCGGCCATCAGCAACAGGGTCTGTGCCAGTGAGATCAGCGCATACACTTTCCACAGAACCATAGCCGTATCGCGGATCCGGGGCTTAAGTTTATCCGGCACCGGGCTGGGGACCTCCGCCTTATAAAGCTGCATGCCTCCGACACCGACAAACGGCAGAATCGCTACCGACAGCACAATAATCCCCATTCCCCCCAGCCACTGAATGAAGCTGCGCCAGAATAAAAGGCCTTTCGAAACCACCTCAATATCGGTTAAAATTGATGCGCCGGTGGTGGTAAAGCCGGATACGGATTCAAAAACCGCATCGACAAAGCTAAAGAATCCATTTCCGAAATAAAACGGCAGGGCCCCAAAAAGACCTACCGCAGTCCAGCCAACCGCCACGATCGCCATGCCCTCACGCTGGCTGATAACCTCGGTCTTTTCACTCTAAGGTTAATATCCCTATGATATTAAGGATATAACGCCAACGCATTTAGAAGTACTCCAGTTTAACGGCAAGAATTTTTTCGATCTTTGGAATGGCTTCTTTTCTGGCAAGTATGATGACCCGATCATCAGGCCGGATCACGCTGTCACCGGTGGGAATAATAATGGTTTGCTTGCTAATAATGCCCGCAACCATTGCTCCTTTTGGGAAAGAAATGTTACGCAGGGGCTTTTCAACGATGTCGGATGTCTCCAGGGCTACAGCTTCGATAACCTCAGCCTGCTCACCTTTAAGCGATATGGCGGAAAGTACTTTGCCCCTTCGAATGTGCTGCAGAATCGTATTGATCGCCGAAAGACGAGGGCTGACTACCTGTTCGATTCCGATGGCATCCATCAGAGGAAAGTAACTGAATTTGCTGATTCGCGTGATGGAGTTGCGAGCGCCCATGCGCTTGGCCAACAGCGAGGCCAGAATATTGGTTTCTTCATCTTTGGTCAGCGTAATAACAACATCCATGTCCTGGATATTTTCTTCAGCGAGCAGTCCTTGATCCGAACCGTCTCCACAAAGCACAATGGCTTTGTTTAACCTTTCAGCAAGATAGGTGCACCGATCCGCATTGCGCTCCACAATTTTGCAATAAATCGAATTTTCCTCCAGCAAACGGGCCAGCCTGAAACCGATGCGCCCGCCACCGACGATTAAAGCCCGGTTCACCGGCTGATCATATTTATTAAAAACCGAAAGTGTATCCAGTAATTTGTCCGCTTCGCTGATAAAATAAACGAGATCACCGGCTTTCAAGCGGTCGTGGCCTCTGGGAATAATCAATTCGTTTTCTCTGACCACGGCAGCAATCAGCGGCCTGGCCTTGCCGATAATGTCCGGCAAATTCAATAGCCGCACGCCGGCCAACCTTGAATCTTCCTCCAGATTTACACCGACCAATTTAATGCGGCCATCGGCAAACTCACCCACATCCACGGCGCCTGGAACGCTCATCATGCGATAGATCGTCTTTACAACTTCAGTGTCCGGGTTGATGATCGTGTCGATATGCGGAGCGTGCTCATGAAAATTGTTATGGTAGGCATCAAAATCAGCATCCCGCAAACGGGCAAGTTTTTTGGTAGATGGCGACAGGATATCGGCCACCAGGCAGGCCACCAGATTCGTTTCATCGCTATTGGTTACGCCAAGAATGATTTCAGCGTTTTGAATACCTGCTTCCTCCAGGACCACGGGACTGCTTCCCGAACCATTGACGACCTGGACATCCAAATGATCTGAAATACGACGAATCGCGTCGGGATTTTTGTCAATCACGACGACATCTTTGTTTTCCAATGCCAAATGACTGGCAATATGGAAGCCCACCTCACCGGCGCCAACAATAATTATCTTCAAGAGAATCCCCCTCGCAATGAAGTGCAAAGAATGAATTGATTGCGCCCCCCTTCACCCGAAAATTGCCGTGCCGTCATTATTGATCTTATCCGGCCGGTCTCAGATGGGTTCTGGTAAGGGCGCAGGCCAATAAAGCAAATTTCCCCTGACCAGGCCTTACTATACAGATTGGTTCGTGTCAATTAGTAGCTCGCTTCGGTCAATCCAATAGACTTTCATTTAGCTCAAATTAAAAATGAAACCGATAAAAAACGTTAGAATTCAAAAGCTTATAAAATGAGACCTTCCACGGAAGAAAAACGATGAACAAAAACGAGGAATCGGACGTTTGGCTTGTTTCAGACAGGAGGGAAAACCAGCCATCTCAATGCATTACTTTAGATTCCGGCGACGGTGCCTCCGATGATCAACATCACCCCAAGCGCCAACCAGTCTAAACGTTTAGCGAACAACTCCGGATCGGTGCGATTTTCGACAAAGCATCTGGCTTCCATCGCGACGGCCATATTGTCGGCCTGGGCAAATGTTCTGCGGATAAGCGGTATGCCGAGATGAATCAGACGACTCAGCGGATTTCTCCTGTTTTCCGCACAGCGCGCGCGCTGCGCTTCAACCGTTTCTTTGGCCTGGTTGAGAATAACAGGAACAAATCGCGCAATCAAACCCATCATGGTGGCTATTCGTTTTCCGGGAATAAATCCAAAAGGCCACAAAAACCACTGCACGGCAGCTTTGATCTTTGAAGGTGGCGTGGTAAACACAAATAGAAATCCGATCAACGCGATAATGAGCAGCCGCCAACAAATAAGCCAGCCGGATATCAGTCCGGGCCAGGTAATTGCAAAGGAATTGATTTCAATTAATGCCTTGCCGGGAGTTACCACCATCCTGGTAATTAAAATCAGCAGCAGCAAAAAAAGAAAAAATCGTAGCTCCTTTAATCCGGATTTAAGCGGCAGCCGTGAATGAAATGTAAGTATTGTCAATAGACATGTAAGAATGCCAAGTCCTGCAAAACCACCGGATAGACTGCTTAGGCTGATTAGAATCAAGAACATGATCTTAAAACGGGCATCCAGCTTATGCAGCAGCGATGTTCCGGGTCGGAAGCTAAAAACAGTCAATTCAGCCACGAACGAACCTCCATCCCCAGATGAAATGCGCAGGGAGCTCTGACTCCGAACGCTTCAAGATCTGCAACAATTTCAGCAGGCACACCATCGCGCATGATTTTTCCCTTTTGCATGATAATCAAACGATCTGCATGGGCCAGTACTTTTTCAAGATCATGGGTAATGACCAAAACCGTATGCCCTGCCTGATGCAGCGTTAGGATTTGTCCGAGGACCTGCTTCACTCCCGAATAATCCAGGCTGGCAAACGGTTCATCAAAAGCAATAATCTTGGGTTCCATTGCCAGAATGCCGGCAATCGCCAGTCTGCGTTTTTCGCCTCCCGACAGTAAATGTGGCCGCTGGTCGGCAAAATCCAGCAGACCGACGACATCAAGGGCATGGATCACGCGATGATCGATCAGATGGCGCTCAAGCCGCAAATTTTCCGGTCCAAAGGCGACATCCTCGTAGACCGTCTCACCGACGATTTGACTGTCGGCGTCCTGAAACATCATCCCCACCAGGCGCCTGGCCCTCAGCAGATCTTTTTCAACCGGTGTGCCGGCCAGTTTCACGCAGCCGGATGTCGGCCGCAGCAGGCCGTTTAAGTGTCGAATAAGCGTTGTCTTGCCGGAACCATTGGGCCCGGCAACAACCACAAAGGCACCCTCTCGAATGCCCAAATTGACGCAGTCAAGCCCGAGGGTACCGTCTGAAAAACGGTGACTGAGATTTTCGATTTCGATAATGTTCATGGATTCATTTTCAAGTTTGATGTTATTACATATCGACAATGAGATTTGTGCTTTTAAGCAGCAAGATGTTAAAATCTAATCACGAAAACACGAAATCTGAAAATCACGAAATCTTATCATTTATTTATTTTCGTGTTTCCGTTATTTCGTGCTTTCGTGATGAATCATTTCTTTTGGGTTCAAATTTATCTAAGTTCTATGAATTAAATAAAACAAGTGATATCGCACCATATTTAATCCCTTGATTTCTCAATTCTCAATACGGGCCGCAGGGTTTTTGCTATGGCGGCGGCGGCGGCTATTTTCAAAGCATCTCCAACCAGAAATGGAACCATTCCCACCGCCAGGGCTTTAGCCGGCGTCATGCCCGTGACAATTTTCAACCAGCTGACGCCGCAGGCATAAAGTACGACCGTCGCGCAGATCATCGCCAGCACATCGTAAACGGCCCGCGGATGGGTTCTCGCAGAAATTTTACCGATGACATAAACGGCCGGCAGATAACCGATTAGATAACCACCCGTCGGTCCGACGATCCGTCCGATACCCCCGAGCCCGCCGGCAAATACGGGCAACCCGCAAGCGCCGGCCAGAAGATATACACCGACACTGGCAAGCCCCCAGCGGCTGCCCATCAACAGGCCTGCCAAGTAAACAAACATATTTTGTAAAACGATCGGAACCGGACCTATCGGGATAGCTAAAAATGCACCAACAGCGGTCAACGCTGCAAATAATGAAGCATATACCATCATGCGCAGTTGATTCGAAGGATCCATATTCAGCAAGCCTATTTAAAGCAAGATATTTGCCGAGCGATCAAATTTTAAAAGATTCAACTCGAAACCACGAAAGAACGAAAACGCGAAAAAGTTGGTTAATTTCGTGCTTTCAAAATTTCGTGTTTTCGTGGTTAAATTATTTTTGCCGAAAAAGGCATGCATCGTTTTTAAGATCAATGCTTTTCCGTGTTATCAGCTCTGATGGAAACAATCGCCGTAAATAATCTTTTGCAAAGATCCATCGGCACATTTTAAAATTAAAGCACCGGTATCGTCCACATCGACAGCCCTGCTCGATGTCGCCTCCGGCTGGACTGTTGAAGGATCATTGTTGACATTGATTCCTACCCCGATATTGATAAAAGCAAGCCGATCAGCTTCGGCTTCAAGCTCAGAGAGCATCCCGGATATCTTGCGCTCGTTTACTAAAATGTCATTCGGCCATTTAACACCGGCGTCAATTTCAAAGAGCTCACGCAATAGCCGGGCAAGGGTCAACGACGCCAAAAAACTAACCCGGAAGCTTAAGACCGGCGGCAGATCGGGTCGCAGCACCATTGTGAAATAAAGACCGCCTTCTTCCGACATCCAGAGCCGATTGAGCCTGCCACGGCCACTGGTCTGGCGCCCGGCTATAACAGTTGTAAAATTCGGGCAATCGTTACGGGCCAATTCCTTAGCCACGACCATCGTGGAAGGCAATTGCGGATAGTAAATGATCCTCGATTCCCATCCCGGAAACTCCCATGGATAGGGCACATCCGGGCAGCTTTCAAGCCTGTAACCGTTAGCGGTTGCAAGGATTTCATATCCAAGCTCTTGCAGTTTTTGGATATGCTTCCAAACCGATACCCTGGTGACTCCCAGCTGTTCACTTAGAAACTGCCCGGAGACAATCTCTTTGTTATGCTTTAAAATTTTAAGTATCCGGTCTTTCATGACTCTATAATGGATTTTTGGTTAACCCTAAAGACCGGCAAGGTTAACGAAATTGGTTGAGTCTGTCAATCAGAATATAAGGGGTTCCGAATTTAAGGTTCTGGGGTGGCCGATCCGTTTGCAGATAACAGAAGGCAGAAATCAGTAGTCAGAGGTGGAAATCAAGCGGCCAGGAGCCAATATGTGCGCGCCATCAGTCGGGGGCTATTTTCACTTTTACACCCCAGGATTTTAAATTTTCGGAGATAAATTCGATAACGTGCTGATGGGTCGAATGTCCATCACCAATAACATGGGTGGGGTTGCCAAACTTAAAATAAAGCGGCCGTTCGGGTTTGATGGGTCCGATATCTTTTATCCAGCGACCGGTGCCGTGAAAGTCTGTTGTCAGCGCAATCGGAACCACCGGTACGCCAGCCTTACGTGCCAATTTGACACCCAGCGTATTAAAATTTTTTGGGTCGAACACCGTGCTGCGAGTAGCCTGAGGGAAAATAACCACCGAACATCCCTGTCGAATGCGATTGTAGCCTTCATTCAGCACGATTCTCAAATCTTCACGGGGATTTTGACGGTAAACGGCAATCAGATTCAGCGCTTTCATGACCCCGCCGATGACCGGGTAATGTCTCAATTCATCTTTGATAATAAATGTAACATCGTTAAAAGAAAGGATGAAAGACGGAAGGATAATGGTTTCAAGAATGCTCATATGATTTGCAATATAGACCACAGGGCCTTTATGCTTGGCAACGCCTTCAAGGCCCGTTACATATACACGCCCGCCGGCTGATTCGACAGCTGTCAGGCATCTAATCGATGCTTTTAACCACCTCTCCTTGGTTAATTTATCCCTCCATCCGTCCAGACGAGCGCTGACAAATGCCATGGCAATGCGCGCATAATAAATAAGCTCGTCTGCAAAAAAACGTGGATCTCATTAAGCAGTAATAGGCTCGAAATATGAACTGATTTTCTTAATTAATCAAGCGAATCGAACAATAAGCATCAGATAGGGTAAGGCGCTTACAACTGATCAAGCAATCTTTGATGGATGTTGTCAAATCCGCCATTTGACATCACGAGGATGAAATCGCCGGCATTAGCTTGCTGGACAAGAAATCCAATAATAGATTCAGTGTCTGCAAAATAACGGGCATCCTTGCCGCGATTTTTCAGATCAGCGACCAGTTGTTCGGATGAGAATCGTTCGTTGGCGGGAATCTTATGTAACAACGGTGGCTTACGAATGCAGATGAGATCGGCACCATCGAAGGAAGCCGGATATACGTCTTGAAAAACCTTGCGCATGCTTGTATTGGTCCGCGGTTCAAACACGGCAATCAATCGTTTGGGCGAATAAACCGACTTGACTGCCTCGATGGTTTCCCGTACCGCTGTCGGGTGGTGCGCAAAATCATCAAGAACCATAATTTGGTTTTTATGACCACGGATCTGCTGGCGTCTTTGGATACCCGCAAAGGTTTCCAACCCTCTGGAAATCATTTCAACCGGCATTCCCAAATGATGAGCGATGGCAATAACCGGCAGCGCATTGAATAAATTATACCTGCCGACCAGCTTTGTCTTAAATCTGGCAAACAGACGCTCGGCCTTCAGAACCTCAAAGTGAGTCCAGGGTGAATCGATCAGAACCTGCCCCAGATGCCAATCGGAAAAGTTGTAATTTCCATAAAGCTCAATCTGGCACTGGGCTTCTGAAATGAGCTCCTTTACATTCTGATCCGCATCAAAAGCAAACAGCATGCTGGAGGGTTCCAGTTTAGATAGAAAGCCAGCAAAGGTCATCCGGAGGTGATTGAGATCTCGAAAAATATCGGCATGGTCGAATTCGATACTGGTCAATACGGTCATTGCGGGCCGATAATGCATAAATTTTGGGCCCTTGTCGAAAAAAGCGGTGTCATACTCATCGCCTTCGATGATTATGTGCTCGCCGGCTCCCAGCCGGTAATTACTGTTAAAATTTTGCAGAATTCCACCGATCATAAACGAAGGATCAAATCCGGCTTGATAAAGCATCCAGGCGAGAATCGATGAAGTTGTTGTTTTCCCGTGGGTACCGCAAACGACAATCTTTTGCTTACCTCCAGCAACGAAACGATTCAATGCCTGAGGCATGGAACAAAAGGGTATGCCCGCCTGCATTAATTTTTGAACTTCCGGATTGTCACGTCTTACCGCGTTGCCGACAATCACCAGGTCCGGCTCATGGCTTATGTGTTCAGCTTTGAAGCCTTCCATGATCTGGATGCCCTGTTCCCGTAAGAAATCGCTCATCGGCGGATAGATATTGTGATCTGAACCGGATATCTTAAAACCCAAATTTTTAAGCATGCACGCCAGCGCGCCCATGCCGGTGCCGCAAATAGCGATCAAATGAATTTTGGACACGTTCTCGGGTATTCGGTTTTGATTTTCAGACATACTTGATGTTCCAATCAAAACAAGTTTGCCCGTTGAGCCAGTTGAGCCGGTTACCAGGCAAAAGGCCTAATTCTCCTTTCCTTGCCGGCCAACGGGTTAACGGACAACGGGCTTAACCGATATTCGTTAGATGTATTTATGAATAGGTTTTAGAACCCATCTCAAAAAAGTGGATCAGGGTTCCCCGCTTAAAAGCGGGATTTCACATCTTAATCTTAAAAAATTAAGGTGTTCAACAGGGCAAGGCGCGGTTCGGCGAAAAGTCGTGTATCCGAGCATACACGTTAGTATGTGAGTCCCGCCTATGGCGGGAAGCCGAGCCGCAACACAGCCATGGGCACTCAGACGCTTTTTTGAGATGGGTTCTAGTCTTCTTCCAGTATAGTTCTCAGGCTTTTGGAAAGATTTTGCAGGTTAAAGGGTTTTTGAATAAATCCGTTACAGCCGCGATTTAAGATCTCGCTGGCCTGACCGTTAATGCTGTATCCACTTGACAGCAGCACCTTTATATCCGGCACAATTTTTTTCATTTGATCAAAAGCCTCGCCGCCGCTCATTTTGGGCATAATCATATCCAGTACGATTACATCGATTTTTTCCTTGTGTTTCCGGAAAACCTCAACGGCCTCCTTTCCATCTCTGGCCGTAAATACTTTATAGCCTAACTTGTCCAACATCCGTTGAGCGACATCGATAATCATGTCCTCGTCATCAACCAGCAGGACGGTCTCTTTGCCCCTGACAAATTCCTCCCTGGCTTTTTCTTTATTCAGCACCAGTTTGCCAGATGCGGGCAAATTAATCTCAAACCGCGCTCCTTTACCCTTTTTACTATAAACGTTGATAAACCCCTCGTGGTTTTTGATAATTCCATACACCGAAGCCAAACCAAGGCCTGTTCCCCGACCCATCTCCTTGGTGGTGAAAAAAGGGTCGAAGATTCTTTGCTGAATTTTTTCGTCCATGCCCACGCCGGTATCTTCAATTGTAATTCTAATGTATCGACCTGCTTTTACAAAATATGGATTATATTGATCTTGATCGATGATAACGTTTTCGGTTCGGGTGGTCAGTGTTCCCCCACCGGGCATGGCCTGTATCGCGTTCAAATAGACGTTCATCAATACTTGTTCGATCTGGCCCCTGTCCGCTTCAACACTCCAAAGATCCGGATTGGATTCATTTTCAAAAACAATGTCTTTGTTGGTACGGCCAAACATGAGGTTCTGCTCTTTAAGCAGTTTGTTGATATTGAGCAGGCTGATTTCATATTTGCCCCCTCTGGCAAAACCTAAAAGCTGTTTGGTCAAGTCCACTCCATTTTGAACGTATTGCTCAATCTTTTTTAGACTTTTTGTCAAAGGCGAATCTGAATTGACTTCTAAAAGCGACAGCGAAATGTTGCCCTGAATGCCCATGAGAAGATTGTTAAAATCATGCGCAATACCGCCTGCCAGGGTACCGATGGCTTCCATTTTTTGAGCCTGGCGCAGCTGCATCTCCAGTCGGACTTCATGGGAAACATCACGCTGCAGGCTGACATAATTGGTAATTTCTCCGGCTTTGTTCTTTATTGGAGAAACGGTGGCTTCGGTCTCATATAATGAATGATCGCTGCGCTTGTTAACGGTCCGTCCCTGCCAGACTTTTCCCCCTTGCAGGGTGTCTAGGATAGAACTAAAAAACGTTTTTGACTGTTGCCCGCTGTCCATTAGCTCAATATGGCGGCCGATGACCTCATCACGCGAGTACCCGGTAATTTTTTCAAAAGCCGGATTGACATATTCAATTATCCCTTGAGAATCGGTGACAATAATCGATTCGGCTGCATGCTCAACCGCGGTTACCAATCGGGCCTGTTCTTCTATGGTGTGTTTGAGCCCGGAAACGTCTATCGCAAAAACAGCCAAGCCCTGCTGGGCGGCATCCGGGTTTAATAAAGCGGCTTTAAGCTGGACCGGAAAAGAGGCACCCTCTTTTGTTTTTATCGTTGTTTCAAAACTGGCCGGACCCTTGCCGGCAAGACATTGCGCGATTGATCTTCGTTGCTGTTTTGCCAGATCAAACAGGTTCTCAAAAGACAATTTCATTATTTCGGATTGGTGATAGCCGCTTATCTGCTCCGCAGCCCGGTTGGCATATACAATGCGGCCATTGGTATCGGTTGCGAGCGCCAGACCGTCAAATGAGTCGAGCATAGAAGAAATCAAGGTGGTCTTACTGGGATGCAGGAGCGGCGGGCGGCGAGGGGCAGGATCTTTTTTGGGGATTAAATTGGCCATTGCTTCATTCGGCTCCATTTCTTTAGCTTTATCCTGAGTCGCGCTCAAGTCCGAATCGTCTCAATACAAATATGGCGATCCATGAACCGGCAAAGCCTTCATCCCCAAACGTCAAAAAAACGCGCACAAGAACTGTTCTTAAGGTGTGTCTTTACGTGATCGATTTAATTCTTTGCATCGTCTCATTATCCAGCGGTTCTTCCCATTTCACATTGATCAAATAATCGTTAAACATCTGATGGTGTATGCCGACAATACTGCCGCTTCTTTCAATTCGCAGTTCGGGAAAAGCCTGATCGAAGGTCAGTTTCAAATCCAGGCGCCGCCCTAAAAGCGACTCAGCTGCTGTTGAAGAAGTGCTCATCGTAAAGGATATGCCGCTGGCTGAAATATCGGAAAGATCACCTTTAAATAGCTTGTTGTCGGGTTCAGCGGCAATTTGAATAGTGGTGTTGCCGGAAACGGCGTAACGCCCGTGTGCCCTTCGTTCGAGTTCCTTTTTTTGCAGCAAATCATTAATCGATTCCAGCTCTGCGCAGTAGGCTTGAAGTTTGCTTTCCAGGCTGGGGGCTTCATCCTGCCATTTTTTCAAGACTGTTTTTTCCAAAAAGTTCAATTTGACCGGCGAATCAGCCATCATCGAAAAGGTACAAGTCGAATTTGAAAAAAAGGTGTCCTCTCCAGCAATATCTCCCGGTCCGATTGTTTTTAGCAAGATTCCATGTTTATCCTTATGGTAAAACATTTTTAGCCGCCCGGCATTAATGAAATACAAATTGGAGTTCATCTCACCCTGCCGAAAAATAATTTGCTCGGCTTCATAGCTGGCTTTTTTCATCCCGTAATATAGCGCGATTTTTTCCTCTTTGGTCAGTTTTCCGTAAAGATGCGACCAGAGATCCCGATGGACCGGATCAATCGCGTCGATTTTCGACGTTTCAATGATTTCAGCCGATTTTACGATTCTATCCAGTGCCATGGGATCAACTTCAAAAAGCTTTTCCCGCAACTGTTCTGCTTTTGAAAAATTTTTAGCCATTGCATTTTTTACAATTAAGTCAAACAGCAATTCAACGGCCGATTCTCGATTGTTTTCTTGTAAATACTTTTCGAGTAATTTTTCACGATCAATTGAATCTTGCATAAGGGCTTTCTCCTCCATATCGAAACAAACCAACAAAATTCAGCAAATCAGAAAAGCTCTGAGGACCTATCTTTTAAGCTGAGCAAAAACCTTTTCCGCTGCTTTAATCGTCGCTTCAATATGTTCGCTATCGTGGGCTGCGGAAATAAATAACGCTTCAAACTGCGAAGGAGCGATATAAATGCCATTTTGCCGCATCCCATTGTAAAATGCAGAGAATCTATCCAGATCACAGGTCTTGGCATCATCAAAATTTTGGACTTCTCGGTCATTAAAAAAGAAACCGAGCATCGAACCCACCCGTTTGGCCTGGACCGGTATAGTTGCTTTAAGGGCGGCTTGTTCCAGTCCGGACAGCAGTTGTTCTGCTTTCGTGTCCAAGGCCTTATAAAATCCGACTTTTTGAATTTGTTTAAGGGTTGCAATACCGGCTGCCATCGCTACCGGATTGCCTGACAGTGTCCCGGCCTGGTAGACAGAACCCTGCGGTGCAATTTTAGACATCAGCTCTCGTTTACCGCCATAGGCTCCCACCGGCAATCCACCGCCGATGATTTTGCCAAAGCAGGTCAGGTCCGGAGTAACGCCGTACAATGCCTGGGCGCCACCATAGGCCACCCGAAAACCGGTCATCACTTCATCAAAAATAAGGATCGCTCCATATTGATCTGCAAACTCCCTGAGGGACTCCAAAAATCCCGGCGCTGGAGGCACCACGCCCATATTGCCGGCAACCGGCTCCACGATGATGCCGGCTACGGTTTCTCCCTGTTTCTGCATCACTTCTTTAAGGCGGTCTATACCATTATAGGGCAGTGACAGTGTGTGTTGTGCAACGGATTCAGGAACACCCGGACTTCCAGGTATACCCAGGGTGGCAACGCCGGATCCCGCTGCCACCAGCAGGGTATCCGCATGTCCGTGATAGCAGCCGTCAAATTTAATGATCGTATCCCTTTGCGTTACGCCTCGCGCCAGGCGAACAGCGCTCATCGTGGCTTCTGTACCGGAATTGACCATGCGCACCATTTCAACGGAAGGAACGGCCTCGACCACCATTTGCGCGAGCTGGACTTCAAGATCGATTGGAGCACCGAAGCTGGTACCGCGTTCCAGCACGTATATAATCGCCTCGATTACCGCCGGGTGTCGGTGTCCGAGAATCAGCGGCCCCCAGGAGCCAACATAATCAATATAGCAATTACTGTCGGCGTCGAAAATCAGGCAGCCCTGTGCACGATTAACAAAAAGGGGATCGGCGCTTACCGACTTACAGGCGCGAACGGGACTGTTGACTCCACCGGGGATTAAATTCAGCGCATGCTTAAACAGGTTTTGGGAGGTCGCCAGATTCATCTCGATATTATCCTTTCCTTTGAAAAACGGTTGACATTTCTAATTTTATGAAAAATATCAGATAGCACCTTTAGCGTCAAGAAAGCTTCAGATCGGTGTGTCGCACAGGAACCGCGCAAAAGATGAAGTTTCAGAAATGAGTGAACGATGCACAGGGTAAAATCGCCCCAAACGCTTGCCAAATTTATCGCTTATGTCCTCGAGCGCCGGCCGGATGAATTCGGGCTGGTCACCAATAAGGAGGGATTTGTTAAAATCAAGGATTTATTAAAAGCGATCACCGAAGAAAAGGATTGGAAATATGTGCGCCGGTTTCACCTGGATGAAATCCTATACAGTCTGCCGAACCCGCCATTTGAAATTTTTGACCGGCAAATCCGAGCAAAACGGCGAGATAATTTGCCGGAAATTCATCCGGTCGGGGATCCGCCCAAGCTTTTATTTACGTGTATCCGCAAACGTGCCTATCCGTCTGTTATGGAAAAAGGCATCGCCCCTACCGGGTATCATCATGTCATTTTGTCTTCGGATCGCAGGTTAGCCGAGAGGATCGGCAAGCGCACAGACCAGGAGCCGGTGACACTGACGGTACACGCACAAAAGTCGGTCGAAAACGGCGTGATGTTTTATCGGACCGGCGAATCGCTTTTTCTATCCACACCCATACCGCAGGGCTGTTTTTCAGGGCCGCCATTGCCAAAGGAAAAGGCCGAAACAAAAAAGACGGAAAAGACCGCTACGGTCGCACAGCCGAAAATGGTGGGAGGTTTTCTGGTCGATCCTGACAAACTAGCCGATGGCCGCCAATCTGCAGCCGGCAGATCGCAGAAAAGCAAGCTGGATTGGAAGGGCATAAAAAAACCAATAAAGAAACGGAAGTTAAAAAGAGAGCGTCCCCCCTGGCGGAGATAGACGGCCTCTTTGAGGCCCTTGGTTAGTCTAAAAATAAATTGACAACCAATGGCAAACTTGTTACCAAACTTTTCCGAATATTGAATCAGAAAGGTTGGTCATTACATTCGATTCGACTTTTGCGGTACTGGAGCAGTGGTCGACGAAATGGAGCGGTTTTTCCGAATAGATGATAGTGTGCTGAAATATATGACTGTGCTGCTTGATAAAAAAGCAGGGAGCATAGGGCAAATCGCATGGCGTCCCTGACTAGAATCCATCTCAAAAATAGGATTTTGGTTCAAGATCGCGGCGGGGCCGAGTTTTAAACCGCAGGCATACTGAAGTATGTCGAGGATTTAAAACGAGGCTCCAATCCCGCCGAAAAAGGCGGGAGGCCAAAAGACATTTTTGAGATGGGTTCTAACATGATGTGGAAATATATTCGCGCTAAGCGCTATGCTATTTGCGCTTTGCGTTTTTCAAGACGTCCCCACCAGCACATCGCCCGTATCCGGATCCAGAATTTATTTACATTTCATCTTGACAGTCTTGTTTAGAGAATGATAGAAGAGGCGGTTTTATAAAGAAGGTCAATTGTTGGCCGATCTAAACTCTATCTCAAAAATAGGATTTTGGTTCAAGAAAGATATTTTTGAGCTAGGTTCTAATCCTTGCTCTGCACAAACAGGGCTTTATTAGCCAAAAGGAGGTTGGATGCGCCGTTACGAGACAATTATCATTATGGATCCAGATCTACCGGCCGAGAAACAAGAACCGGTCGGTCATTACATTCGATTCGACTTTTGCGGTACTGGAGCAGTGGTCGACGAAATGGAGCGGTTTTTCCGAATAGATGATAGTGTGCTGAAATATATGACTGTGCTGCTTGATAAAAAAGCGGACCTCGAAAAAATCAAAGAAGAAGTCGCCGCGCGTGAGAGCCAAACTGCTAAGCTTAAAGAAGAGGAGGCACCCTCTGAAATAATGAAAATGCAAGAACAGCCCGAATCTCCCGAATCACAGACCGCAGAACCCGGGAAAAACGAGGTTGAAACAATTCCAACTGAAAATGAGGAGGAAGATAAATAAAATGGCTGCAAATGCACGCATTGCCAACAAAAGGTCAAAACGCAAGAAACGAATTTTTCATCGGCGCAAAGTCTGCAGATTTTGTGCGGACACGAGTCTGGTGATTAATTACAAAGATCCCAAGGCATTAAAATATTTTATTACCGAGCGCGGCAAAATTATTCCCCGGCGAATATCAGGTAGCTGTGCAAAGCATCAGCGTGAACTGACCCATGCCATTCAGCGTGCCCGCACGATTGCTTTGCTGCCTTATGTAGGATCCGTTGAAGTAAATTGAGATCGTCATCGGTAAAGGAAGGATATGAAAGTAATTCTAAAAGAAACGATCGACTCCCTTGGCATCATCGGCAGTGAGGTGGATGTAGCGAAAGGCTACGCCCGCAATTATCTTCTGCCCCAAAACAAGGCGGTACTGGCAACGCCCCAAAATCGAAAAATGCTGGCGCAGGAGAGCAATAAATTCGAACTCCAGATCGCCAAAGAACGAAATTTAGCCGAACAGATGGCCGAAAAACTTGAAGGCGTGAAATGTACAATCGCTGCCAAAGTTAGTGAAGAAAATCGTCTTTATGGATCCATCTCAGTGCGTGACATCGTTGATGCCCTATCTGCGCAGGATATCGTCGTTGAAAAACGAATGGTCCTGCTTAGAGAACCCATCAAAGAGATTGGATCATATGAAGTTCCCATCCGAGTTTACAAAGAGGTTGAACCCAAAATCATCGTTGAGATCGTGCCGGAATAATTTGTAATTTACAATTGATTCCAGACCGTGTATTTTATCAATGGGGAATGTCGAGAGGCAAACGGTTTAAATTCTGCTCATTCCCTGTCCAACCCGATTCGCCGATCAAAAATTATGGCCGATCAACCG
Organism: Desulfobacterales bacterium; assembly: GCA_037388985.1. Lineage (GTDB taxonomy): Bacteria > Desulfobacterota > Desulfobacteria > Desulfobacterales > JAHEIW01 > JAHEIW01. The sequence continues at coordinate 1,352 of JARRJQ010000306.1, read as the reverse complement.
TTGCAAAACCAAAAAGATCCTTCTCTTTACCACTTGCCTCCTCAAAGCATCGAGGCGGAGGAATCCCTTCTTAGCTCAATTCTGCTCGACAACAACACCTTGCTCGATGTTGTTGAAATTATCGCTGCCGCTGATTTTTATCGTACGGCACATCAAAAAATCTTTGCAGCTATCATCGACCTTTTTGATAAAGGCGAGCCCATCGATTTGGTTACCTTGGCCAATAATTTAAAAGAAAAGGGGCAGCTCGAAGCCGTTGGGGGAGCGAGCTACCTCGCTCGGCTTGTTGACGCTGTGCCGCTTGCCGTTAATGCCCAACATTATGCTAAAATCATTGCCGACAAGGCATCTTTAAGGCGCCTAATTGAAAAAGCCAATGCCATTGCCAAACGATGCTACGACGATCGCGGAAATGTAGACGATGTTATTGACTTTGCCGAAACATCAGTCTTTGAAATATCGGAAAGAAAGACGAGTCAGTCATTCTATCCCATCAGCCGACTCATTATCAGAAATATTGAAACGCTCGAAGAAAACCAGGGCAATAAGAGTCTGGTTACGGGTGTTCCAATGGGCTTTGGGTTACTCGACAATCTGACTTCCGGGTTACAAAAATCGGATCTGATCATCTTGGCGGCCCGTCCGAGCATGGGCAAGACCGCATTGGCATTGAATATAGCCAAAAACGCAGCCGTCGATTCTAATATTCCTGTGGCCATATTTTCCTTGGAAATGTCTAAGGAACAACTGTCGCTGAGAATGCTCTGCGCCGAGGCCCGTCTGGATTCCTCCCGGTTAAGAGGCGGCTTTTTCAGCATGACCGACTGGCATCGACTCACAGATGCTGCCGGTATTTTATCTGAATCCCCGATCTATATCGATGATAGCCCCAGCCTTTCCGCAATGGAAATCCGCGCAAAAGCGCGCAGGCTCAAAATGGATAAAAATATTGGACTGGTCATCATCGACTACCTGCAGTTGATGAAAGGGCGGGCTGGTGCGGAGCGCAGAGATCTTGAAATATCTGAAATATCGCGTTCGTTGAAGGCATTGGCCAAAGAGCTTGAGATACCGGTTTTAGCCATTTCTCAGCTAAACCGAATGCTTGAACAGCGCAATGACAAGCGTCCGAGACTATCTGATCTCAGGGAATCCGGTGCCCTTGAGCAGGATGCCGATGTGGTCGCTTTTATATACAGAGATGAAATATATAATCAGGATGAAAATAACCCCTTAAAGGGAATCGCAGAAATTATATTGGCCAACCAGCGCAATGGTCCTACCGGCAAAGTTAAGCTCACATTTTTGGATGCCTATACCCGATTCGAAAATTTGGCGCCCGAAGAAATGGT
>JARRJQ010000305.1:0-4525 GCA_037388985.1 Desulfobacterales bacterium | reverse complement strand
CAAAAGGGTCCCGGACACTGCGGAAAATGAGATCGAGGTAAACCGTGACGGTTCTGATATTGAGCGCGATGATCTGGTTTACTCGGTGAATGAATGGGACAATTATGCGGTTGAAGAGGCCATTCAAATTGTTGACAAGGCCGGCGGTTCAGTTACCGTGGTGTCCTTGGGTGACGAAGCCTCCGAGGAGGTCGTCAGACGAGAAATGGCCATGGGCGCCGGCAATGGAATTCTCGTTTCAGACGATGCCTTTGAGGGATCAGACGGAAAAGGGATTGCCGCAATTTTGAAAGCAGTCATCGAAAAAGGAAATTATGATTTGATTCTCACCGGTGCGCAGGCCGACGATGGTGCCGGACAGGTCGGCGGAATGCTGGCCGCTATGTTGGATATGCCTTATGCATCGGTGGTCAATTCCATAGAAGTTCTAAGCGACAGCCAGCTTAAAATCGGCCGGGAAATTGAAGGCGGCAACCAAGAAATGAACGAGATTGCGCTTCCCTGTATCCTGTCGATTCAAACCGGGATCAACGAACCCCGTTATGTCGGGATCCGCGGGATCCGTAAAGTTGCTGCGGTGGATATACCGGTATGGGGCGCTGCAGATTTGGGTATGGATCCGGCAAATGTGGGTGTAACGGGTGCCAGGGTTAAGCGCGTTGACTACTTTGTTCCGCAACTGGGTGCAGGCGCTGAAATTCTTGAAGGCAGCAACGAAGAGATTGCTGAAAAACTGATTGATTTATTAAAAGCCAAAGGAGGAATAAAATAATGGCCGCACAGGTTTTCGCCTACATTGAAAATAAGGATGGAGTTGTCGATGATACAGCGTTGGAGCTTATATCTGCCGGCAAAAAAATCTATCCGGATGCAAATCCGATCGCCATTGTCACCGGATCAGGTGCCCATCTGGATACGGTGTGCAACAGTCTGGCGGCTTCCTATCAGCAGGTGTGGAAGTTTGATAACGAAGCCCTGGCTTATCCCAATGCTGAAGTCATTCGAAAGCTGTTGATCACCGTTTTGCCCGCGGATTCAATTTTACTCCTACCGCATGATACTTTCGGCATGGATCTTTCTCCCGGGCTATCGATCAAGCTGGATTCGGCTTTTATTTCCGATGCAGTTGATTTCGAAGGTTTGGAAGGGAGCAATCTAAAAGTGATTCGCCAGGAATACAGCGGGCAGGTCAGCACCCATATGCTTTGTGATATATCTTCCGGTGCGGTGATCAATGTGCGTCCCGGTGTATTTCCAGCCGATGAAAGCAAGTCGGCTGCCGGCCAGGTGATCGACAAATCATCTGAGATGGGAGAGTTGACCGCCGGCCGGCGATTTCTGGAAATCGTCCAGGCCGAAGCAGGCGATGTGGATATCACCAAAGAAGACATCCTTGTTTCGGTCGGCCGCGGTATTGAAGATCAGGATAACATTGAAATTGCCCAAGAGCTGGCCAAGGCAATCGGCGGTGTGGTTTCCTGTTCCAGACCGATTGTCGATGCCAAATGGCTTGAAAAGGCACGTCAGGTTGGAACTTCGGGCAAGACGGTCAAACCCAAGGTATACATGGCACTGGGGATCAGCGGATCGTTTCAGCACCTGGGCGGTCTCAAAGGCAATCCGTTTATCGTCGCCGTAAACAAAAACCCGAAGGCGCCTATTTTTCAGGTTGCCGATGTGGGTGTAGTCGATGACTTACTTGAATTTGTGCCGGTGCTGACCGATAAGATTAATGAAGGAAAGTGATCATTCACAAGATAAAGAGCATTAACATGTAGCCGTCTGGTTGAATGTTACAACAAGACGGCTATTTTTATGCGGTTGTCTGTATGCGCATCGCTCTGGACCGGACCCGCGCTTAATGGAGCTTGGCACTCATGAAAAATGGCCCTCTCTTTAAAAGCTTTCGAGTTCTGATCGTATTATTTGCGGCAATTTTGATTGCGGCGGTCCTTGTTATTCTGCGCCCCAAGGCCGCGCGGCAGGTGCCGGTGGAGATGGGTCGGTTGGTTGAAGTTTTTCCGGCCAAGTCGCAAAACGTTCAGGTGGTTGTGGAAGCCTATGGAACGGTCGAACCCAGGGAAGCCCTATTACTGGTGGCCCAAGTTCGTGGGCAAATCGTTGCTATCGATTCCGGCTTTGTGGAAGGGGGGTTTGTTAAGCGGTCAACAACGCTGATCCAGATCGATCCCAGAGCTTACCAATTGGAAGTGGATCGAAGAAATGTGCAGATTAAACAGGCGGAAGCGGAAATCAAGCGTCTGGAACAGGAGATATTGAACCTTAGGGCAAGGATTAAAATCGCACAATCGGATGCAGCTTTGGCCAAAAATGAATATCAAAGACTCAAACAGCTCACTGACCGAAAAGTGATTGCCCAATCCACTTTGGATAAAGCCGAGCAGCAGTATCTTTTAAGCCTTGAGCGCCTGCAGGCCCTTGAAAACCAGATGGCTTTGACGGGACCCCAGAAAGAACAGCTCACTGCGCAGCGGGACATGGCCCAGGTTTTATTTGAACAGGCCAAGCTGGATCTTGAACACGCCGCTGTCTTGACTCCTTTTGATGGCTGGGTGCTCGAAAAAACTGTTGAAGTGGGTCAGCATGTGAATGTCGGGCAGAATTTGGGTAGGATTTATCGGGCCGGAGAGCTGGATATCGAAGTGCAGATTCCGGTCAAAGACTTTAAATGGCTGCCAGACTTCGGCAATCATCAAACCGTTGTTGCGGCCGATGTTGTCTTTGAAAACGCCGGAAAACATTATACATGGACTGGGAGGGTTGCCCGGATTAAAGCGCAAATGGATGAAAGAACCCGGACGCTGCCGGCGGTCATCGAAGTAGATGAAAACGCCGACCCGGAAGAAAAGCAGCCCGGATTGCACCTCAGACCGGGGATGTTTGTCACCGTAGAGATCAAGGGCAGGCAGATGGAACAGGTATTTGTGCTGCCCAGGCATTTGGTTTATCCCGGTGATGTGGTTTATACAGTCGAAGACAAGCACCTGAAATTTAAATTAATCAAGGTCCTGCGGACTCATAAGGATTCCGTTATTGTCAGCGAAGGGCTGTCGGAAGGCGACCTGATCATCAAAACCCCTCTATCGGCAGCCAGCGACGGGATGCTGGTCAGAATCAAGTAACTCGAGGCAAAGGGCATGGCGCATAGGGCATAGCGTTTAGCGCATACAGCCAAAAATTTTATGCGATGCGTCATGTGCTTTGCATTATGCTTCGCGCTGAGAACAAAATGAAATCATTAGGCAAATGGTCTATCCGCAATAACGTCACCGTCAACCTGATCATGGTATTCATCATCGTGGCCGGGCTTTTGACGATGATGAAGATGCGCCGGGAAATGTTTCCTCAGTTTGCGCTGGACATGATCGTTGTGCAGGTGAATTACCCCGGCTCCAGTCCGGAAGAGATCGAGGAGGGCATTTGCATTAAGGTTGAAGAGCAAATCGAAGGTATCGAAGGAATCGACCGCATTATATCCACAGCGCGGGAAGGCAGCGGCGAGGTTATTGTGGAATTAGAGGCCGGAGCCGATGCGAAAAAAATCCTGGATGAAATCAAGGCAGAAGTGGACCGGATCGATACCTTTCCCGATGAAGCCGAAGAGCCGGTGGTTCTGGAGGTCGTTCACCAGGATCCAACCATTTCGATTGCCATCTTCGGTGATGTGTCTGAAAAACGCCTGCGTCAGGTCGCCGAAAAAATCCGGGATGACCTCTCAGACGCCACAATGGCGGTGCATAAGGATTCCGGCGGTCTTCGAAATATTTTGAGCTCCATGCTCAAATTCTTAAAGTTCAAGCAATCCGAGAATATCACCCAGATCGATATCGTTGGCGTGCGGGATTACGAGATAGCCGTGGAAGTGTCTGAAGAAGATTTGCGCCGCTATGGGCTTTCCTTTGATCAGGTGGTCAGCGCGGTTCGATCCGGCAGCATCGATCTTCCGGGCGGCATGATTAAGACCGGCCAGGGTGAGATTCTGATCAGGTCAAAAGGTCAACTATACACCGGCAAGGAGTTTGAGACACTTCCCCTGATTACGCTAAATGATGGAACCGTTGTAAGGCTTGGGCAGGTTGCACGGGTCATCGATGGTTTTGAAGATTTGGATATCAAAACGCGGTTTCGCGGCCAGCCGGCTGCCATCGTGCAGGTCAGCCGGACCAGCGAGCAGGACATCATTGCAATTGCACGCATCGCCAAAAATTATGTTGAACACGTGAAATCCAATATGCCTGCCGACCTGAATATTGCCCTCTGGGGTGATATATCTGCGATGGTTCAAGACCGAATCGATCTGATGCTGCGCAACGGCCTTCAGGGGATTATACTGGTTTTTATCGCCCTGGCCCTTTTTCTAAATTTTCGCCTGGCGTTTTGGGTGGCTTTGGGGATACCGGTATCGTTTATGGGCGCTTTTATGGTGCTCGAAACGATGGATCAAACGATCAATATGCTGTCGCTGTTTTCATTCATCATGACGCTCGGTATTCTGGTGGACGAT
>JARRJQ010000304.1:0-7903 GCA_037388985.1 Desulfobacterales bacterium | reverse complement strand
ATTATTTTTATGTCAAGTGGAATTTTCTATGCAGTTATTACAGTTGGTTAGATATGATACGGGGCAATCTGAAATTAAATTGAAATGGCTGAGACTAAAAGAATTTTTTGACCGCTTCCTTAAGGACCTTGCCCATTGTATTGCGCGGCAACGCCTTGACAAAAGCCACCTCCTTGGGGCATTTCCAGTCATGAAGGTGATTTTTACAATGTGAGCGAATATCTTCGAGCTTAATATTTGAATCGGGCCGGGTAACAACAGCGGCAACCACCCTTTCCCCCCATTTTTCATCCGGGACACCCACCACGCTGGATTCAACCACACCCTCAAGCCGGTTGATAACGATTTCGACTTCCTTGGGCGAGACATTCTCACCCCCGGAGATGATGATGTGTTTGATACGATCGGTAAGGTAATAGTAACCATCCGGGTCCACTCTTCCCAGATCACCGGTTTTAAACCATCCCTCTTCGAAGGCTCTGTCGGTTTCTTCAGGTTTGCGCCAGTAACCGGGCGTGATCGCCGGGCCCTTTAACCAGATTTCACCTGTTTGACCCGGATCCACATTCACACCCGTATTCGGATTGACAATTCTAACTTCAAGGTCCGGCAGGGGCAATCCGATGGAACCCGGCTTTCTTTGTCCCCTGAGCGGATTTGAAAAATTCATGCCGGTTTCCGACATTCCCTCGCGTTCAACAGGTTGCTTGCCAAATACCGCCTGCACCCGCTCAACATCGCTTGGAAGCAACGGTGCCGAGCCGGATGTCCACAGCCGCATGTGCGTAAAGTTGAGTTTGCGCTCGCCCAAATAATCCATCAGCTTATTGTACATGGATGGAACAGCCATAAACACCGTACAGGCGTTTTGTTGCTGTTTCCTTGCTAAAGTCGCAACAACCTGTTCCGGTGAGAACTGATCCAGCATGACGATATGAGCGCCGGCGATTAAAGCCGTATGCAGGGCAAAGCACAATCCATGGACATGAAAAAGGGGCAGGGCATGACAGAGCACATCGGTTTTGCCGATCTCCCAGATGTGGATGATATTTTTAGCATCGTGGACCAGATTTTTTTGAGTGAGAACCGCACCTTTGGGTTTTCCGGTGGTGCCGGAGGTGTAAATAATCAGCCCGGGGTCATGCGCCTTAATTTCAACCGGTGAGAATTCTTCGGGAGCAGAACGAAAAAAATCGATATCCTGATAGGCGGCCCGGGTGTCAACGATCAGCGCCGTCAGGTCGGAATCTATTTCCTTAATCAGGCTTTGCCGATCCGGTTCGGCCAGAATTAATTTTGCGTCGGCATCTTTGACCAGGTAATCCATTTCCGATTTTTTGAAGCCGGGGTTCAAAGGGACGCTGTGCCAATCAAGCAGGACGATGCCAGCAGATCCTTAATGGATTCAGCAGCCATGTTCGTCTCCTAGCGACGGGCCGGCAGCCCTTATTTTGATGCTATTTTACAAATCAGCCCGAAGCGCGCTGAACGGCCAGCATGGTGACGTCATCACTTTGAGGCGCAAAATCAATAAAAGCAAATAAATTCGTTTTGATGCGATCCAGCATGTCGGAAGCCGATTTAAACGGCTGGATAAGCAACGATTGCAGGCGATTCCGGCTATAAATTTCATCCTCCGGAGATCGGGCTTCGATGACGCCGTCGGTGTAGCCGATGAGCAGATCACCCGGTTCAAGCTGAATTTGTTGGGATTTGTATGCGATGTCGGGCATAAGGCCGACCGCCGGCCCGGTGGGTTTCAACTGGTTTTTGATACTGCCGGCGTTAATGACATAAAGCGGCTCATGACCGCCGTTGACATATGACAGGATACCGGTTGATGGATTCAATACCCCGAAAAACAAAGTGGCGTACATGCATTCTCGCCCATGGAGGTGTGAAATATAATTGTTGGTAGAGGCAACGGCTGCCAGGCGAGCCATCTGGTCATCAGCGGATGAGGAAATCGTTGCGATGTTGCCGGGGGTCGATGAAATTTGCGTCAGGCCCGGTCCGGTGCAGTGGATGGCCTGCTCGGCAAAAACCCTTATGAGGCTGCGGAATAATGCCATATATAAAGCCGAGCCGACGCCCTTGTCACACACGTCGGCAATCACCAGACCCAAGTTGTCGTCAGGAAGCATGAATACATCGTAGAAATCCCCGGACACCTGGCCGGCCGGATAAAAACAGGTGGCGATTTCCCAGTTGGGCAGGTTCGGAATTTGACTGGGCAAAAACTCACGCTGAATTTCACGGCCTTTTTCAAGTTCGAATTCAATTTCTTTGACGCTTTCCCACTCCCTCAGACCTTCCACCATTTTATTGAAATTGCTTGCCAGCTCACCGAGTTCATCTCTTGAAGTGACCGGCGCCTGATGGGTGAGGTCCCCTCTGGCCACATCGGCAGATATTTCAGAGAGGTTTTCAATCGGACGGGCGATCTTGCGCGCAAAGTAGTATCCCAGGAAACGGGACAGGACCAACGCAATAATGAAAACGAGAATAATCCATTTCGCCTCTCTTTTCATCATGCCGGCGAAACTTTCGCTGTCGATTCCGATTTTAAGAAAATAGGTGTTGAGGTCATTTTGCCCGGTGACATTGACAAACAAAGCATGTTCGCCAATCGAACTTGCCAGCAGACCGGGCTTTACAAAATGTCGCCGGAGATTGCGATCCAGTTTTTCGGCAAATGAAATCTTCGCCGGATTGAGGCGCAGGACCTTATTGTCGTCAAAAAATATCCGATACCAGAATGTTTCGCCAGCCGCCTTCGCATAGATCGACATGTCGGAGACCGTATAAAAACTCGATGAAAGATCCCTCAATATCTGGAACAGTCTGTCCAGTTGCGGGTCGGGTTTGCCGATTTGCTTCCAGAGAAAGTCCGGTATTTGGGCCGAGTCCATCAACGAGAACTGATGGTTGATCAATTGACTGGTTGAATCGATAAAATGCTTGCGGGTAGCGCCTAAGTAAAGCATCAATGTGATAAAGAAAACGACCACGCCGAAAATCAGGAAATAAAAGGTAATCCTTCTGGCAACCGATGGCTTCCAAAAGCGACAGTAAGATTTGACATGCTCTACGGGTTTCATATTTGGATTTTCCCTAAGTAAAAATGGATAAACAGCACCTTCGGTTATTGACGGGTGCTCAAATATAGGGTTGTTTGAAATTTATGATCCGGTCATTATTTAGATGGGGTTTTGAAAACACTTCTATATAACACACGCGATAAATTAAGGTAAATGTGTTTGTATAAAAATGATATGAAAAAATTGTAAAAAATTGTATCCGCTATTAAGCGCCAGCAACATTGTCATCACATCGCATCTGGCCAGGGTCACCCGGAAGGCCCGCAAGAGGAGATTGCCGTGACAATTTCTACCCGCAGCGACCGGTTTATCCCCTTCACCAAATCAGACGTTATTGAAATGTGCATTAAAGATGCGCAGTTGACCGAAACTCAACTCAAAGAATTCAAAGAGTTCTGTCTAATTTTAGAAGCGCTTTTTCATTTTGAATTTCATGCCCGCCTTGAAAAACTTAAAGCCTGCTACAGACCGTTTAACCCGGATGCCGATACCCGCCGTGTGTTTAACTATTCGGAAGCGGAAAAAAGCAAATTGCAAAAACAGCTGGTTTCCGAAATGACTGCGGTGCTGGATGCGGCGAATTTCGAAAAAGTCACCGCTGAAGATCTGAAACAGGCGCTGAGTGAAGAATCATTGTTTCAGATCCGTCTGGAAGTGGACTTTGACGACTTTGAAGATGTGATCTTTTTTCGACGCGGCGAAACCGTCAAAGAAGAGATGCTGGTCAAGTTTTTTGGCCTGCGGAAGAAAAAATTTCAATTTACTAATTACGATCGAGTCGCCATTTACATTAAATTTAAGGAAAAGCCCTATTTCGACAGCCAAAAGCGCAAAAACCTCTTTTTTGAACCCGGCTCAACCATCATCAAGCTTTTTCACAATGTCCCCAAAGCCGATCTGGAAATGCTTTTTCCGAACAGCAAGGTTCGCATGAAAACCATTGATAAAATCATCATTGGTGTCCCGGCGGCGGTCAGCGGGATAATCGTACTGGTGACCAAACTCGGTGCATCCCTGCTGCTAATCGGATCCATCATTTCATTTTGGCTGGGCTTCAAGGATGAAGAAGTGCAGATCAAACAACAGCATCTTATCGCCCTGGGCGTCGGATTGGGTACCCTGGGCGGCTTTCTGTTCAGACAGATCAACAAATATAAGAATCGTAAAATAAAGTTCATGAAAACCCTCTCAGAGAATCTCTATTTTAAGAACCTTGACAACAATGAAGGGGTATTTTACCACCTGATTGACGCCGCCGAAGAAGAAGAGTTTAAAGAAGCGGTTCTGGCTTACTATTTTTTGCTGACCGCCGGGGATCCGCTGACTAAAAGTGAGCTCGATCAGCGCATTGAAAACTGGCTGGCAGAACGCTGGGACTGCTATATTGATTTTGAAATCGGCGATGCCATCTATAAATTGCAGCGCCTGAAATTGATTGAGGCTGACACAGATCAGCTTCGGGGTGTCCCGCTGAGCTCAGCCAAGCATCAGCTCGATACTATCTGGGATAACTATTTTACATACAGTCAATCAGAGAAAAGTTACAAGTGATCTAAAGTGACTAAAGTTAAGGTATCGCTTTGCCCCATCTTTAACTTTAGGCACTTTTTATCCATATTTTTCAATCCATTGCGGGAGGATAACGATGAATGAATATGAAAAACTCGGGGCATTTTATCTGGGCAAAGAATATGATGTGCCCGCTCGCAAACGCCTGGACAACCTGTTGCTCTATGATTCAAAAGATTTGACTACCCACGGGGTGATCATCGGAATGACCGGCAGCGGCAAGACCGGTCTGGGCATTGCGCTTTTGGAAGAGGCCCTGATCGACAATATACCGATCATCGCCATTGACCCCAAAGGCGATTTAACCAACCTGGTGCTCACCTTTCCGCAGCTGCGTGCCCAGGACCTCAGACCGTGGATAAATGAGCAAGACGCACTTAACGCGGGTCTCACGCCGGATCAGTTTGCAACCAAACAGGCCGATCTGTGGCGCAAGGGATTGGGTGGTTGGGGGCAGGATCCTGAGCGGATTGCCCGTCTACAGGCGGCGGCCGACTTTGCCGTTTACACCCCGGGCAGCAGTGCCGGTCTGCCGGTCAGCGTCCTGCGAAGCTTTGCGCCGCCTTCGGCCCATGTCGGGCAGGATATGGATCTGTTGCGCGAGCGCATCCAGAGCACCGCCACAAGCCTGCTGGCGCTGCTCGGTATGGAAGCCGATCCAATCACCAGCCGCGAACACATTCTGGTTTCCAATGTTTTTGAATCCACGTGGGCGGCCGGCAGCTCCCTTGATCTTGCCGGATTGATCCGCGCCATTCAAACGCCTCCTTTTGAGCGGATCGGTGTAATGGATCTGGACACGTTTTATCCGGCCAAAGAGCGCTTTCAACTGGCCATGCGGCTGAACAATCTTCTGGCGGCTCCGGGTTTTGAAGCCTGGCTCGAGGGCGAACCGCTAAACATCAACCGCATGCTCTTTAGCGAAAGCGGCAAGCCCAGGGCCTCCATTTTTACCATCAGTCATCTGTCAGATGCCGAGCGCATGTTTTTTGTTTCCATGTTGCTGAACGAGGTCGTCGCCTGGATGCGAACCCAGGCCGGTACCTCCAGCCTGCGGGCCATTTTATACATGGATGAAATTTTTGGGTATTTCCCGCCGGTTAAAAATCCGCCTTCCAAAGCACCGCTGCTAACCCTGCTCAAACAGGCCCGGGCTTTTGGCCTGGGTGTGCTGCTTTCCACGCAAAATCCGGTTGATCTGGATTACAAAGGATTGTCCAACACAGGCTCGTGGTTTATCGGCCGGCTGCAGACTGCCGGCGACAAAGAACGCGTGCTGGCCGGCCTCGAGGGGGCGGCGGCCGGAACCGGCTTTGATCGCGGCCGCATGGAGGAAATCCTGGCCGGGCTGGGCAAGCGCGTATTTCTCTTAAACAATGTTCATGAAAATGCGCCGGTTGCCTTTGAAACCCGCTGGGTGCTCTCATACCTGAGCGGTCCGTTGACCCGCGAGCAGATTAAGATATTAATGGCCGATAAAAAATCCGCAGCAGCGCCGGCAGCTTCAACAACCCCGTATGCTTCGCGGCAACCGGCGGCGGCCGCTGCCGTCCGGAGCACCACAATGCCCCCGGCTGCATCTGCCGCTGAGCCACCGGTGGTCGCACCGGCGATCAAGGTCGCGTATCTGGCTGCATCCGGCGCCGGCCAGGGGCTGATTTATTACCCGGCGGTGGCCGGCTGGCTGGAGCTCTATTATTCCAGTGCGAAATACAATGTGAATGTCAACCGCAAACTGGCGGTGGCCGCCGTGCTGGAGGAAGGACCCGTCGCCTTGGACTGGGATCAGGCTGAAGCAATTGACTTGAGTCCCAACGATCTCCAAACCTCGCCGTTGTCCGGTGCCGATTTTGCCGCGCTGCCGCCGCTGGCCCAAAAAGCAGAATCTTACGCCAATTGGAAAAAGGATCTGCTGCGCTGGACACGGCAAAACCGGTGTTTGACCCTTTATCGTTCCGCGCAGTTTAAACTGACCGGCACCGCCGAAGAATCCAGAAGCGAGTTTTTATCCCGGCTGACCCAGACCGCCAGGGAGCAGCGCGATCTGGCAGTTGAAAAGCTGCGCCGCAAATACAGCTCAAAATATAACACGCTTCAACGACGGCTGATGAGGGCCGAACAGACCCTTGAGCGCGAACAGGAGCAGGCGAAATCCAAAAAGATGGAGACCATGGTTTCTTTCGGCACCGCGATTCTGGGAGCATTTCTGGGCCGCAAGGCGGTCAGTGCTACCTCCGCCACCCGCTTCGGTACCGCCGTGAAGTCTGCCGGGCGGATGCGCAAAGAAAGCATGGATGTCGACCGGGCCCAGGAAACGGCGGCGGCGGTGAAACAGGAAATTGGCGAGCTAGATGAGCGCCTCCAGGCGGAAATCGACAGCCTTGAAGGCACCTTTGATCCCGCTGCCGAACAACTGGAAGAAATCACACTGAAACCGAAAAGCACCGACATCGTCCTGGAAGTCTTCGGTTTGACCTGGCTGCCTTACCGCAAAAGTGCCGACGGCAGGCTTAATGCGGATTGGAAAAGATAAGTGACTAAAGCCGAAGTGCCTAAAATGCCCAAAATTAAGGAATTCTGTCGTTTTTTAATGGAAGGAGCGCAGCGAAACATTAATTTTAGCCACTTTAGCTCATTTTAGGCATTTTAGGCACTATTTTTTTCTTTTGACATAAGAGACGCATTTATTTAATATATTCTTCAAATCTATTTTCATTTTGCGTTGTTGCTCCTGATTCCCGGCCAGTGCGAATCAACAGGTTGATTGGCTTTTTCTTCTCGAACTCCGAACTGCTTTTCGATTTGCTTTTCAATTGGCGCTGGATTTTTTATTAACCCCGTATGGGATTGAATTAATAAAAAATCGTCGGAGGCTGAGTCCAATGAAAAAAGATAAATCCCCGCCGGCCCTCAGTTATCTGCTCATCTATGCTTTTTTTATCCTCCTGTTTTCAATTCTTCTAGGATGTGCCCCCACCAACATTCAGATGCCAAAACCGCTGCCGCCGATTGTCAAAGAATACAAGCATGTCGCTGTTTATGGCGGCCGACCCGGAATGCAAGACACCGGGATTTATCTGGAGAAAGGAGATGCTTATACGATTCTGGCAACCGGGCGGATTGATTATATGCCGCGCAAGGCGCCTGCGGGTTTCCAGTATCACGACGTCAGGCCCGAACTGGGATGGCCGCTTATCTTAAGGATCGGTGAGCACTTTGCGTTTAGCCCATTT
>JARRJQ010000303.1:0-4539 GCA_037388985.1 Desulfobacterales bacterium | reverse complement strand
ATTTTTATCGTCGCCACTATCCGGATGTATATCAACATCCCCCTGCTCACCCGCCTGATGGGTGAAAGAGAAGTCGGTTTTTACGATGCCGCTTACCGATTGGTCAATATATGCAGTCTTGGAATCGGTTTTTATCTTATCGCCGTCCGGCCGACAATCTTCAGATTGTATAAATCATCCCCGGAAAAATTTAAGTTTGTCTGTACCGAATCGGTGCGCTATTTTTTTATTATCATTCTGCCCATTATTGCCGGTATAACCGTATTGGGCGATAAATTTATAAATCTGATTTTTAAGGCCGAATTTTTGCCGTCGGTCGCGGTCCTCAGAATCCTGATCTGGATATTAATTCTAAACGGGTTCAATCAAATTCTGGCCAGTGCGCTGATATCCAGCGATAATCAGAAGGCCAATCTGAATGCGAACATTATCGGCATGGTTTGCAACATCGCTCTGTGTTTAACACTTATTCCCCGATTGAGCTTTGTGGGTGCGGGGATTGCCAATATCACCGCCACCTTCATTACCTTTATCTACCAGTACCGGGTGAATTCAAAACGTCTGTTTAAAATCGGCTTTTTGCATCTCGCCAAAAAGCCGCTGGCCGCATCGGTTGTTTTGGGGCTGCTTATTTTTTTGCTCAAGGACATGCCTCTGTTTGTTCTGATACCGGTTTCGGCAGCGGCGTATGTGATCTTAGTTTTTGCCTTTAAGGTTTTTTCGTTAAAGGATGTGGCGCTTCTGCGCCAATTGTGGTCCGAAAAAGGCGAATTAACAAAACCCGTCGTTCAGGTGTAAGAGCACCTTCCCGAAATATCAAAATGACCTCCATTATGCCGCTTGTCGACGCCGCGAGCCAGGATTCTTTGTCCGCAGAACCACCGCGCATGCGCGTCGTGATGATTGCCTTTACGAATATCGAGTACACCATCGAGCTGGCCGAAGCACTGGCGAAGCGCGTTGACGTTGTTTTGATGATACCCGATAAACAGGCCAAACGGTTTCACGATAAAATCAGTGCCGGGACAAATTTAACGCCATACGTTCAACCCAGGCTGCGTCAGCCGGCAAATCTGCCGTTTGTCTACAAAATGGTAAAACAGATTAATAAACTGCAGCCCGATGTTCTGCATATTCAGCGGGGACATCCCTGGTTCAATTTTGCGCTTCCTTTTTTTCGCGCCCGCGCCATCGTGACGACAATTCATGACGTCACCCTGCATAGCGGTGATCGGGAATCGTCTAAAATTCCGCAATTTACCCATAAACTTGCTGCGAAATACGCGGATCAGATCATTGTGCACGGTAAAGCGCTGAAGCAGGAGCTGGCCGCAAAATCCACCCGGCCGCCTGAAGAAATCAATGTCCTGCCCAGAGGCGTAAATTCCATCTACCGCCGATACATGACGCGTGCTGTGGCCGAGGAGGACGATACCCTTTTGTTCTTCGGAAGAATATGGGCTTACAAGGGGTTGAAATATCTCATCGAAGCGGAGCCGCTGATTTCCCGGGTCCGCCCCGGCCTTAAAATAATTATTGCCGGCCGCGGAGAAGATTTGAAGCCATATTACGAAATGATGGTCAATAAAGATAAATTCATTGTCTACAACCAGCGCATACCCGATGAGATGGTGGCCGAGCTGTTTCAAAGAGCCGGTGTCGTTGTCCTGCCTTATACCGACGCGTCGCAGAGCGGCATCGTTCCGCTGGCCTATGCCTTTAAAAAGCCGGTTGTCGTCACCGAGGTGGGCAGCCTGCCGGAGGTTGTCGATCATGGTCGAACCGGCTATATCGTTCCCCCCGGAGACCCGCAGAAACTGGCTGAAAGCATTATCGCCCTGTTGCAGAACAAGAAACTGCGAAAAGAAATGGGGGAAAACGCATACCGCATGGCACCCCGGGAGCTTTCCTGGGAGGGCATTGCCGATAAAACCGTTGCCGTGTACCGGCGGGCAATTGCCGGCAGACGGCGGCGAATGTTGCTGCGGGCCGGTTCGGTTCGCGGATTCGGCGCCGCAGACCCCCTGTCCCCGAAAAAAGAATGAGCCGACCATTTTCCATGAATGTCACTTACCTTCGCAGAATCGGTACCGGCATTGCGGCCTGCATCCTGGGTGCGGTTATGGCGGCCGGCATTACCTATTTAATAAGAGTCCATGAAATCAATAAAGCTTACGCCGGCCGATATCACACGGATTCCCCGGTGGCTCTGCGCAAATTTCCATTTCCGTATCGCGCCGCCATGGCCATCAGCAGCGATATCGACAACACCGGGACGCTTCAGGAATTTATCGAGATCAACAGGTTCATCAACACCGAAGAGATGACGGCGGACATGGGAACCGGGATCGGTCTGGATATCGGCAACAGCTTCTTTTTCTATGAACCCCGCGCCGGCACGATCGGCTATTTTTCGAAAGATCCGCAGATTTCAGAAACCATCCGGCGTTATGTAAAAGCCGGATACATCGACTTCCTGCACTCATACGGGGAAAAAGAGAATTTCACCAGAGAAGATGCCGTGCGGGCATTGACGGAATTAAAGAATACCAGCTGCAGGCTGGACGTATGGATCGACCATGCGAAGTCAAAATCCAATCTCGGCGATGATGTTACCTTCGGTCTGGGCGACCATCCGCGATCGAAGGAATACCATGCCGATCTGACGCTGGCCTATGGAATAAGATTTGCCTGGCTGGGGCGGGTGACGATGATCACCGGTCAGTCCGTGCCGGTTGCGCCGGGCGCTTTTTTGGACCTGTTCGATGCGGATCATCCGATCCCTTCGGTTGTAAACATCGGCAAGGAATTTGCCAAAAATGTGTTGGGGGTCCTTGGAAACAAGAAATATGCCCTCCATCGAGGCAACGAGTTGGTCAAAATTACCAGGCTGGATGACGGGCAAAAACTATATGAATTCATGAGATTCGATAATGGCTGGAGGGGAGTCGGCACCGGCGCCGATGCCCGGGGCCTGGCGCAATCGGTTTCAAGCAAGGTGATCGCGCGGTTGAAACAAAAGCACGGGTATATGATTGTTTACACGCATCTGGGCAAAAATGGAGACAGCCTTCCGTTTATTCCGGCAGAAACACAAAAGGCTTTGAGAAACCTGGCTGCAGAGTTTAAGGCCGGCAATATTTACATCACAACCACCTCCGGACTGTTAAACTATTATATCCATCAGCGCTATCTGGACTGGACCTATAAATCTGAAAACGGCGAAACCATCATCCAAATTCAAGGCATCAAAGATCCCCTAAAAGGCGATTTCGTTCCGAGGATCGAAGATTTGCAGGGCATCACTTTTTATGTCCCGGATAAAATAAAAGCCCGTATCCTGCTGTCGGGAAAGGAGTTGGAAAATATCCGACGCAATTCTCCTGATTATACGGGCCGGCCCAGTGTCACCATCGCGCCGGCCTATTTTAGAGATTTTTCCAAAAAAAGTTTAAATTAAAAATGAAATTTGGTGTTTCAGACGGTCGACACCGGCATGCGTTTTAAAATCTGTATCGTTTCGGAAGCCTTAAGAAGGCCCTTTGATGAGGGTGTCAAATTATTTGTATTCAATTTAATCAAAGAGCTGAGCAGGGATTTTGACGTGCTGGCCATCGGTCGGTCCGATAATATCAAAGGCGAGATAGAAAAGGTGTGCTCAAAAGCGTTGCCGCAAAATAAATTATTCATCAGCTCATATCTTAGAAGCAAAATTAAGGCGTTTAATCCGGGTCTTATATTCTATTTGCCGACTGCCCAGGCAACGATTTACAGTTTTCTGCGGGCCAAGGTTTTAAAGTTCTACGGGCGCGGCACCCGAACAATCCTGATAACGCTGCAACCGCGCCGGTACTCTGCGATCGTTAAGAAGATCGTTCCCTTCCTTGCACCGGATCTGGTCCTGGCGCAATCTGAAAAAACACAGCAGACCCTGAATGGGTTGGGCTGCGAGGTTAAACGGATTGCATCCGGAGTTGATCTCCGGAAATTTACCCCTGCAAGCCCCGGGAGGAAAGAAGCACTACGCAGCAAATACGGTTTTGCAGCTGACAGATATATTGTCTTGCATGTGGGGCATATAAACCGCAA
Source organism: Desulfobacterales bacterium (assembly GCA_037388985.1). Lineage (GTDB taxonomy): Bacteria > Desulfobacterota > Desulfobacteria > Desulfobacterales > JAHEIW01 > JAHEIW01. The sequence goes on along the minus strand of JARRJQ010000303.1, from coordinate 450 downwards.
TCGAAATATTCACTTTTTAGATCAGATTCAGCAATTGGATGCGGTGCAGGCCGTCGTCATCGGCAGCTCAACTTATCCAGAGGATAAGAAGCTGGTCGGGGACTTGAAGGCCAGGGGAGTCATTATCATCTCCGGCTATCTGGAAAAAATTGAAGAACTGTATCAGTGTGCGGATTGCTATCTTTTCCCGGTTTTTTCGGAAGGGGCCTGCATCGAAATTCCCCTTTCCATATTTGAAGCCATGGCATGCAACCTGCCGGTTGTGACAACGAAATACGGGGGTCTGCCCAATTTAATAAGGGCAGGGCATGATTTCAGATACGCTGAGAGCTGCGCTGAAATGATATCGGAACTCAATTTGCTGAGAAGAAGGTCCGTTTCGCAAACACGCGAGCTGGTTAAAAACTATTCCTGGACAAACGTCTTCAGAAGCGTACTTGAGGCTTCTCT
>JARRJQ010000302.1:0-4548 GCA_037388985.1 Desulfobacterales bacterium | reverse complement strand
TATGCGGAATTGATCGTTGCCGAACTGAATAAAGCGACCCGTGATTTATGTAAGCTTTCTTTTGTAATTGGCAACAATCGAAAACCGAGCTCATCATCCTTCTCCTCCTCCTCAGGGCAGCGTCTGAATCATCAATTACCACTTCCAAATGATTTTGTCCGTCCTCACAGCGGTCGATTTTTAAGACGGGATTTCACCTTCGATCATTTTGTTGTAGGCGCCAACAATGATTTTGCCTATTCGGCCTCGCTTTCACTGGCTTCACGTAAAGATCACCAGCCCAATGCCCTGTTGCTGCTTTCCAATACCGGTCTTGGCAAGAGTCACCTTTCACAGGCTATCGGCCATCATGTTTTATCGGAATATCCCGACGAGCGGGTTTATTATATTACGGCAGAAGATTTCAGCAATGAGATGGTGCAGGCCTTTCGTCAAGACTCAATTAACAAATTTAAGGGAAAATACAGAGATAAATGTGATGTCTTGCTTCTTGAAGATGTTCATTACCTCAGCGGTAAGGAAAGAACTCAGGTGGAACTGGCGCTAACGTTAGATTCGCTTTTTGAAGCTCACAAACGAATTATTTTCTCCAGCTGTTATTTACCCGGCGATATCCCGAAACTTAACGATAAATTAAGATCACGCCTGTCTTGCAGCCTGATTTCCAATATTGATCCGCCCGACTTCAGGACGCGGGTTCGCATCTTGAGAAAAAAAGCGCAGATCAATGACTATGAGATACCCGATGAGGTTATTAATTATCTGGCTGGCGAGCTGACCGAAGATATCCGACAGCTTGAAAGCGGTCTAAATGGTGTGGTTGCCAAATCATCGCTGTTAGGAGGCCCGATCGATTTGAGTCTGGCAGCGAGTGTGGTCAAAAACATGGTGCGTCAGCGTGCAAAAATCACAATTGATGCGATTAAGAAACTGGTTTGTAAATATTATAATTGTTCAGCTAAAGAAATCGTTTCGCGATCACGAAAACAAAGTCTTGTAAGGCCTCGACAAATGGCGATTTACCTTTCACGCCGTTATACGGATGCACCCCTTCAGAGTATCGGCAAGGCCTTTAACCGTTACCACGCCACAGCCCTCCATTCTATCCATTCTATCGAGCGGGGATTAAAAGAAAGCAGCTCGATTCAGAAACAGGTTGAGTTTTTTTATCAGAAGCTTGAGTCTGGCAGACTTTAGAAGTGGTTTCAAAACGCCATCTAGCGTCCGATAGCTGTGTTGTCCCGCGGATTGAAATACTCACGTACTGACGTGTACGCTCCGTTTTCAATCCGCGGGACGCTTGTTGAACTCCATAATTTTGATAAAAATAGAAGTGAAATCCCGCTGGCAAGCGGGGCTCTCGAACGCGATCTGACGTTTTGAAACCACTTCTTCAGCCTATCTTAAAATGGATAGATCGCGGTTTTAGGTTGGCCGGTTGAGCCAGTTAAGCCGGTTTAAAAAGGAAAAATGTCTGATTTTATCGTATTAACCGGCTAACGGGCAACGGGCTCAACCTTTTGTTATGGGTTTTACTTTTTTAGGTCCAGCAAGGAGAGCATCTCTTGATGGATATGGCCATTGGTGACCAGAATTTCTTTTTGATTTATTGAAAAAGGCTGGTTTGAAAAATCGGTAACGACCGCACCGGCTTCTGCGGCAATGATGGCGCCAGCGGCCATATCCCAGATTTTAAGGTTTTGCTCCCAGAAGCCATCAAATCTGCCGCATGCCACATAGCAAATGTCGAGGGCTGCAGACCCGAGCCGGCGGACACCTTGAGATGCATCCTGGCACACGCTGAATCGCTTCATGGTCGGTTCAATGATTTCCCCAAAATTATAGGGAAATCCGGTCGCCAGCAGGCTGTCGTGAACCGATGCGGTGGATGATATTTTAACGGACTTGCCGTTTAACTCCGCACCTTTACCGGATAATGCTGAGAAAAGCTCGCCATCCATCGGATTGAGTACCAATCCAAATACAATTTTTCCCTCCAAAGCCAGGGCGATGGCAATCGTGAAAATCGGCAATTGATGGGTATAATTTATTGTACCATCCAGGGGGTCAATTATCCATTGATATGCTGAATTTTCTTTTCCTGTGCCGCTTTCCTCAGCCAAAATGGCGTGATCAGGAAATGCCTCATGAATTGTTTTAATAATCTGCTTCTCGGACTCGGTATCTGCTTCAGTAACCAGATCAAAAGCTCCCTTTCGACTAATCTGAGAAATATTACCGAAATGCGCTTTTAGCACCCTGGCACCGTTGTAAGCCGCTGCGATGCCTATTCTCTTTGCATGTTCAACATCCATAAGCGTTATTCTTTATCGTTAGTTTTTTAAAGTTGTCAACTAAATTTGTCCGCGGTCAGCTATTTGTTATTCAATGCCGTTCATTGCGCTGAAGGCTGTCTATTGCCGATAGTGATGCCAAGACAACAATTGCCTTTGCGTTAATGCCGACGGGTGTTTTCTATTAGGATTTCCATCCGATGGATTAGAGGCAGGAGGGTTGATTTCTGTATGGCTGAAATGGCCGTTCCATCAAGAGTATGGCTCAGTTTTTGGGTTATCGCCGGGTTAATCAGATCGGTTTTGTTCAGGACACGAATGAGAGCTGCATGCTCTAAATTTAAATCGGAAATAATCTGTTCGACCGAATCGATTTGAGCCAAATAATGCGGATTGCTGACATCAATAACATGCAGCAATAGATCGGCATTTTCTAACTCCTCAAGCGTTGCACGAAAAGCGACCAGAAGGTCCTTGGGCAGATCCCTAATAAACCCGACGGTATCGGTAATAATGACCTCTGTATCTCTTGGAAATTTTAGTCGACGGCTGGAAGGATCCAGGGTCGCGAAAAGTCGGCTTTCAGCCAAAACATTGCTTTTGGTCAGCGCATTTAACAGGGTGGATTTGCCTGCATTCGTGTAGCCGATGATCGAAATAACCGGCAGTCCCTTTTTCTGTCGCTGCGACCGTTGCTGCTTTCGGTGTTTGCGCACGGCCATTAATTGCTTTTCGAGATTTGCGATTCGATCCCGGGCGCGCCTTCGATTGATTTCCAGTTTGGTTTCCCCGGGTCCGCGCCCCCCGATTCCACCGGTTAAACGCGACATGGCCGTATTTTTAAGAATCAAGCGGGGAAGCAAATATTTCAATTGCGCTAACTCCACCTGTAGCTTGCCCTCGCGGGATTGGGCGCGCTGCGCAAAAATATCCAATATCAACTGAGTTCGGTCTATGACTTTTAGTTCGATTTGATCGGTAATGGCTCGTATCTGGGAAGCATCTAATTCCTGGTCAAATATGATAACAGACGCTGCCTTCTGCAATGCCCCGATGGCCAGCTCTTGCAGTTTTCCGTGGCCAATCAGGAATCGGCTCTTCAGAGGTTTTCGCTGTTGAACAACACTGCCGATGACTTCGATTCCACTGGATTTTGCAAGTGCATTCAGCTCAGCAAGCGATTCTAACGCCTGGCTTTTTGAAGTTGATGACACACTGACCAGCAATGCCTTTTCTTTTGCGGAATCTGCTTTGCGCCCTCCGCTCAGGCGTATAAGTTCGGCTTCGAGTGCCTGGATTAATGCCACACAGTTTATATCCAGTTTGGATGGCGCCAGCGGAGGAAGAATTCGATACGGTTTGCCATCTGAGTTGGTCGGTATAATATGGGCCGCGTAAATCTGCTCGGTTGTTCCCGCGTCACCATTGATAACAGCAGCCATGAGGTCAAGCCTGAGCAAGGCCAAATCAGTCAGATCATCATCAGTCAGCGGTTCATGGTCCAAATGGGTGTGAATACATCGCAATCCTTTTAATCGGCCAGGTGCAGCTCGGTATTCATCGATGGAAGGAATAACAATCTTTTTGTGGTCTCCGATAATCACATATGCCACTTTGCCTTGGCGGTCAATGAGCATGCCGATCTGACGGCGGATCTCATAGGATAGCTTGCTCAAGTCGCGGGCCAGTTCTTGGCTGATTAAGAATCGCGGCTGAACGCGACGCCGATAAAAGTTTTCAAGTCTTCGAATTTGATTCGGTTTAAGACCGACCGTATTTCCAAAAAGCCTTTTCATACTGATCTTAAGATAAGCCTCGATTGACAAAGAGCAATCATCGTCAATAATCACCTTTTAATGCGGAACAGTTTTGCGAAGGCAGGTTGAGTTGCAGAAAGTTTCATCTATGCTAAATAAGGTTGCGGGTTCGACGTTTGGGGCTTCGCGCTTCGCGCTATAACCCCACACGCAGGTTCAGAAATGAGCCCACAGCTCATCGCTAAACTGGAAGGCTCAGATATTTAAAGGCTCAAAAGCTTTCTTGCTTCCAAGCTTCCAGGCCTCCTATCCTTAAGCGATGAGCAGAACCCTGAATCCCTGAACCTTACTAGAACCCATCTCAAAAATGTCTTTTGGCCTCCCGCCTTTTTTGGCAGGATTGGTGCCTCATTTCAAATCCTCGACATACTATAGTATGCCTGCGGTTTGAAACTCGGCCCCGCCGCGCGTGTCCCGGCGAAGCCTTTAGGCGAAGA